>NZ_CP041335.1:4016962-4325960 GCF_008033135.1 Chitinolyticbacter meiyuanensis
CCGGGTAGCTGCAATAGCCGCGGATTGTGGTGGTCGCAGATGAAGGGGAGATGTCTACACAATTAAACTGCTGTGACAGCAGCCGGGCGCAAACGTGGCAATGGGTCGCGGGCGAAGGTCGTGGGGCAGAACCGTTAGTGGCAAACGCCCATCCTTGTTGCTGCCTTGCCCGCATGCTCTACTGCTGGTTTCGTCAATCAGGAGAAAGCAATGGCGGGGATGCGGGATTCAGTACTGGGTTTGGGCATCAGCATCGCAATCGGGCTGGTGCTTTCTGCCGCCATCGTCAGCTACACCGCCGGCCGCATCAGTGACAACAAGCAATCGGTGTCGGTAAAGGGTTTGGCGGAAAAAGCCGTCACCGCCGATCAGGCGCGCTGGCGCATCGTGGTACAGGGCGGCGCAACCAGCTTGCCCGAAGCATTTGCAGCGCTGCGTACCCATCGCCCGGCAGTGGTCGACTTCCTGAAACAACAGGGCTTCACCGAGCAGCAGATTTCTTTCGATCGCGAGAACTATACCGTCGTCCACCGGCAGGATGAGGAAGGCCGGCAGACGCGGGAGATCGAGCAGTATGTCGCCAGCCAATCGGTACAGCTCGCGAGCAACGACGTAAAACGCGTCGACGCGGCTGCCGGAAAGATCGTGCAACTGGTGGAAAGCGGTCTGCCGATCGCGGTGGAGGACCCGGAATACCTGGTCAGCACGCTCGAAGCGGTGAAGATGTCGCTGATCGCCGATGCCACGCGCAATGCGCGCGACCGCGCCGGTGAATTCGCCAAGACGGGCGGCGCCCGGGTCGGCGCGATGAAGTCGGCGAACCAGGGGGCGTTCTACATCCTGCCAGCTCAAGGAGGCGGTAGTGACAGCGATTACGGCGGCGCCTACGACAAATCAACCATCGCCAAGCTCGCCCGCGTGGTCGTCACCGTGGAATACGCGATCAGTCAGTAAATCGGCATACCGTCGCTGTGGGCGGGCCACAGGCACCGACAAACGCCGGTGGCAACGCCCGGCAGCGCTATTGCGCTTCGACGAACAGCTTGAGCTTGTTCAGCGCCACGTCCCATTCGCGGCCAATCGCCTCCAGCGTCTGCCGTGCCAGTGCCACCTGCGCCGGGTCAAGCTGCCACAGCCGCTCCCGCCCCACCTTCACATCGCGCACCACGCCGGCATCGGCCAGCACTTGCAGATGGCGGGTCACGCCCTGGCGGGTAATGTCGGTGCTGGTGGTCAGCTGGGTGATGGAGAACGCGCCACCGGCACAGAGAATGGCGACGAGCTTGAGCCGGATGGGATCGCCCAGCGCAGCAAAGATGCGAGCCAGCGCATCGCCGGATTCGGCAAAGGCAGGCAGGGCGAACCCCGCCTGCACTTCGGGTTTATTGTTGTTGGGCATAGTTGGAAATGTTCAGGAGCTGCGCCTGCCAGCCCTGGTTGTTCATGCGGAAGGCCTCGAAACGCCGGTGCGGCGGCACACCATCGAAGCCCGATTCGACCACCTTCAACAGCGTGGCGCTGTCCGGCGCATCGGCGAGCGTGAACTCCACGCGGGTGGGCTGCTCCAGCGTGTAGTCCACCTTGGGATCGACCGGGTACGGATGCCAGTGGAAGGAAAAACGCTGCTGCGGCTCGATGCGATCGACCACCACATCGAAGAACACATGCTCGAAACCGCAGATCGCGATCCGCCCGCGCACGCGGCGCCCCGGCTCGAACACCTGCCCCGCAAGCTCGGCGCCGAACCAGGTACCGAAGGTCTCCGCGTGCGTAAGCGAGCGCCACACCTTGTCGCGCGAGGCGTTGATCACGATGCTGCGCTCGATGCGGTCGCTTTGTTGTGCTTCGGTCGTCATGCGCTACTCCTCAGGCTGCGGCACTGGCCGGGCAGGCTTCGGTCGGGCGGAACGGCTCGCCCACACCGGTCTCGACATAGTGCTGCAGGCTGGCCATGAAATGCTGCCAGCCGTTCTGGCACAGATCGTAGCACTCGAATGACGGCACGAGGCCGACATGCTCGAAATCCAACCGCGTCCTACCTTCACCTGCAGGCGCAAGGCGGAACAACAGCTGCGTGCCCACCCATTCATTCTTGCTCTGGAATCGATCCATATCGATATGCGCAACCGTGCACAGCCAGCGCACCTCCTGCCCCGGCGAGAGCTGCTCGATGCGCATGTGCTTGTAGTGGGCGCCGAAACGAAACTTTATGGTGCCGCCAACCTGGGTATCGACATCACAATCCTGCGTCCACCAGCCCTGCAGCCCGGCTTTTGTAGTCAGCGCGGCGTAGACGACCGCCGGATCGGCCGCCACGGTGAGGGTTTGCTGATAGTGGTTCATGGCATGCTCCCATAGCAACAAAATAGTTGCATATTTAGCATGCACCTCCCCGCTTTAAATTGCAACAAAAAAGTTGCTCTTTAGAGCTTCAAGGGCCTAATGTGATACGTAGTGGAAAATGAACTTCCGCAAATAGGGAAGGCTATAGACCTCTCGGGCCTATGTGGCTCGAACAGCACTGGGGTACCACAAAGAATTTGGTATCAACCGCGGTAGCCCCGGTATGAATCATGAAACCGAGCCTTGGTGGGCCTGGCTCGCGACCTGATCGCAGCACGACACTGCGATCGAAAGTAAACATCTACCAAAGAAAACCGCCGATTCCCCGGCGGTTTTCTTTGGTATTAAGACGGAGCATTACTGTCCGTCAGCCGTTGGCGACCACATACGACAGGCAAGCGCCACTATTGAATGAGCTGCAGCGTGTAATTGCCGAACCCCGCAGGCTGGGCAGCAGTAACCTCGATCAGATAATCGCCGTCGTTTCCCGAGACCAGCTGGATGTAACCCGATGGCGGTAGACGGGAATCGGTGCTACCCGGACCCACATTGTCATTCGACCCGCTAAATTTGCCATAGGGATCGAATAGCGAGACATAGCTATCGAAATCCCCCTTGACCACGACGGCAAAGCGCATGCCCGGGGTGCCGCGGAACAGGTAACGATCACTGACGTAATTGCCGCCCCGGTAGCTGGCGGTGCAATCGCTGGTCTCGAGTTTGCCAAGCACAGTCTGATTCGGTGGGATCGTGATCGGCTTGCAATTGATCGGCAAGGGACTGCCCTGCTGGTTGATGGTGATTTTGGTCGAGCCAAAGCTCAGTATGCTTGAGCGCGCGGCGCCATAGTTGACCGCCGGTGTGTAGCGCACTGTCGCCGAGGCGCTGCCCGTGCTCGACGAATCCCAGCGCAGCCAATATGGCTTGCCGGTAATCGACCATTGGCAGCCGCTGGTAGTATTGACCGTGAAACTGAATGGGCTGCTGGTGGCGTTCGCACCTACTGTCTGCTCGTTTGGCGCAAAGGTTGTGTTGGCACATAGTGCCGCCTGATTCGCGTACTGGCTGATCACAAAGCTACGACCGGCAATGTTCAGCACCGCACTACGTGCCACGCCAGGGTTGGCAGCAATGCCGAAGCGCAACTGGCTCCCCCCCAAACCGGTATTCCCAGAGGTGATCGTCACCCAGCTCGGCAGGTCGGCCACAACCCAGCTGCAGTTCGCGCCGGTGGTCAGTGTAGTGGTGGCACTGCCTCCGCCAGAGGACACAGCGGTCGAAGACGGTGACAGCGCCGGATTGTCGCACTCCGGCGTAGCCGACGATTGTGTCAATGCAAAGATGCGGCCGTTGATCACAATATTGCCGCTGCGCATCGCACCCGGATTGGCCGCCACCGTAAAGAACAACTGGCCATTGCCGCTGCCGTTGGCATTGCCCTGAACCTGCACCCAGGTCGGCAAGCTGCTCACGCTCCAGGCCATACCAGCCGTTGCGCTGATCGACAAAGCACCGCTACCACCGTTGACATTGAAGGTCTGGCTGGTCGGGCTCAGCGTCACACTGGTCGGCGTGGTCGACGACTGCGTGATGTTGACCGAGACATCGTTTAGCAGCAGCGTGGCTGACCGGGTTTCGCCGGCACTGGCTGGTGTGAACGGTGCAACATTGAAGTGCAGCGGGCCGCTGCCGCTGCCCTGTGTGGTACTGGTCGTAATCCAAGTCGGCAGCCACGACGGCGACCACAAGCACTGGGCCGGCAGGTTGATATTGACGATGCCGGTGCCGCCCTGAATCGGGAAGGCCTGCTGAATGGGGCTGATTGCATTCGGTACAACGGCGCACGCTGGGTTGAACCATTCGACGGCGCCGACCCCTGCGCGGAAGCTGCTGCCGCTCAGAATGACCGTTTGGCCATCGCCAAGCAGAGCCAGTCGGCTATTGGGTTGGGACCGGATCAATTGCCCGGCCAGCGCCCAGGTATTGCTGGTTGGGTCGTAGAGCTCGATGGCCCGGCTGCTGCCACCCGAGAGCAATACGCGGCCATCGGCCAGCAGCACGGTTTCGTTTATGTAGTGGCTGGACTGGGTCGGGCCGGTATTGCTGAAGGCACCGGTCGCCGGGTCGAACAACTCGGCGGCAAAATCGCAGTCGGTACATTGCCCGCCTGCCACCAATACCTTGCCATTGGCCAGCAGCGTGGCCGTGGCATAACGGCGCGGCTGGGCCAGGGTTGCATTGCTGCGCCAGCCACCTTGCATCGGATCCCACAGCAGCGTGCTGTTGACGGTGACTCCGGCCGAGGTCGCACCACCGGCGAGCAGGGCTCGGCCATCAGGTAGCGCCACCAGCGCGAAATCCTCCAAGCCTTGCGGCAGGTTCCCTGCATCGCTGAAACTATTGGTTTGTGGATCGAACAGCTCGGTGCTCAAGGTGGACGCGCTGCCACCGACAATCAACACCTTGCCGCTCGGCAACAGCGTAGCCTTGGGCTCGGCTCGGCCGATCTGCAAGGGGATCTGGTTCCACTGGTTGGTAACCGGGTCGTAAATTTCGGCGGTAGTGAGGCCCGGTGGGCGAGCGCCAGTAGCGTTGTAACCACCGACGGCCAGCACCCTGCCGTCCTGCAAGCGCACCGTGGCATGCCCGGCCCGGCCAGTATGCATCGGTGCAACGAACTGGAACTGACGGGTCTCGGCGTTGAACAGCTCGGTGGTCTGCGTGACCACCACTTCAGCACCAGGCAGGATTTCCCCGCCCACGACCAGCACCTTGCCATCAGCCAGCGTAACCGAGCCATGCCTGAAGCGGCCTTGTTGCAGTGGCTCGAGATCGGCGGCGGCCTGGCTGAGTGTTATGCCGAGCAGCAGGCCCAGCCCCATTAAGCCTTGCCAGAGTCGCAACCAGCGAGGTGACTGCGATGATGAATTCAGAACGGGCTCCAAAACCTTCTCCTTGTGAATGCACCAGCGCCCGCAGTGGCAGGAATTGAATACGTAGCCGCGGCTGGGCAACGCGGCACGCACCAGTATTATTCATCCGGAATAAGAAAGCGATTTCGCAGTTCTCTGCAACCAGAGGTCTGCGTTGGAAAAGCAACGAGAGACTGGATGACTTGCGGCAGGCGCATTGCAGACACACGGCAGTCCCGTGTGCGATGAATCCATGCGACACCCGGCGAATCAAAAATAAAAGCCGCCCAAAGGCGGCTTTTATTTGGAGAAGGATCGGGCTCACTTTCTCGCAATCGCCCGCCAGCCAATATCGCTGCGGTACTGCATGCCGTCGAAGTGCACGCCAGCTACCAGCTCGTAGGCGCGCTTCTGCGCGGTTTTGAAGCTGTCGGCCAGCGCGGTGACGCACAACACGCGCCCACCGGCGGTGACGACTTCGCCGGCAGCGTTCAGCGAGGTGCCGGCGTGGAAAATATGGCCGTCTTCCTCGTTCACCGTATGGCCAGTGATCACGTCACCCTTCTTTGGCGTTTCCGGGTAGTTGGCGGCGGCCAGCACCACGCCCATGGCGACGCGGCGATCCCATTCGGCTTCGACCTGGTCCAGCGTGCCGTTGATGCCAGCCTCGATCAGCGCGACGAAGTCGCTCTTCAACCGCATCATGATGGGCTGGGTTTCCGGATCGCCGAAGCGGCAATTGAATTCCACGACCTTCACCGCATTGTCGGCGCCGACCATCAGGCCGGCGTAGAGGAAGCCGGTGTACTCAATGCCATCCTTGGCCATGCCAGCCACGGTCGGCAGGATCACCTCGCGCATGGCGCGGGCGTGTACCTCCGGCGTGACCACCGGGGCCGGGCTGTAGGCGCCCATGCCGCCGGTGTTCGGGCCCTGGTCGGCATCCAGCAGGCGCTTGTGGTCCTGGCTGGAGGCCATGGCCAGCACGTGCTTGCCATCGACCATCACGATGAAGCTCGCTTCCTCGCCTTCAAGGAAATCCTCGATCACCACGCGCGCACCGGCATCGCTGAACTTGTTGCCGTCCAGCATCATGTCGATGGCGGCGTGCGCTTCGTCCAACGTCAACGCCACCACCACGCCCTTGCCGGCGGCCAGGCCGTCGGCCTTGATCACGATAGGGGCACCGCGTGCGGTAACGTAGTCATGCGCTGCCTTGGCATCGCTGAAGGTTTCGTAGGCAGCGGTGGGAATGCCATGGCGCTTCATGAAGGCCTTGGCATAGTCCTTGGACCATTCGAGCTGGGCGGCGGCACGGGTCGGGCCGAAGATCTTCAGCCCTTCAGCACGGAAGGCATCGACCACGCCCTGCGACAATGGCGCTTCCGGGCCAACCACGGTGAAGGCGACCTGCTCGCGGCGGGCAAGCTCCAGCCACTCGGGGATGGTGCTCGCCGCTACATTGACAAGATTCGGGTCCAACGCCGTTCCGGCGTTGCCCGGCGCGACGAACACCTTGGCGACACGCGGGCTCTGGGCAAGCTTCCATGCCAGCGCGTGTTCACGGCCACCGTTACCAATCACAAGAATATTCATCACAGCACCTTGGGAAGGGAGAAGGGGGAAGAGCGAAGGGATGCTGCCACGCCCTTCCCGCTCCTACCTTCAATTCAGAATCTCGAAACGAGCGGCCGCAGATCATGCCGCTTTGGTACTTCAAATCTTCGGCACCACGCAAAAGCGAAGCACCTCGCGCAATCGCATCCCACAGTTGGCCAGCAAGCCCAACCGAACCGAAAACCTCTACGCACACCAAACCCGCGATTCGGGGGTGAGCCGCACGAGGGCGCGGAACTCGTGAAAACGTCTACGTCAAGGTACACCGCCGCGCAAACCCTCACACGGTGCAACTCAGGGCGAGCGAACAGCCCGAGGACGCGAAGCCAGCGCCGACGTGTACGTTAAGGTACACGAGGCGCGCAGCGACAAAATCTTCGGGCTGCGCAGCCGCCCTCTCAGTGGCGGAAGTGGCGGATGCCGGTTACCACCATGGCGATGCCATGCTCGTCGGCTGCCGCAATCACCTCGTCGTCGCGCACCGAACCGCCCGGCTGGATGATGGCGGATACGCCGTTCTCGGCGATCACGTCCACGCCGTCGCGGAACGGGAAGAAGGCGTCCGATGCGGCCACCGAGCCACGCAGATCGAGGCCGGCATTGCGGGCCTTGATGGCGGCGATCTTGGTACTGTCCACCCGGCTCATCTGGCCGGCGCCGATGCCGAGGGTCTGGCCCTTGCCGCAGAACACGATGGCGTTCGATTTCACGAACTTGGCCACGTTCCAGGCGAACAGCAGATCCTTGAGCTGAGCTTCGGTCGGCTGGATCTTGGTCACCACCTTGAGATCGGCCAGCGTCAGCGTGTGGGTATCCGGGGTCTGCACCAAGAGGCCACCGCCGACGCGCTTCAGGTCGAACTTGTTCTCTCCCGTCTCGATGGCGACTTCGAGTACGCGCACGTTCACCTTCTTGGCCAGCAGCTCCAGCGCAGCCGGCGTGTAGCCCGGGGCGATCAGCACTTCCATGAACTGCTTGGATACGGCCTCGACAGTATCGACATCGATCGGCTTGTTGAAGGCGATGATGCCGCCGAAGGCGCTGGTGGTATCGGTGGCGAACGCCAGCTGGTAGGCGCTGTACGGATCAGCCGCAACAGCAACACCACACGGGTTGGCGTGCTTGACGATGACGCAGGCCGGTTGCTCGAACTGCTTGACTGCCTCCCAGGCGGCGTCGGCGTCGGCGATGTTGTTGTAGCTGAGTTCCTTGCCCTGGAACTGCTTGTAGTTGGCGAGGCTGCCCGGGGCCGGATGCAGGTCGCGGTAGAACGCGGCGCTCTGATGTGGGTTCTCGCCGTAGCGCATGTCCTGCACCTTCTCGAACTGCAGGCTCAGCCGCTGCGGGTAAGCGGCCTTCTCGCCCTCGGCAGTCAGGGCAGTCAGGTAGTTGGAAATGGCGCCATCGTAGGCCGCGGTGTGGCTGAAGGCCTTCTTGGCCAGATTGACGCGGGTGGCGAGGCTCAGCGCGCCGCCATTCGCCTGCATTTCCTCGACCAAGCCGGCGTAGTCGGCCGCATCGGTGACGATGGCAACGTGGGCGTGGTTCTTGGCGGCGGAGCGCACCATGGCCGGGCCACCGATGTCGATGTTCTCGATGGCGTCCTCGAAGCTGCAGCCGGGCTTGGCAATGGTCGCTTCGAACGGATAGAGATTCACGCACACCAGATCGATATTGCCGATGCCGTGTTCCTTCATCGTGCCGACGTGCGCTTCCAGGTCGCGCCGGCCGAGAATGCCGCCGTGGATCTTGGGGTGCAGCGTCTTCACGCGACCGTCGAGCATTTCGGGGAAGCCGGTGTAGTCCGAGACCTCGATCACCGGCACGCCGTTCTCGGCAAACAGCTTGGCGGTGCCGCCGGTGGAAAGGATCTCAACGCCCTGGCCGGCGAGGGCCCGGGCGAATTCGAGAACGCCGGTCTTGTCCGAAACGCTGATCAGCGCCCGCGTGATTTTGCTCATCTCATGCACCTGTTTATCTGTTTGCTATGGCGTGGGTATTACAGTAGATCGTAGGTCTGCAGCTTCTTGCGCAAGGTGTTGCGGTTGATGCCAAGCACCTCGGCCGCGCGGGTCTGGTTGCCGTCGACGCGGGCCAGCACCAGCGTGAGCAACGGCTTTTCCACCCGACCCAGGACCATGTCGTACACGGCGCAGGGCGCCTCGCCGTCCAGGTCCTGGAAATACTGTTCCAGCGAAGCCGCAATGGCTTCGGCAATGGGATCGCTCACCGCACTCACGGCGCGATCATCGTTATGGTTCATGCTTCCCCCGATTGTTCTTGGCCTGCAGCCACGTCGTCGACGTAACACAGGCGCTCGCTCTCCTGACCCAGGCGCGCAAAAAACGCGCGGGTCGCCTCCCTCTGCTCGGTGGTGCTCTCCAGCCGGTACATGGCCTGCCGGAATGTATTGCTGCCCGATAACCCCTTGGTGTACCAGGCAATGTGCTTGCGGGCGATGCGACAGCCCGAGTATTCGCCGTAGTGCGCGTACAGCCCGTCGAGGTGCTCGAGCAGCACTTCGCTGATCTCGGTGACGCGCGGCGGCGGCAGCGTCTCGCCAGTGGCGAGGAAGTGGCCGATTTCGCGGAACAGCCATGGCCGACCCTGCGCCGCGCGGCCCACCATGATGGCGTCCGCGCCAGTGGCCGTCAGCACCTCGCGCGCCTTCTGTGGGCTGTCGATGTCGCCATTGGCGATGATGGGCATGGCCACGCTCGCTTTCACCTCGCGGATCAGCGCGTAGCGGGCATCGCCGTTGTACATGTCCTCGCGGGTGCGGCCGTGGATGGCAAGCGCCGCAATGCCGGCCTGCTCGGCCATGCGCGCCACGCGCAGGATGTTTTCCTCGCCGTTCCTGAACCCCAGCCGGGTCTTCAACGTCACCGGCACGTCCACTGCCTGGACCACGGCCTCGAGAATCTCACCGACCAGCTGTTCATGCTGCAGCAGCGCCGAGCCTGCCAGCTTGTTGCACACCTTTTTGGCCGGGCAGCCCATGTTGATGTCGACGATCTGCGCGCCGTTCTCCACCTGGTAGCGCGCGGCCTCGGCCAACTGCGCCGGATCGGAGCCGGCGATCTGCACCGAGATCGGCGCCAGCTCGCCATCGAAATCGGCGCGGCGCAGCGTCTTCTTGGTCAGGCGCAGGCTCTGGTCAGCCGTGATCATCTCGCTCACCGCGTGGCCCGCGCCAAAGCGCTTGCACAGCTGGCGGAACGGCTTGTCCGTCACGCCGGCCATGGGCGCGACGATCAGGTTGTTGGCGAGTTGATAGGGGCCGATGCGCATGGCGGCAAGGCAGGGGGGAACGGGCGAAAAGGCGCGCATTCTAACGCCTGCCTATTTTTTGGGCAAATAAAACCGCCCTCTGGCACGGCCTCAACCCGTTGTCCTGAACCCACGGGCATCGGCGCATTGCGCCGCTTGCCCGGTTGCGGGCAAGCGCTTGCATCACGGCAGCCCGCCGGTGACGATGGCGCTTTGGCCCAGGAGGACTTCGGCATGCTGCATGGCAATCTGCTCACCCCCGATGGCTGGCGCTATGGCACGCTGCAATTCGACGGCGAGCGCATCCGCGCCATCACCGCCGAACCGGTCGATCCAGCGCACAACGACGCTCACTACCTGCTGCCAGGCTTCATCGACCTGCATATCCACGGCGCGCTCGGCCACGACTTCATGGAAGGCGCCGCTGCCGCCAGTGCCGTTGCCGGCCTGCACGCGCGCTCGGGCACCACCAGCCTGCTCGCCACTACCGTCGGTGCCGACCACGCCACGCTGACTGCCGTGCTGGGAGCACTCGGACAGCTGTGTCGCGAGCGCCCGACCAACAGTGCGCGGCTGATCGGCATCCATCTGGAGGGGCCCTATGTGAACCCGGGCCGGCTCGGCGGCCTGCCTGATACGGTGCGTCCGGTGGACTTGGCCGAGATCGATGACTACCGCCAGCTCGCTCCCGTCGCCGTGATCACGCTCTCGCCCGAGTATGCCGGCAACGCCGGGCTGATCGCCGAACTCGCCCGGCGTGGCATCCGCGTGCAGATCGGCCACTCGCTTGGCAGCTATGAAGACGGTGTCGCCGCGCTGGATCATGGCGCCGCCGGCTTCACCCACCTCTATAACGCGATGACGCCGTTGGCGCACCGTGCACCAGGCATGGTGGGTGCCGCGCTGGCGCACGCCGAATACAGCGAGCTGATCCCGGACCTGATCCACGTCCACCCCGGCGCGATGAAGGTGGCACTGCGCTGCATTCCCAAGCTCTATTGCGTGACCGATGCCACGCAGACCGCCGGCCTGCCCGACGGCAGCTACCCGATTCACGGCCGCACGCTCAGCAAATGCCTCGGTGCCGTCACGCTGCCCGATGGCACGCTGGCCGGCAGCGCCCTGACCATGGATCTGGCGCTGCGCAACCTGGTGCAGCTGGGCCTCACGCTGGAGGACGCATCGCACCGGGTGTCGCGCAATCCGGCCGATTACCTCGGTCGCAGCGACATCGGCCGGCTGGTGCCGGGCGCGCGCGGGGATGTAGTCGAGCTTGATCGCGACCTCAACGTGGTCGCGGTCCATATCGATGGCGCGCCTTTGCCACGCTGACTGCACCATGCCATGCCGCCGTCTGGTGGCGTGGCTTGCTGACAAAAACTCACCGCTGGTCAAAAAGCTGCTTTCACTTGCTTGACGTAGCGGCACGCGCCGTTTAATTTACCAAATAGTTAATTAACCAATGAGCAATACATGCAGTCCGATCCCCTCAGCGCCACCTTCGCTGCCCTGGCCGATCCCACCCGGCGCGCCATTCTGGCCCGCCTGTCGCTGGGCGAAACGTCGGTGAAGGAGCTGGCCGAACCGTTCGACATCAGCCTGCCTGCAGTGACCAAGCACCTGAAAGTGCTGCAGCGCGCCGGCCTGATCACCCAGGGCCGACAGGCCCAGTGGCGGCCCTGCAAGCTCGAGGCCAAGCCGCTGCAGGACGTGGCGGACTGGGTGGAGCAATACCGCCGTTTCTGGGAAGCCCGGCTTGATCGGCTGGAAGCCTACCTGCTGGAGCTGCAGGCCAAGGACGAAAACTGAGCCGTTGCCTGCAAGCAACAGGCTCACCGACCCCGCGCCGCACAGACGGCCACATCGAAAGGAAACCGCCATGCTGTTGTCCAGTAGCGCCGCCCTGTTGGCCGCCGATCGCGAACTCATCATCACCCGCAACCTGCCGGCACCCCGCCATCTGGTGTTCGCCGCCTGGAGCTCGGCCGAGCACCAAGTGCACTGGATGGGCCCCAAGGATTTCACCGTGCCATCGTGCGAGATCGATTTCCGCGTCGGCGGCGCCTACCGTGCCTGCATCCGTTCGCCCGAAGGGCAGGACTACTGGATGCGCGGCCACTACCGCGAGATCGTCACCCCCGAGAAGCTGGTGTTCACCTTCGCCTGGGAAGAGGACGGCGAGCGTGGCCTGGAAAACCTCGTAACCATCCAGTTCGCCGACCTGGGCGACAGCACCCGCATGGTGTTCCGCCAAGCACCGTTCCAATCCTCGGCTGAGCGCGACAGTCACCATGGCGGCTGGAGCGAATGCTTCGACCGGCTCGCCGCCTACGCCAGCCGCGCTGCCACCCACTGAGCCCCAACCCCTTACCCAGTCCACACGCCATGTCCAACCACGCCCTGCCCGGCTTCGAATCGCAGATCGTCGTCGCCCCGCCCAACCACCACGACATCGTGCTCACCCGCGTGCTGCCCGCACCGCGCGCGCTGGTGTTCGATGCCTGGACCGATCCCGAACACCTGCCGCACTGGTGGGGGCCGCACGGCTTTGCCGGGCTGCGCTGCGAGATCGACCTGCGTGTCGGCGGCCACTTCCGCCTCGACCTGCGCGGCCCGGACGGCATCGACTATCCGTGCGAAGGCACCTATCACGAGGTGGTGCGGCCCGAGCGCATCGTCTACTCGGGGATGATGGATGACCGCCATCCCTGTGGCGCCGGCATTCCGCCGCATAGCCTGGTGACGGTGACCTTCACCGACCACGCAGCGGACGCCACCCGCATCACCATCCATGCCCGCGTCGCCAGCACCGCGACCGATGCCATCGTTGCCGCCGGCTTCATCGCCGGCTGGCGCGACGCATTCGAGCGGCTGTCCAGCACGCTCTCCCCCCGATAACCCAACGAAAGGAGCCATCCCATGCGCGTCATGATCATCATCAAGGCAGACCAACACAGCGAAGCCGGCGAACTGCCCAGCGAGGCGCTGCTTACCGAGATGGGCCGCTACAACGAGGAGCTGGTCGCCGCCGGCATCATGCAGGCCGGCGACGGGCTGCATCCCACCTCGCGCGGCGCGCGGGTGCGCTTTGCCGGAAAGGAACGCAGCGTGATCCGCGGCCCCTTCCCCGATACCGGGGACCTGATCGCCGGCTTCTGGCTGTGGCAGGTGAAATCGCTTGATGAAGCGATCGAATGGGTGAAGCGCTGCCCCAATCCCATGCTCGGCGAAACCGAAGTCGAGATCCGCCCGCTGTTCGACATGGCGGATTTCGGCGACGCGCTCACGCCCGAACTGCGCGAGCAGGAGCAGCGCCTCGCCAGCGAGCTCGCCGCCCGCAACGCGCAGTAGCCGGAGTCCGCCATGCTCGTGGTCAAATGGATCCTTGTGGTGCTGGTGGTGGCGATCGCGGTCATCGCCATCCTGGCGGCCCGCAAACCCGACACCTTCCGCGTCTCGCGCACGCAGCAGATCAATGCACCGGCCGAAGCGATCTTTCCCTATCTCAGCGATTTCAAACGCTGGTCGGCCTGGTCGCCATTCGAGGGACTCGATCCTCACATGAAGCGCGAGTTCGGTGGCGCAAGCCAGGGCGTCGGTGCGGTCTATGGCTGGAACGGCAGCGGCAAGGCGGGTGAAGGCCGGATGGAGATCACCGAGGCCAGCGCACCACACCACCTGACCATTGCACTGCGCTTCATCCGGCCGTTTCCCGGCGAGAACATCGCCGAATTCAGCCTGGTGCCCACGGATGGCGGCACCGCGGTGAGCTGGACCATGCACGGCCCCAACCCGTGGATCGCCAGGGTGATGCAGGTGTTCTGCGACATGGATGCGCTGATCGGGCGCGACTTTGAAGCCGGCCTTGCCAAGCTCAAGGCGGCTGCAGAAAGCCGCTGAGAGGTCTGCCAGCCGACGGGCCGGCGCACTCATCCGCATCCGCCTTATCGACAGGAGGTCTCATGCTGCTCCAGGACAAGGTCGCCGTGATCTACGGCGGTAGTGGCGCCATCGGCAGCCAGTGCGCGCGGGTGTTCGCCAGGGAAGGCGCCACGGTGTTTCTCGCCGCACGCCATCCGGACCGGCTCGCGGCGGTCGTGCGCGACATCGAGGCCGCTGGCGGCAAGGCCTACGCCCACCCGGTCGACACGCTGATCGAGCATGACGTCGAGCGCCATGTGGCCGAAGTGCTGGATCGCGCCGGCCGGATCGACGTGGCCTTGAACGCCGTGGGCATGGTGCATGTACAGGGCCCGGGCCTGCTGGAGTTGTCGCTAGCCGATTTCGAGTTGCCGATCGCCAGCTATACCCGCAGCAACTTCCTCACCGCCCGCGCAGTGGCCCGCGCCATGGTCCGCCAGCGCGCCGGCGTGGTGCTCACGCTGAGCACACCCGGCTCGCGCCTTGCCGGCACCGGCTTTCTCGGTTTCGGCATGGCCAATGCGGCGGTGGAGACGCTGACGCGCCACCTCGCTGCCGAGCTCGGCCCGCATGGCGCACGGGCCATCTGCCTGCGGCCCGATGCGATCCCGCAAGCGCTAGCGCAAGGCTCGCACGCCGCCGAGGTCTTCGCGGAGTCGGCGCGGCGCGCCGGCCAGCCCATTGCCGCGATGCTGGCCGCGCACGCCGAATCCGGCACGCTGTTGAAGCGCCTGCCCACGCTGGCGGAAGTGGCCGAGTTCGCTGCCTTTGTCGCCTCGGATCGCGCCAGTGCCATGACCGGCGCCATCGTCAACCTCACCTGCGGCTCGCTGGTCGACTGACCCGCAACCGCAAACAGCCCCGGACCCGACCATGGACTTCCTGCTCATCATCGCCCATGACGATGCTTTCGAGCCTTCTGCCGAGCTGATCGGCGAGGTGCACCGGTGGGTAGCCGACACCACGGCTGCCGGCATCCGCCGCTATGGCAACCCGCTCGCTTCGATGCAAGAGGCAGTGACCGTGCGTGTGCGCGATGGCGCCGTACACGCCACGCCCGGCCCGTTCGCCGCGGGCGACGAGCAGATCTGCGCCTACGACCTGATCTCCTGCGCCAGCCGCGAGGAAGCCGTGGCCGTGGCCAGCCGGCACCCGATCGCCCGCGTCGCCGCGATCGAGGTCAGGCCGATCTGGCAGAGCCTCGCCAACCAGGGAGCTGCGTAATGGTAGGGAGCAAGCGCAACGAGCGCCAGATCGTACTGAGCCGCGAGCTCGCCTTCCCGCGCGAGCGAGTGTTCGCGGCCTGGACCCAACCCGAGCACATCGCCCACTGGTGGGGACCAGACGGCTTCACCAACACCGTGCATACGATGGATGTGCGTGCCGGCGGCAGTTGGCGCTTCGTGATGCACGGCCCGGACGGCAGCAACTATCCCAACCGCATCGTCTACACCGAGGTCGACCCGCCCGCTTGCCTTGTGTACCAGCATGGCGGCGACAACGAGCCCTTCGTGGCCGACTTTCACGTGACAGTCCGCTTCGAGGCCACAGCCAGCGGCACGTTGCTGACGCTGACGATGGAATTCGCCACGGCAGCGGCATGCGAGAAAGTGAAATCGTTCGGTGCCGTCGAAGGTGGACGGCAGACGCTGGCCCGGCTGGCCGACCATCTGGCCGCCATGCCTGCCTGAGCGTACGTCAACCGGGCGAAAAGCCCGGCTGCACCTGGGTCTGGTATTCGATGTGCTCGATGCGCGACACTGGCTCCGGCGTACCGACACCGAGCGCCAGCTCCAACTCGCCACGCACGGCCAGCAGCACCGTCACGTAGGGCCAATCACTGCTGCCGAGCCGCTGCGATGTCGACTCGACGCGGGCCGGCCAGGCCAGCGGCCGATACAGCCGCAGCGCCAGCGGCCCGTCACCCGGCACGACCAGATCAACCACATTGGTATCGGCAAGGCGGGCGAGAACGGCGCCGGTCACCTCCCCGGCCAGTTCGCTCGCCACGGCGCCGGTAGCGGCCCACACTGCCAGCGTCAGCGCCAGGCTGGCCGACTGGCGTTCGGTATAACCCCGCGCAGCCTCGCCGCGCAGGCGGGCCAGCACCGGCGCGGTGGGCGGCGTGAGGAACTGCAGCGTCTGGCCCTGCTGCACATAATGGTCCGCCGCATTCAGCAGTCGCCCCGGCGGAGCCTGGACATCGGCCACGGCAAACCCGGCCGGCACCGTGAAGTTGCCGGGCTGGCCGGCCTTGGCCGCGAGCGTGCGCGCCTGCAGTCGGTAGGCCGGGCCGCGGGCGCCGCCGGCTTCGTCGCCGGCCCAGCCGGTTTCCAGGCTGCCCGCACTCAGGCAGACCGCCGGCTTGGCCGCCGTGGGCACCGGTGCCACCGGCCCCAGCACCAGGCTGGCACGGTCGCCGAGCAGTTGCTTCAAGTCGGCATCAAACAGTTTTTCGAGGGCGTGCAGCATGGGAGTTCCGTCGAACAGGAGTCAGGAAGCGTCGGCCGGCACGGTATACACCGCCAGTTGGGCCCAGCGGGCCGCGTCGCCAATGGGCAGCCACGGGCCAGCGTCGACGCTGAACAAGGTATCGCCCGCCACCGTCGGGCGCTCCGTGCCGGTGTACCACAGCGCATCACCGTGCTGCGCGCTGGCGACCAGCCAATAGTCGCCCTTGGTCAGCGCCAGTGTTTCCGGCCAGCGGGCACGAATCCAGTCCGGCGTCGTCTTCTCGGCAGCCACCTGCAGCATGCCCCCCAACGGCGGGCCACCCGGCTGACCGCCGTCGTCGGCATACAACGCCAGCGCCAGTTGCGGTTCCGCTTCGGCGCGGCGCGCAAAAAGCGCCACGGCCGACACGACCTGCGATGTTTCGTCCCAGCGAAAACGCTGCGCAACCCGATAGGCGTCGCTCAGGCGTCGCGCTTCGATCGCCGCAGGCACAGCAACCGGTGGCAGCGATGCCACCTCGCCGGGCCGAGGCCGGTGCGGGTTTTCGGGCGCGGGGCCGCCGCCGTCCGGGCGCGGATCGACGGCTTCGGCCTGCAAAATGGCGTCGAAGCGTTCGATCCGCAGCTTGCGCGTCGCCGCGGCCGTCAGGCGCAGCGGCACCACCCGGCTGCCGGGATGGTCGAGCAGGTAGCGGTTGACCAGGCGGGCGAGCCCACCGACCTCGACCGGCACCAGCGGCAACACGCCGGCCTGACGGAAGAACGGTGGATCATCACCGACCGCCAGCGCCACATGGCAGGGCTGGTCGGACACAGTGAAGCTGAGCCCACCGACCTTGGCAGCGCCAGGCACCAGCACCTTCTGGTCGTTCTGCGCCAGCACCTCCACCGACACGGCACTGGCCGCCAGTGGGGCAAAACCCTGGTTGGCCGTCGTGATCGGCAAGGTATCGAGTGGCATCAGCGGTAGCCAGATGCCATCGC
This sequence comes from Chitinolyticbacter meiyuanensis, assembly GCF_008033135.1. NCBI lineage: Bacteria > Pseudomonadati > Pseudomonadota > Betaproteobacteria > Neisseriales > Chitinibacteraceae > Chitinolyticbacter > Chitinolyticbacter meiyuanensis. The sequence goes on from NZ_CP041335.1 coordinate 4,034,463, forward strand.
TGAGGATGCGGATACGGCCCGCCGCATTCGCCGTATTGGCCGCGAAGGCCAGGCCGGCAAGCGCGCGCTCCTCCGCCCATTCGGCGCGCACCCAGCGCGCGGCATTGTTGGGCAGATCGGCCACGTCGCCGCTGACTGTGACGCCGGTTGCGGCCTTGGTCGCGCCGCTGTCCGCCCGCAATGCGAGCGTGATCCGCTCCAGCTTGCGGCCCGGCGGCACTACCAGCTGCAACAGCAGGCCGTCGGCGCTGACCTCGAGCGCACGGCCGCTTGCCGGCTTATCGCTGCTCAACAATTGCACGGTAGCGTCGGCCATGGCGATTCCGCGTCAGGCCGCCGGATGATCCGGCGCAGCATCGGCAGCCAGCATTTCTTCCAGTACCTGGATCGCGCCACCGATGCGCAGCAGCGTCTGGCTCACCTCGTTGCTGCGGCGCTCCAGTTCGGCGAGCATCTGCTGGCCGGAATCGTATTCGTGGCGCAGTTCGGCAAGGCGGGCTTCAATCTGTGGCTTCATGGAGTTATCTCGATTGCGGGTGGGTCAGCTGCCAAACGCCAGCCAGGTTCCGGTGGCACCGTAGATCACGGTATCGTCCCAGGTTTGTACGGCAATGCGGAAACCGGTGCTGCTGATGTTCTCGGCCCAGGTTTTCAAGCGCAGGTTGCGGGTTTTCTCGGCATCGACGAAACCGATCGCGACCAGCACCGTGGGCGGGTTGCGAAAGCCACTGAGGCCGATATCAAAATACTTGATGGTCTTCTCGAAGCGACCGCCGCTATCCCAGTTGCCGCCGCGGATGACCACTGCGGAGGTCTGCCGGCCCCCATCGGCAAAGGTCAGCCCGCCACGCGCCACCAGTTCGCCTTGCACGTCGAGCTTGCCGTTGCCGCCCCATTCCTTGCCGATCACCATGCCGCTCTTGTTGAGCACGTAGAGCAGCTCGTCGCCGGCAATATGCAGGCGCCCCGGGCAGAACACCTGCTCGCTGGCCTTGATGCGGATGCTGCCTTCCACATGCAGCCGCGCCTGCGGGCTGGCGGTGCCAAGGCCGGTGTTGCCGTTGACGATCAGCGCCGGGATCGACAGCGTCTGCTGCGGAATCAGCGCCAGCTGGCTGCTGAGCGAGCTGATGCTGGTCGTCAGATCGCTGCGCGCCTTGTCGAGACTGGTCTTGCCCTGCTCCAGCCCGGCGAAGGCCCGATCGAGATCGGCCAATACATCGCGCGCGCCGATCTTGAGGCTGTCCTTCAGCGTGAGGCTGCGGGCGGCGATCTGCGCCTCCGGATCGATGCGGCTGCCGTCGATCGCCCGCTCGCGAATGCCCTCGCGCGGAATCGCCCGGCCCAGCGCGGTGTGATCGTGGTTGGCGATGTCGGTGCGCGCCAGCACCTGCGCGGTATTCCAGTCGTCCGCACGGATGATGTCGCCGGCCGATTTCTTCACATACGGCGCCACCGTGGCGCCGAGTTCGCCGGTCCTGAGGACGTTGTCCTTGATGTCGGGCATGGCTGCTGTTTCCTGGGCGGCGACGCAAGCCGCCGGGCTGTGGTTATCGGGCCTGCAGCGCGTCGATCTGCGCCTGTTGTGCCTTGATGGCTTCGAGCAGCAACGGCACGAGGCTGAGGTAGCTGACCTGCTTCATGCCGTCCGGGCCGTCGCCGACCAGCTGGGGCAGCACCTGCTCCACTTCCTGCGCGATCAGGCCAAGCTGCCGCTGCCCCTCGGCCTCACCGTTCTTCCAAAGGAAGCTCACGCCGCGCAGGCGCCTGACGAGGCCCAGCGGATCGGCCAGCGGTTCGATCGCTTCCTTGAGGCGGACATCGGAGCTGTTGCGCAGCTGCATGGCGATGGTGTCGAACTGGAAGTAGCGGTTGCGCGACCAGTCGTAGACGTAGAGGTTGTCGTCGATGCCGATGTAGGCCTGGCCGCCGTACCGGTACAGCACACCGTCGCGCTTGATGTGCGCACCGAGGTTGTTCTCGAACACCACGCCGTTGTTCACCTCGAGCTGGCCGGACATGGTGGTATCGCTGGTCACATGGAAGCTGCCGTTCACTTCCAGCCGATCCCATACGCTGACGCGGCGGGTGTTGCCGTCGTTGGCCTTGTTGCCGATGATCATCAACGTCTTGTAGCTGTTGATGTCGTTGGAAATTTCCGCCCAGCCGTTGCCGCCGTCGGGCTTGCCGCTCCAGCCGGACGAGATCCGCAGTGGCGAGCCGCTGCTTTGCAGCAGGTCCACCGCTTTGGTCTGCAAGGTCATGTTGACCTTGGCCTCGTTGACGAAACTCAGTGGATGGGCGCTACGCGTGCCGATGATCATGCCGGCCGGCGCACCGTGAAATCCGCTGGTATGCGCGGTCACCCGGCCATCGACGGCACCGGCGCGCACCGACAGCTTGGTGGTGCTGGTGCTGGTGATGTCGAGCACGCGTGCCCAGCTCTCGCTGTTCTCCACCGCGGTACCGCCGATGGCCAGATGGCTATCGCGCAGGTAGCTCAGTGTCGAGCCCAGTACGGCGACGTTGTTGCCCTGACCGTTGGCCTCGACCCGGTAGAAGCGGAATTCCTGGCCGTCGCCACTTTCTGCCTGCATGTGCAGGTTCACGCCGGCACGGCCGTTGTCGACGCGGCGCCAGGCGCCGTCGTAATAGGCGTTCGAGCCGAAGTTCGACCACTTGCCGTCGCCTTCCTCGATGGTGGTCAGCGTGCGCAGCTTGATCGGGCCACTGCTTTGCAGGCCGTTGAGCCGGCTGGCGCCCTGTACCGTCAGATCGCCCTTCACCACCACGGCACCGTCGATATTGCCGCCGACGCGATCGAACTTCGCATCGCTCGCGGTCTTGAGGCTTGCCGCCAGCGCATCGAGCGATTGCAGCAGCGATTTGCCGCTGAACTTGAGATCGCCGCTCAATGTGAGCTCGGTCAGGCGCGCGGTGCTGCCGGGCTCCAGCCGGCTGCCGTTGATGGTCTGGCTGCGCACCGTCTCGATGTCGGCGCGGGCCAGGACCTGCATTTCGTTCCAGTCGGCGGCGAGCATGATGTCGCCAGCTTCCTTCTTGATATAAGGCGCGGGACGATCAGCCATCAGAAGATCACCTCCCAGGTCAGCGTCAGTTCCAGGTTGCCGGAGCGGTTGATCGGCGGGAAGGTGACACGGTTGTACAGCACCGACTGCTCGTTGGAGAGCGACAGCACGATGCCCGCCTCCTGCAGCTCCTGCACGTCGCCACCGCCACGGGCTGGCAGCGTGGCCTGGACCTTGGCCAGCACGCGCGGCAGCTCGCCATCGCCGATGGCTTTCGCTTCCAGCGACGGCACCGACGCCTCGGCGACATCGAGCGGCTTGTGCAGGCCCACGTCATCGGGCGAAGCCGGCTGGCCGCTGCCGCCGACGGCGATCTGCAGGCGGCCCGGCGCGACGGCGCCGGTCATCAGCTGCGCCAGCACCTGGCGGCCGGCGGTGGTGATCAGGTTGTTCACGCGACGCTCCTCGACGATGCGGCCGTCGAGGTCGCGCACCACGATGCCGAGTACGCCCGCAAGGCCATTCACTTCTCGTAACGCGGTCATGCTGTGTTCTCCAGAGGACTGTTTGTTGCGTGCAGGGTCATGGCAGGCGGCTCCAGTCGAAGCGAGTGGCGTCGAGCACCAGATCGAAGGCGAAGCGCCCTTCGTCGAGCGTCTGCACATCGGCCAGCGGTTGCTGGGCAGTCAGAGTGAGCCCGCCCTCGGCCGGCTCGTGGGTCTCGCGATGCGCCTGATGCAGCGCCAGCGCCAGTGGCGAGACCTCGCTGTCGTGTGTCTCGTGGTAGGGCGGCACCGGGAAATCGATCAACGCACGCACCCCGGCGGCACGGGCACGCTCGATGTCCTGCCGCATCAGCGCCACCGCGCCGCGCAGTTCGGCGTCGACCACCCACGGCGTCTTGGGCACGCGCAGGCGGAAGGTGGCAGGCGGGCGAGCCAGCCATTCCAGATGCAGCGCCAGTGGCGGCTTGGCCGCAGAATCACCATCGTCCTCGCCGGCGGTATCGGTCTGCGTCAGCGATTGCAGCAGCAAGGCGAGGAAGCTGTGTTCGGAATGCGCAAGATCGCCATCGATCAGCGCGAAGCGAGTGCCGTCCTTGTCGTTGGGGCCGGCGAAGACCGAGAGATGGCTGGTCTCGTCGGCGTCGGCGAACTCGGAATCCGGCTTGGCGAAGGTCAGCAACATCAGCGCGTTGTCACCGCTCACCAGTTGTGGCGTGCGCACCGCCTGGTCGAGCACGCCGCAGCGCATGGCCTCGCCTGCGCCGCCGCCGAAGCGGGAATTGACGGCGTCGAAGCGATTGCCCCACAGGTAGAAGACATCGCTGCTGACATCGCGTTCGGGTCGGCCTTCGGCCGTCACCACCGCGCGGCCGCCCGGATATTGCTGCAGCCAGCGATGATGCTCGGCACTGCCATTGCTGTCGTACGCGGGCAGGTCGATGCCCAATGCATCGGGATACAGATGCAGCGTTTCGCCGGGCTTGAGCGTGCCGGCGAACAGCGTGATCTCGCCGGTGCTGCGACTCTGGATCGCGGGATAGGCAATCGGCCGCTGAGTGGCGGTCAGCCGCAGGATGGGCCGATCGGCGAGCAGGCTGGCATTGTGCACGCCGAACACCCGGCGCAGCCGCGGCGCCGGCTCACGATGCTCTTGTTCCAGCACCGGATTGTCGGTCAGCTGCGCTTCGAACAGTGCGCCTCCCGGTGCGGTGCACGGCGCCTCCGGCCCGGTGCCGGCGCAATGCGGGCAGCGCTTGCGGCTGCCCAGCGGCATGGCCTGGGCAATCAGTGTGTCGCCTTGGCGGCGCATCGCCAGGGCCGGCTCGGCGCCGAGGTCGGCGATGGCCAGCGCCAGCAGCGCGCGCGGCGTGGTGATGCCACCGGTCAACAACGGCGCGGTCAGCTGCAGTCGCTGGCGGTAGGCCTCGCCGCCCTCGGGCACCAGCAAGGCACGCAGCCGGTCCATCGGTCCGGGATCGTCGTTCAGCGGCGTGACGTGCAGCGTTTCATCGAGCGAGGCGTGATCGAAGCGCAGGCCGGGGAACAGGTCACCGAGCAGGGCCAGGCCGCGTGCATGCGCCTCGCTGTCATCCGGGTTCCAGCCCACGCCCAGCAGATCGCGCAACGCATCGTCCAGATGCCGCGAAGTGGCGAAGTGCAGGTGCAGCCCGAACTCGTCCTCGGTCACGCGCTGCATCGCCAGGCGGGCAGGCAGCCGGTACACCTGCAGCAGATGCCCCAATCGCTCGACCGCGCTGTCGAGTTCGCCCAGGCGCTCGCCGTGCGCCAGCGGGCTCCAGCGGTCGTACAGCACCCGGGTCAGGTCGGTATCCAGGCGCGACAGCGCGCCGGCCATGCCCGCGATCACGGCACCGACGGCGCTATCGGCCGGCTGCGCGGTGTAGATGCGCGGCAACAGCTCGAGCAGGCGCTGGCGACGGAGGACGCTGCTGCTCATCGCGCTAGTCCACCCACTGCACCGGGTTGAGCAACAGGCGCTCGCGGTTGCCGAAATCGTCGCCCCGCACATTGGCCTGCAGCGCCGGCAGGTTGCCGTCGCCCAGCTCCACGGCGCGGCCATCGCGATCGTGGATCACCGTGGCGCGCACGTGATGAATCAGCTTGGCAAGCTCCGGCTTGTCGGCCTTCAGCGTGATGGCAAGCTGCTTGCTGTCCAGCCGTGCCGAACGGCGCTCGCCCACGGCATCATTGATCGATTCGACCAGCTGCTTGAGATCGTTCTCGATGCCCGGACGGTTGGCGGCCGGATCGGCCTTCAGCTGCACGGTCAAGCGCGCGTTGACCACCGACGGCTCGAGGCTGAGTCGCGGTGGCAACTGCTCCAGATCGACCACCACCCTGCCGGTGCGGCCCGGGGCGATATCGCCGTTCTCGACCACATAGCGGCTGACCTGGGAAGCCAGGCTGCCATTGGCCTGTTTGATGTACGGGGTCAGCAGTGCCAGGCCCGGCGTGTCTTCGACGCCCAGCACTGCGTCGTGACTGGCGAGGATGGCGCGGATCTTGGTTGCGCGGACCGTGTCGCCGATGGCGAGCTGACCGATGTAGTCGGCGAGCTGCTGCGTCAGCCGCGCCTCGATGGCCTTGCGTTCGCGCTCGCTGCGCTCGCCACCGGTCTCCAGCGTGGCGGTGATCTGCACATAGATGGTTTCGGCGCGATCGCACTGGAACAGGATGCCGGCAGGGCGCACCGCTTCGATGCGGCGCCGCGCCTCGTCGCGCACGTCATCGCCGATATCGGCGTCGCCAAGGATGATGGCGATCTCGCCGGGCCGCCCGTTGGGCTGCTCGATGATGCGCACTTCGTTGATGCCGACCGAGCGCGCCGCCTCTTCCATCGCCGACAGCGTACCGGTATTGGCGGCGCGCACCAGCCCCTGCGCCCGCTGCCGCAGCTCGGCATCGGTTTCCTCGCGCTGGCGCAACAGCAGGTCGCCCGGGTTGTGCACGGTTTCGATGCCGGCGATGGGGCGCGGCATCACCGCCAGCTGCCCGGCCTTGACGGTGCCATCGAACGCTTCCTGCGCCCGCACGCCCACGCCGACCTGCAGCTCGCCACGCGCAAGCACCGCCGAATCGACGGTGGCGCACAGCGGCACCCCACGTCCGGCCACCAGGGTGCCGGCGGGGATATGGATGTCCTCATTCGCCGGCGTGCCGCGGCTGAACTGTACCGAGCCCTCGAGAAAACCGCCGCGGCGGCGCTTCAGGCCGAGCAGCGCCACCACGTTGTCGAGCGCACCGCCCTCGGCGGTCTCCAGGTAGGCATTGCGGTAGACATGGTCGAGCTGCTCGTAGCACACGGCGAGCTCGCGGGCGAACGCCTCGGCGAGAGTGCGCACCACGCTGCCCTCGGTCACGTCGGTCAGCGGCTGGCGCCCACCGCCACCGGCGGCCATGTCGGCGAGCAGCGCCTCGGCGACGTCGGCAAATGATTTCTTCTGGAACGGCTGGTCAAGCGGCATCGAACACCACCTCTACTTCGGCCATGTCGCCGTCCCCCGCCAGCACCTGCGCCACCACTTCGACGGCATCGCGCCGGGTGCCGGCCACGTTGACCTTGACCGACAACACCTCGGCCACGCGCGGGTCCTGCAGCAGCGATTGGCGTACATAGCGCCGCATCAGCTCCAGGTTGGGTCGATCCAGTGTTTCGCCCAACAGGTCACGGATGCGGCTGCCGTAGCGGGCGTGGCCCAGGCCGGTGAGCTCGCCACGATCGACCAGCAGACGCAGCGCCAAGGCCTGCACCAGGTTGTCGACGCCGCTGACGGTGTCCAGGTCCTGCATGCCGACCGCCAGGTCGGCATCCTCGCCACGTGCGCCGAACACCAGGCGCAGATCGGTTCCATAGGGATCGGATATCACCACGATGCGGTTTCCTTGTTGGGGCGCGGATCACTTGCCCGCGCCGGTCGGCCAGCCTGCCCAAGCGGTGTATCCAGTTTCATCGCGGCGCTCACATCAGTCGTCCGGGACCGGCGCTGGCGCCGGGCGAGCACGGAATGCCCGGCGCGACCATCACCTGCGCAGCGAACTGCGTCAATGCAAGATCGACGGTGTTGGCCATCGCCTGCGCCAGATCGGGCGCGTGCTCGCCACGCAAGCCGTCGCGCTGCATGAAGCCCATGGCCGCCCCCTCGACCGACGAGGCCAGCGGCACCGGTTGCAGCATGCCGGGTGCGGTGGTGACGAAGCCGGCAATGGCAATGCCGGGCATCACCATGGTCTGGCTGGCGAACAGCTGGATGCCTTGGGCAATGGTCGCGGCCATGGTCTTCGCGAGGCCCGGCGCATCCTCGCCCTTGATGCCCTGGGCGGTCAGCTGCGCATTGCAGATGCCCTCGAGCTGCGGCGCGATCGGCCCGCCGGCAGGCGGCGGCATCAGCCGGCCGGGGCCGGCGGTGGCGCCATTGCCCGGCGGCGGGACTGCTGCAGCCGGAATGCCCGGCAGCACCATGCCCTGCGCAGCGAACAACGCCAGCGCCTGGGCCGTCGATTGCGCCAGCGCCTTGGCGAGGCCCGGCGCATCCTCACCCTGCAGCGCGGCGGCACGCACCATGCCGTCGGCGATCGATTCGAGCTGGGAAGCCTGCGGCGCCGGCATGGTCAGCCCTTGGCCTTGACGGTTTGCGACGGCACCAGCGGCTTGCCGGTGAAATAGCACTTGTGGCTGGCCTCGGTGATCACGCCGGCGCCGCCCTTGCCCAGGTCGATGTTGCCGGAGGCATCGATGGTGCAATCACCGCACTTGATGGTGGCATTGCCCTTGACCTCGATGTTCACGTCAGCCTCGCCGGCGATTTCGACATTGCCGTCCTTCTTCACCGTGACCACGGTCTTGCCGGCGGTGACGACGAAGGATTCCTCCTTGTCGATCGCGATATGCGTAGCGCCCGCCAAGGGCGAATGCACGCGCCATTCGTTCTCGTCGAACAGCGGCGGCGTGGCGTTTTCCGAGTACAGCCGACCGATCACCACCGCGCGGTTCGGGTCGCCACCGACGTAGCTCAGCAGCACCAGATCACCCACTGCCGGGCAGCTCGCCATGCCGATGTGCGGCGTGGCGATCGGCACCTTGCGCAGCTCCAGATCGGCCTCGCGCAGCTTCACATTGCACTCGTAGTGATGGGCATCACCGGCATCGGTATGCGGGAACACGCTGGTCACCACGCCCAGGTCACCCAGGCGCAGGTTGCGTAGCTCGTCGCGCACCACGGCGCGGATGACGGCGATCGGATCGCTCACGGCTCTTCCTGATTTGAGTTGCCTGCCCGCCAGGTGGCGTACAGGCGTATCGGTGCGGGCCCGGCATCGGCCGGCCCGCGATTCATGCGTTTACTGCGGTGCTTCCGGCTCGGCCTTGTAGCGCTTGGCGCGCTTGAGGCTTTGCGTTTCGGTATCCAGGTGCAGCAGGCGGTTCAGCGTGGCCTTGTCGAGCTTGCCGCTGAGCTCCAGGCCGTTGATCTTCTGGAAGGCCTTGAGACGTTCGGCGAACTTGTCGGAGAACACCTTGCGATCGAGGCCGCTCGGCACCGGATAGCCCAGGCCATCGAGGATGGTGTTGGCTTCAGCGATGTCGGCACCGGCCTTGTCGCCGGCAAACTGCAGCTCGAACACCGTTTCCTGGTTGTTGGCATCGCCCCATTTGCCGATGGTGCGTTGCGGCAGCTTAGCATTGGTGGCCAGCCAGACACGGCGCGAGCCGAGCGAGGTGAGCACCGCTTCGCTCGGGGTGGCGCCCTTGCCGAAATTCTGCAGCTTGAAGGTGTTGCCGAGGCCCCATTGCAGCAGGCGCAGCTTGCCGGTGGTTTCGATCAGCACGTGGTCGGTGGTTGCCGCGGCCAGGTCGTCCTCGCTGGTCTTCAGGTCGATGGACAGCAGCTTGTAGAGCTCGCGGCCGATCACTTCCAGGTCCTCGGGCTCGGGCACCTTGTCGGCGATAGCGACGATCTTGTCGATCACGCTGCCCACGTCCGGGATCGGCGCACTGGCGCTCGGCTCCTGGCCGATGGCGAGTTCCAGCGCATTGACGAATTCCTTGCTGGTGGCCTTCTTGATGAACTCGGCCGACACCTCGACCAGCGCCTTGGCGGCATCACCCTGGATCAGCAGGTCGGTGGCATCGAGCGAGAAGCGCTGCAGATAGCCCAGCGCGGTGACCAGCACATCCACCGTCTTGCTGACGCCGCCGGCGATCACGTCGTCCTTGAACTCGCGCACGCGCACGATGCGCACCCAGCGCGGCGCCTTGCTCGGGGCCTTGCTCGATTCGAGCGAGGTGCGCACCGCTTCGAGCAGCAGCGCCAGCGCGCGGAACGGGTTGTCGGCGCGATCGCCGGGAACCGGGACGGGTGCCGGCGTTTGCGGGGCGGGCGTGGCGGGTACGGGTGTATCGGGCATGATCGAGCTCCTCAGGACGTAACGGCAGCCGCTTGGGCGGCGGAAGGGTCGGCTTTCAGTTCAAGGACGGCCTGGCCGAGCGCATTCAGCGACTCGATCAATCCGGTCCATTGCTCGGGCGCCGTCAACGCGACGACGCCCTCGGCAATTTCCACGCTCTGGTCCAGCACGTCGGACACCTGGCGCAACGGTACGGCGACAACGCTGGCGGCCTGCGCCGCGTCGTCGATGTTGAGCGGATCGCCCTGCGGCAGCGCCAGGCTCTGCACCCACACGGCGATACGCTCGCTCATGCCGGCCATGCCCTCGGTCAACGGCGGCACGAGGCCCAGCAGCGCGACCAGCGCGTCGGCATCGATCACCATCCGGTGCAGCGGCACCGCGCCATCGCGCAGCTGGTCGAGCAGGCCCTTGGCCCGGTCGACCACTTCGTTCAACTGCTTGGTCGCACCCAGATCGCGGGCGATGTTGGGAATCTCCCTGGCCGTGTCGGTCTGCAGCAGCGCGGCGAGCGCATCGACCAGCGCGGCAAGGTCGCGCACGATGTCGGCCGGCGTGCTCATCGGCGCTCTCCACGGACGATGCGATCCAGTTCAGGCGGCAGCTCCAGGTTGCCGATGTCGGCGACGAGCTTGCCAGCCTTGTCCGCCACGTTCTTGAGGGCGGAAAGGAAGTCGAGGCCGCCGGCGAACGCCCGCATCAGCGAGCCGGCACGGCTCCAGTCGAAGTTCTTCAGTTGCTCGATCAGGTTGGCGCCTTCGGCGAGGTACTTGTTCAGCATCTGCCCCAGGCTGCCGGCCTTGCCGAGTGCATCGAACAGCCCCGATGCCTTGGCGGGATCGAGCGCACCCACCGCGCCGATCATGTCGCCAAGCTGGCTGGTGTCGAGCTGGTCGAGGCTATTGCCGATGGCGGCCCCCAGCGCGTCGGCATCCAGGTTGTGGATCAGCGCCGGGTTGTCGGTCAGCGCCTGTGCCAGCGACGCCGGATCCTGCAGCACCGCGGCGGCACCGACTGCACCGTCGCTCCAGGCGGCGGCATCACCAGCGATGTCGCGATTGACCGGCGCGAGCGCGGCACTGGTGGATTGCGGCGGCTCGACATGCTCGCGCAGGCGCAGGCTGAAGCGGTAGCGATCCGGGTAACCAGCCACCTGCCGTACCCGGAAGTCCTCGATCACCACATCGGTCAGATCACTGCCGACCACGATATCCGCGGCGAATGCCTGCGGCTGCGCCTTGGCATGCGCCACCCGCAGCGTTTCCAGCGCGCTCATCACCTCGTCGCCGAACAGCAGCCCGTCGATGACCACGGTGACCGGCTCACGCCCCAGATCCTGGAACACGCTGCCCTGCTGCTCCGGCACCCGCTGCTCGACGAGGGTACGCGCCTCCTCGGTGTGCAGGTTCTGCACGCCCTTGAGTTCGATCTTGCCGATGCGGACCATGGTCAGAACCCCACCCGGGTGACCAGACCGCGCGCGCGGTCCAGCGTGTGGCGCACCCGGCGTACCCGCAACGGCCCGCACCCCGCCAGCAGGCGCGTGGCCGGGTGCTGCGCGGGCAGGCGCTCCAGTTCGATGGTGTCGCCCGGCTGGATCGCGGGGGCAGCAAATACGTCCAAGTAGCCACGCACCGATCGGGCTGCCAGCGCCCGCATGCGGTTGTCCGCAGCCGCCTGTACCGCCTCACCGCTGCGCAGCGCGCCGTCGATGAGCTGCAACGGGGCGTCGCCAAGCTTGCCGCTGGTGATCTGGCCACGCTGGCCCAGCGCCGCCTTGCCGGCCACGCCGGCCAGATCGGTCGTCAGCCAGTGCGCCTTGTCTGCACCCTTGGCGCTGGCTGCGCCCTCGCCCCAGGCCTCGACGCTGTCGAAGGCCGGTGTTGCCGGCTGCAGCGCCAGCGCGATCACGGTCTCGCCGTAGCGGAACCGGTGCGTGTTCCCTGCCGTGGTGGCGGCCAGCACCTGCACCGCCCCCTGGCCATCGCAAAACGGGATCGCGCCAGCGAGGCCCGCCAGGCGCTGCACATGCGCGAGCACCGACGGGGCAGGATGGACCGCGTATTGGGCCAGCTCCGGCCCGGTAGCGACCTGACCGGCCTTGGCGCCGACCTTCTGCAGTAGATCCTTGATGATGAAATCCGCGCTGACGCTCTCGTAGGAAGCGGCCAGCCGCACGCGGGACAGCAGGGCGAGCGCATCCCAGGCCTCGATGCGCTCGCTGGCAGCGCCAAGGCGAACCTGCCCAGCCGTTCCGGTGTAGACGGTGGTGGCACCATCGCCGGTATTGAGACTGACCGAGACCGCGTCGCCTGCCGCCACCGGCGCATCCTCGCCGGCCGCGAATTCGATCAGGCACACGCCACCGGCCGCATCGAGGTCGATATCGACCACCAGGCTCAGCAGCTGGCGATCGCCGCGGTCGCGGCCGCTGCTGGCGCGGTAACTGCCCACCTTCACGCTGTAATCGGTACGTTGCTGGCTGGCGCTCATACATCCAGCCCCTGTCGCCGTGCCGCATCACGCAGCCACTCGGCCAGCGCCTCGCGCAGCGCTTCCGGATCGTCGGCGAGCTGCGGCGTGCCGCCACCAACCGCGACGTTGACATTGAAATGGTTGTTCACGCGGGCCGCCGGCTCGGCAGGCTGCTCATCGCTGGAGGCAACACCGCGAGCCTCGCCCACATCGAGCTCGGCCATGGTCAGGCCATAGGCCCGATCGAGCATCGGCTCGACCGCCCGCCCGACCCGCCGCAGCGTCTGTTCCGCTCCCCTGCTGAGCGTGTTTTCCGCCGTCGTCGGCATGGCAGCCGAAGCGGCAACGGGTTCGGGCTTGCGGGGCAACCACACGCCGGGCAACTCGGCGCGACCCGCAGCGCGCATTGCTTGCGCCAGCGCTGTCGAGCTGGCGGGTTGGAGGTGTTCAACAGCGGCAGCAACGCCGTGTACAGGCTCAAGCGCGTGCCGGCGCCCGGCGGGCAGAACGCGATCGGTGGGTAGAAAAGGTACCGTCGATGATTGCGCTGGCGGCTTGCTGGCGTTGGGCGCTTGAAACTCCGGCGCTTGAGCCTGACTGACCGAAGCTGGCGCGAGCGGCAAACCCGGCGTTGCGTCGCCTCCACCAAGCGCTTCAATGGGCGCCGATTCGCCATCGCGAAACGCCAGCTTGATGCCGGCTGCCGGGGGCAATGCCGGGACAACGTCGCTGCCTTGAGCGCCATGTGAGACGATTCCGGGCGCTGCTGCCGTTTGCACCGCCGCTGCCAGCAGCTGCGGCGCCAGCGGCGTGACGCGCCCTCGGGCATCGATATGCACCGCCACCTGCGCGCCGCGAGTGGGTGCCGCAACGACCGGAGCTTGCGTGCGATGGTGCATGCCCGCTTCGCTTGTCGAAGCCGGCACAGTCGAGGTCGGCGTATCGATGGCCGATGAGGGAGCGGCTGTGGCAGGTACTGCGTGAATCGGCACTGCAGTGCCTGCATGTGTTGCGGCCGATGGCGCTGCCAAGTACGGCGCGGCCCCCGGCCTTGCGCTGGCGGCAGGTACAGCAGGCACGCCATGTTCATCCGGCTCGGCAGCCTCCTCGAAGGCGTCTGCCTCCGGTTCGAACGCCAGGCCCAGCTGGCGGCTGGCCTCCTGCAACGACGAGACCAAGGGCCGCAGCAATCGGGCGCCCAGATGTTCCAGCTCGAAGCTCACGATGGATCGTCCTCGATCTGGATCACGAAGGCATCCGGGTGATCAGCGAGGCGCGGCTTGCGCGACGCAGATGCACGCGGTGCCGGTTCGGGCCTCTCGACCACGGCCATCAGCTGCAACAAGCGCTCGATCTCCACCGCCGGCGCCGCCCATACCTGGCTCGGTGTCCAGCCCAGTGCGCGGCAGGCGCGCAGCGTGCGCAGTGCCGTCTCCCGCGCAACCGGGCCTGCCGCCAGCAAGGCACGGTCTTCCTCGGCCACCACGTTCAGCGCCACGGTGGCATCGAAGAGGCGCCGCGTCGCAGCGGCATGCAAGGTGTCGATGGCCTGAGGCGGGGCAAGCTCCTGCACGGTGGCCCGGGTCATGCGGTCCAGGTAGCCGACGGCATCGAACCAGGCACCGTCCTCGTCGCTGTCGATCAGGCATTCGGCCAACGCCTGGCCGCGCTCGCCCTCGCTCCACGGCTGCAGGCGCGCAGCAGTGCCATCCAAATCGAGCCAACCGGCCTCGGCTGGGTTCACGGCGGGCTCATCGGCCCCACTGGCCCACCACAGCGCAATGGCGGCAAGTTCCTGCTGACGCGCCACCGGCACGTCCGAGCCTGCCAGCACGGCCTCGGCAAAGCCGGCGTGATCGAGCGTGGCGCCTTGCAGCGAGACGGTGACGCAGGATCGCAAGGCAGCCAGGTGCGCGGCGTAGGTCCACGGCTGCAGCGTGTAGCACTCGCCTTCCGAGCTGGTGATCGCCAGCGCGCTGGCGCCGCCCTGATGTTGCAAGGACCAGGCCGATCCGGCCACCTCCACCACGGCTTATTCCTCGCGGATGCGGGTCGCGGTGAAGACGTACTGGGTCAGCACAGTGCCGCCGGCGCCGATGGCGAAGTCCTTGGATTCGATGTAGCAATCGTCGAACGACAGCGTGCGCTTGGGCGAATCGGCCGCGTCGTCCTTCTTCAGGTTGGCGACCAGCTGGAACTTGGCCTGCAGCTCCAGGTGGCTGTCGAGCTTGTAGTTGGCCGAACGCACGGCCAGCTCACCCTGCACGGTGCGCAGGCCAAAGCTGACGCCGATGCGCTCGGCGCTGCCGACGGCGCGGATGTCCTCGCGCTCGGTGACGACGCGGAAAGCCAGCGACTGCAGGCCTTCGATGGCCTCGCCGTCGACCAGCACGTTGCTGCGGTTCGCGGAGAATACGGTGGGCATGATTCAAACCTCGAGTGGGGCGGCGCTCGGTGAGGTCGGCGCCTGCCTGCGGAAACGGGGAACGATGGATGATCAGGCGTTGCCGATCATGTCTGCACCAGCACCGTCGCGTAGATGTAGTCGATGGCGCGTACCGGCCGGACCGCGAGGTCGACGCGGACGATGCCCTTGGCGAAATCGTCCTGGCTGGAATACACGTTGACCTTGAAGGCCGGATCACTGCCGTCGGTCGACGGCACGATGGCGCCTTCCTTCTGCATCTGCACCAGGAACTCGACCAGTTTCTGTTTCAGCGCGCCACGGCCTTCCTCGTTGTTGAGTCGGCCGATGAACAGCTCACCGATCACCTTGATGCCGCGCACGGCATGGTCGGCCACGCGACGCACGCTGATCTGGTCGCCATCGGTGGTCAGGCCGCGCACCACGATGATGCCGCGACCGCGCTGGCTGACCACCGGCACCACATTGCGCTTGAGCAGCTCCTGCTGCAGCTCGACCGACAGCGCCGGTGCGGGCTCCGGCAGCGCAGCCAGCCGCTTGAAGGTAGGCGACTGGAAGTAATCGAGGCTACCGAGCGTGCCGGCCACCGCGCCAACCACGCCAGCCGGAGCCACCAGCACAAAACGGTCGGACACCAGGGTGGCGGTGAGCTTCTCGGCAGCGGTTTTGACGCCCGCTGCGTTGACGCCCGGCACCTGGCCCAGGCCGATCCGGCCCTGGCTCAGTGCGGACATGCGATCGCAGTGCGCGATCACGTCGCTGTAGATGCGGGCCAGCCGGGTCAGGTCACTCTGGTCCTGCACCGAGACCAGCACCATGTCGACATCGGGCTCGTTCTCCAGCAGTGCCAGCGCGGCACGATACTGCTCGGCACTCGCATCCTTGCCATCGGCCAGCGTAAACGAGGCGGGCTCGGCTGCGGCCTTGGGCTCCTTGAGCTTGTCCGCGTCCTCGACCACCCGCAGCAGCTGCGATTGCTGCGCCAGCACCTTCTGCACATTGCGAGCCTGGGCGGAACCGACGGAGAGATTGCGGTGCACTTCCTTGTATTCGGTCCCCGGCAGGCTGATCGTGAGATCGATCAGCAGCTGGGTGACGGCCTTGCCCGCCGCATCCTTTTCCTCGGTCTCGACGCTACGGGTCACCAGTTGCACCAGCGCGCCATTGGCCCACGGGCCGGGCGCGCGTGCCTGCAGCGTGAATGCGGTACCAGATGAAGCGGGGATCTTGACGCTGGCGGCGGTGGCACCGGTCACCGGGCTGACCACCAACTCGAATACGCCGTTGGACAGGGCGGGCGACGCCTCCGGCATGGCGAAGGCGGCCGCGGGGCCTGCCGATTCGATGAAGGAACGCCAGCTGGCGGCACGGGCAACACCACGCACGGCGCCCTTGTCGTCCAGCTCGGCCACGCCCACCAGACCCAGCACGCCGGACGGCGCCAGCTGCGGTGCCAGCACCTCCTTGACTACCTTGACCTCTACACCCGGGATGATCAGCGTCATAACCGCCCTCTCCTCACGTTCATCTGCTCAACGTCCGACGGGACGCCGACCGTGCATCGGAATGCATACGCGCGAGTTTATAAATTCAAAAGACATATTTTTCAAGTAATTTACCGAACGCTGATATTAATTTTTTGCTTCGTTGACTTATAAGTCGGCAAGTGATTACAGCTATCCGGCAAACTGAGGGACACTGCCGCGTAGCCGCGTGAGGGGATACCGATGGCCGGAAATGGCCAATCAGCTAGGGCGGCGCCGAAAGCTGCGCCAGACAGAAACTGAAGGATAGTGTCAGCGAGTGGCTTGAATCGAGGTGACTGCGCCCCGTCGCTCGACCTTCCCCGACGACCAGAACCCTTGGATAAAGCTTCGGCTTCATCGGGTCGGCGAGTTCGAATAGCCTGTCGCTAGCTTGCAACGCGGTACAGCACCGGTCGAAGGCGGCGCGGGTCAGCCAAGCCGGACCGGCTGCAGGACAGGGGTGCTGGTCTGTGGGAAATCACGAAGAGACTGGGCATATCACCGCGCCGGGCGATCAATCCGATCTGCAGCGTGCCGTTGGCGAGCGCAATGCTGTCCCGGGCAGGCGGGCAGCTAGCCCTCGTGGCGAAATCGACGGGCCGAAAACGCCACTTGATGAAGAACGGGCCGACCCCCAGCAGGTCGGCCCCATCGTACATGGCTACGTCGATATCGAACGACGGTGATCTAGCGGATGGCGCCGAAACGCCAGCTCATCCGCCCATCGTCATTACACGATGGCGCCAGCAAAGGCGTCGATCATCGGTTGGATGCGGGCGCCCTTGAGCTTGAGCGCGGCCTGGTTGACGATCAGCCGGCTGGAGATATCGCGGATATGCTCGACCGCGACCAAGTCGTTGGCCTTGAGCGTGCCGCCGGTCGACACCAGGTCGACGATGGCGTCGGCCAGGCCCACCAGCGGCGCCAGTTCCATCGAACCATAGAGCTTGATCAGGTCGACGTGCACGCCCTTGCCGGCGAAATGCTCGCGCGCCTGCTCGGTGTACTTGGTGGCGATGCGCAAGCGGGCGCCCTGCTGAACGGCACCGGCGTAGTCGAAGCCGTTGCGCACAGCCACCATCAGCTGGCACTTGGCGATCTCGAGATCGAGCGGCTGGTACAGACCAGCACCACCGTGTTCGATCAACACGTCGCGCCCGGCCACGCCGAGGTCGGCCGCGCCGTATTGCACGTAGGTGGGCACATCGGTGGCGCGCACGATGATGAGCCGCACGTCGTCGTGGTTGGTGCCGATGATGAGCTTGCGGCTGGCTTCCGGATCCTCGTTCGGCACGACGCCGGCAGCGGCCAGCAGCGGCAGCGTTTCCTCGAAGATGCGGCCTTTGGAAAGCGCGATGGTAATCATGGACAGGGCTGCTTATTTGAAGAGTTTCAGCGTCACCGGATACTTGGACCGCCAGCCATTGATGGCCTTGGCCGCTTCCCACAGCGCGAACATGGCCGAGCCGATGGCCACCCACCAGATCGGGAACAACGAACCGATGCTGCCGCTGGTGATCATGGCAATCACGTAGAGGCAGCCCATCAGCAGCTGGAAGTTGCAGGCCTGCACGGCATGCTGCTCGACGAATTCCGAATGCACGCGGGCAAACTGCAGCGTGAGGAAGGGAATCAGCAGCGCCAGCACCGGCATCGGCAGGTAGGGAATCCAAAAGAGGCCTGCCAGATGGGCCAGTACGGCAAAACCCTTCTCAGCCTGGGTCGGCGGCTTGGGCTTGCCGTCGGCATCGTCGCCGGCGGGCTTGGGGTTCAGCGTCAGCATCAGCGGATCCGCTCGATCTGCGCACCGATGCCGGCGAGCTTGGCCTCGATGTGCTCGTAGCCGCGATCGAGGTGGTAGATGCGGTCGACGATGGTTTCGCCATCGGCAATCAGGCCGGCGATCACGAGGCAGGCAGAGGCGCGCAGGTCGGTTGCCATCACGGTGGCGCCGGAGAGCTTCTCCACGCCGGTGACGACGGCATTGTGGCCGTCGACCTTGATATTGGCACCCATGCGCGCCAGCTCAGGCGCGTGCATGAAGCGGTTCTCGAAAATGGTCTCGGTGATCACCGCCGTGCCTTCGGCCACCGCATTAAGCAGCGTGAACTGCGCCTGCATGTCGGTCGGGAATGCCGGGTATTCCAGCGTGCGGATGTCGACCGCCTTGGGGCGCGATTTCATGTCGAGCGCGATCCAGTCGTCGCCCGCCTCGACATGGGCACCGGCCTCGACCAGCTTGTCGAGCACGGCGCCGAGGATGTCGGCGCGCGTATTGCGGCAGACAATGCGGCCGCGCGCGGCGGCGGCAGCCACCAGGAAAGTACCGGTCTCGATGCGGTCCGGCACGATGGCGTGCTCGGCACCATGCAGTGCCTTCACGCCTTCGATGGTGATGGTGTCCGAACCATGGCCGCTGATCTTGGCGCCCATCTTGATCAGGCACTCGGCCAGATCGACCACCTCGGGCTCGCGCGCGGCGTTCTCCAGGATGGTGGTACCTTCGGCCAGCACCGCCGCCATCATCAGGTTCTCGGTGCCGGTCACCGTGATCATGTCCGAGCGGAAACGCGCGCCTTTCAGCTTGCCGCGCGCCTTCACATAGCCGTGCTCGATCACGATCTCGGCGCCCATAGCCTGCAGGCCCTTGATGTGCTGATCGACCGGACGGGCGCCGATGGCGCAGCCACCGGGCAGTGACACCTGTGCCTCGCCGAAGCGCGCCAGCGTCGGGCCCAGCACCAGGATGGACGCACGCATGGTCTTGACCAGCTCGTACGGCGCGATGGTGCTGGTCACCGGGTTGGCAGTGATTTCGTACTCGTGGACATTGTCGGTCATCACCCGCACGCCCATGCCCTGCAGCAGCTTCTGCGTGGTCTTCACGTCCGCCAGCTGCGGCACGTTGGTGAGCCGCAGCGTATCGGCCGTCAACAGGCTCGCGCACAGGATGGGCAGGGCGGCGTTCTTGGCGCCGGAAATGGTGATGTCGCCGGCGAGCGGCGCGCCGCCGGTGATTTTGAGCTTGTCCATCGCAATCTTTCTTTCAAATCAAAGGCCCGCGCTGCGTGGCGGGCTGCACGCGCCCACTGGCGGGCGATGGCCGGCATTATCGCGCGTAAGCGACCTGCCGTGGGGGCTGGTTCAGAAGAATTTGACGTAGGCCCAGACGAGCAGCGCAATCACGATGGGCAGGTTGGCCAATGCCATCAACCGACTCGCACTGCGCTTGTTCTCTGGCGAACGCGCAGCACGCTTTGCGGCTTCGATCCGAGCCCGCTCGGCCTCGATGGCGGCAAGGCCAAAGCGCTCGCTATCCCTCACGGCTGCGCCTCTTGCGGGGTGCGCGTGGCACGCAGGCTGAGCGCATGCAGTTCGCCCGAATCGAAATGCGCCTTGAGCTTGTCCTTCACCAGGCGGTGACGATCGAGCAACTTGAGCCCCTCAAAGGCCGAGGAAACGATGGTGGCGTAGAAGTGGCTGCCATCGCCTTCCACTTCCACGTAGGTACAGGGCAGCGCTGCTTCGATCAACGCCTTGACGCTTTCAGTCTTCATTTTGCAAATCAGTGTCTTATCTTGTAGCCGGATTTTATCAGCCAGTATGCCCAGCCGGCGAGCAGCAGGAAAAAGCCCGAGACCACCGCCAGCGAGAACCATGGGTTCACGTCGCCCTGACCGAAAAAGCCGTAGCGGAAGCCATCGATCATGTAGAACACCGGATTCCAGTGCGAAACCGCCTGCCAGAACGGCGGCAGGCTATGGATCGAGTAGAACACGCCGGAGAGAAAGGTGAGCGGCATGATCAGGAAGTTCTGGAACGCCGCCAGCTGGTCGAACTTCTCTGCCCAGATACCGGCGATCAACCCCAGGATGGCCATCACGCCACAGCCCAGCGCCGCGAACACGACGATCCACAGCGGATGGGTGAATGGCGGCACGGCGAACCATAGCGTGACCGCCAGCACACCAGCGCCGACGATCAACCCACGCACCACGGCGGCCAGCACATAGGCGGCGAAGAATTCGAAGTGCGACAACGGTGGCAGCAGGATGAAAACCAGATTGCCGGTGATCTTTGATTGAATCAGGCTGGAGCTGGTGTTGGAGAACGCGTTCTGCAGCATGCTCATCATCGCCAACCCGGGAATCAGGAAAGCGGTGTAGCGCACGCCGGGATACGGTTGCACATGCGCATCAAGCACATGGGCAAAGATCAGCAGGTACAACAGGCCCGTGAGCACGGGCGCGGCCACGGTCTGGAATGCCACCTTCCAGAATCGCAGCAGCTCCTTGATGAACAATGTGGTGAAGCCGGTCATGCAGCCTCCCGCATCGTGGCGACGAAGATGTCTTCCAGATCCGGCTTGCTGACTTCGAGATCGCGGATCGACAAGCCGGATGCCTGCACGGCGAGCAGGATGCCCGGCAGTGCATCAGGATCGGCCAGCCGCAACTCGAAGCCGTCGTCCCGCTCAGCCACCAGCAGCGGCTTCAAGGTGTCCGGCAACTGCGCAGGCTTCACCCGCAGGAACACGCTGCGCGCCTTGTTGCGCTTCATCAGCGCCGCCTTGTCCTCCAGCGCGATCAGCCGGCCCTGCTTGAGCATGGCGATGCGGTTGCACAGCGTCTCGGCTTCCTCGAGGTAGTGCGTGGTCAGCACGATGGTGTGGCCATCGGCGTTCAGCTTCTGGATGAAGGCCCATAGCGTCTGCCGCAGCTCGACATCGACCCCGGCGGTGGGCTCGTCGAGCACGATCACGGGCGGGCGGTGCACCAGCGCCTGCGCCACCATCACCCGGCGCTTCATGCCACCGGAGAGCTGCCGCATATTGCTGTGCGCTTTGGCGGTGAGGCCAAGATTGGCCAGTATCTCGTCGATCCAGTCGTCGTTGCGCTTGATGCCGAAATAGCCGGACTGAAACTGCAGCGTTTCGCGCACGGTGAAGAAGGGGTCGAACACCAGCTCCTGCGGCACGATGCCGACGGCGCGGCGCGCGGCGCGATAGTCGCTGGCCACGTCGTGCCCCATTACCGACACCTGGCCCGACGTGGCCTGTGCCAGCCCGCCCAGGATGGAGATCAGCGTGGTTTTGCCGGCACCATTGGGGCCCAGCAGCGCGAAGAAATCGCCCAGCTCGACGGCGAAGCTGACTCCCGAGAGGGCCTCGAACGCGCCGTAGCGCTTGACCACGTGATCAAAGACGATGGCGCTCATTGCACCTCCAACGTGCCGTCTTCCTCTTCATCACCGATGCTGAAGCGCGCGCCACCACGGTCGGACTTGGGCGGCGCCGAAGCAGGCTGCGAAGCACCGTCCGCCACCGGGGCGGACGCGCTGTCGGCGGCCGGCGCTGCCGCATCGGTCGGACCAGGATCAAAGCTGTCGTCCGCGTCATCGGGCTCGCCCAAGGGCAGCGGATACGGCGGATTGCCGTCGTGGATCTTGCTCCAGCGGCGCTGCAGATAACCGTCACGGATGTATGCGTATTCGTCGGGCTGCGTCGCCAGCAGATCGCTGATAGGCAGGACATCCGCGCGGGCATCGACGATCCAAAGGCTGTAATAACCCACATCCCAGATGGGGCTCTGAATGAAATCGAGCGGCCCCATGAAATAGCGGCCGATCGGCTCGGCCGAATCGCGCAGCGTCAGTGGGCCGTAGAACGGCACCATCAGGTAAGGACCGCTCGGCACGCCGTAGAACCCCAACACCTGGCCGAAGTCTTCGTCACTCTTCTGCATGCCCAGACCGGTGCCCCAGTCGATCACCCCACCAACGCCCACGGTGGTATTGACCAGCACCCGGCTGAAGCTGTGCACGGCCTTGGTACCCTTGAACTGCGCAGCGGAGGCGAAGATGTCGAAGAAATCGTCGATGTTGCCGAAGAAATTCTTCACGCCGGTCTGCACCGGCTGCGGCACGTGCGCAACGTAGGCGCGCGTCACCGGCAGCAGCACCTTCTTGTCGATATCGCGATTCATCGCATAGAAGGCGCGATTCATCGGCTCGAGCGGATCATAATTGTTCTGCGGCGTGGCACAGCCCGCCAGCAGCAGCACGCCAACGAGGGCGAGCAGCCTACACATGGTTTTTCACTCCACGAACGGAAGCAGCGTATCTACACCATAGAGCCTGGCGAGCTGCAGCAAGCTCGCCGGCGCACCGACGATGGCGAGCGAGGTGCCAGCCGCCTGCGCCCGGCGCAACCAGGCAAGCAACACTGCCAGCGCAGCCGAATCGACGCGCGTCACCGCCGAAAGATCCAGCCTGACCGCCTCGCCAGCGATATCCGGCTCGGCCAGACGCGCAGCGGCGCTCGCCAGCGTGAGCTCGCCACCGAGCAACCAGGTGCTCACTTGGCAGCGGTTCCGTTCTTGGCGGCGTTGTTACGATCGGCCAGCTGCTTGATCAGGCCGTCTACGCCGTCCTTGCGGATCACTGCGCTGAACTGGTTGCGGTTGTTGACGATGAAGCTGATGCCGTCGACCGAGATGTCGTACACCTTCCAGCCGGCATTGCCCTTCTCGAAGCTGAAGTCGATCGGGATCACCTTCTGGCCAGGCAGCGACACTTCGGAGCGCACGCTCTGCTCGTTCTCGGTCTGGCCCGGGCGGGAGCCCTTCACTTCGACCTGAGCATTCTTGTAGACGGTGAGCGCCGACAAGTAGGTGCGGACCAGCATGGTGCGGAATTCACGGGTCAGCGCCTGCTGCTGTTCGGGTGTTGCCGTTTTCCAGTAACGACCGACAGCGAGCGCAGTCATGCGGGTGTAGTCGGCCAGCGGAGAGACACGCACGTCGACCATGTCGCGCACCTTCAGCGGGTCCTTGTCGTTCTGCTTGATGATGGCGAGCACATCCTCACTCACCTTGCGCGTGAGCTGCTCGGGGGTCTCTGCTGCGGCCAGCGCCGCCAGCGACATCAGGCCCATGACGAGGCCCATCAACCATTGCTTCATTGCGTATGCTCCTTTGCTTGTTCGCCCGCCGTTTCGGCCTTCGAGAACAGGAAGCGGCTGATCAGCTGCTCCAGTACGATGGCCGACGACGTGATCGTGATCCGGTCGTCCTGCTTGAGATTCTGTTCGTCGGCCCCCGGTTCAAGGCCGATGTATTGCTCGCCCAGCAGGCCCGAAGTCAGGATCTCGGCGCTGCTGTCGCGGCTGAAGTGGTAGCGGTTGTCGAGCGCCAGCGTCGCGCGCGCCACGTAACGCTCCGGATCAAGCTCAATCCGCGTCACCCGACCGACCACAACGCCGGCGCTCTTGACCGGCGCGCGCACCTTGAGTCCGCCGATATTCTCGAACTCCGCCGTGACTGTGTAGCTGCTGGATGCCGGCTGCGTGCCCTGGCTGCTGACCTTGAGGGCGAGGAACAGCAGCGCGGCCGCGCCCGCCACGGCAAACAGCCCCACCCAGAAATCGATCATTCCACGTTTCATTGCCATTATTCCAAGTGAATGTTCACGCGCCGCGAAACATGAAGGCGGTGAGCACGAAATCGAGCGCCAGGATCACCAGAGAACTCGTGACCACCGTGCGCGTGGTGGCATGGGAGACACCCTCGGCGGTCGGCGGGGCATCAAAGCCTTCAAACACCGCGATCAGGCTGATCGCCACCCCGAAGAACACGCTCTTGATCACGCCATTCATCACGTCCTGACCAAAGTCGACCTGCGACTGCATCTGGCTCCAGAAGCTGCCGGCATCGAGCCCGAGCAACTGCACGCCAATCAGATAGCCTCCGAAGATACCCATCGCACTGAACATCGCAGCGAGCAACGGCATCGAGATCACACCGCCCCAGAACTTGGGCGCGACGACGCGGGCGATCGGGTTGACCGCCATCATCTCCATCGCCGCCAGCTGCTCGGTCGCCTTCATCAGGCCGATCTCGGCGGTGATGGCCGATCCAGCACGACTGGCGAACAGCAACGCACCGACCACGGGCCCCAACTCGCGCACCAGCGACAACGCGACAAGGATACCCAGCGACGACGAGGCGCCGAAGCGCACCAGCGTGTCGTAGCCCTGCAACGCCAGCACCATGCCGACGAACAGGCCGGACACGGCAATGATCAGCACCGACAGCACACCGGCGAACCAGATCTCGCGCATGGTCAGCGAGAAACGCAGCCAGGAGGTCGGCGAATGCCGCAGCACCGCGACGAAGAAGCGGCAGGCAAAACCGAACTTGATGATGGCATCGGTCAGTGGCGCACCGATACGCAGGAACAACCGGACCACGGGATTAGCCACGCGCCACCCCCAGCTCCGCGGCATAGTCGGCGGCGGGCTTGTGGAAGGCCACCGGGCCATCCTTATGCCCGTGGATGAACTGGCGCACGAACGGATCCTCGGATGCCTTGACCGCTTCCGGTGTGCCCTCGGCGATCACCCGGCCACCAGCCAGGAAATACACGTAGTCGACAATGGCCAACGATTCGGCCACATCGTGCGTCACCACGACCGAAGCAGCGCCCAGCGCATCATTCAGCTCGCGGATCAGGCCACCGATGGTGGTGAGTGAGATCGGATCGAGCCCGGTGAACGGTTCGTCGTACAACATCACCTGTGGATCAAGCGCGATGGCACGCGCCAGCGCCACCCGCCGCGCCATGCCGCCGGAGAGCTCATTCGGCATCAGTTGCGCCGCGCCGCGCAGGCCGACCGCCTGCAGCTTCATCAGCACCAGATCGCGTATCAACGATTCGGGCAACCGAGTGCGTTCGCGCAAGGGAAAAGCAACGTTGTCGAACACCGAGAGATCGGTAAACAGCGCGCCGAACTGGAACAGCATGCCGAGCTTCTTGCGCCGCTCATAGAGCGCGGACTCGGACAGCCCAGCCATGTCCTCGCCATCGACCTGCACGCTGCCCCCCTCGGCGCGCAGCTGCCCACCGATCAGGCGCAGCAGCGTGGTCTTGCCCGAACCGGAACCGCCCATGATGGCGACCACCTGCCCACGCGCCACGGTCAGTGACACGTCGTTCAGTACGGGAGAGCCGTTGTAAGCAAAGCTCACCCGGTCGAAACGGACGAGGGCATCAGGCATGAAATTAGACTGGAGAGTACAAACGCGCATTTTAACGATCGTCTCCCGACAAGGCCAGTGCAATGCAACACAAACCCACTTGAGCAAAATCGACCGTCAGTCGCCTCGTTGTTAGGTTGTCAGCAAGTGACAACTATACCGAACCTTGATAATGCCAAAAGCATATTACTTACATTTCAGAGTATGACTACAGGCAAAAAAGCGCGGTGATACGAGGGTGCATAGCATATCAGTTCATGCTCAGGAAATATAAAGTCAGCTGCATATCAGTTTCCTTGGTGCTCCTGCTTGCCGGATGCGTATCGCGAACGGGGCTGGATGTCGAGGCACATCGGCACGTCACTGCAGCCAAACCGGTCGCAGGAACCATTCCCAAACCTCTCCTTTCCTCGCCCCCACTCCCCAAGCCAGCAGCGGTGCCGCGCCAGGAAACCTACAGCGTTGTGGCACATCGGTTACCGGTGAACAGCCTGCTGTTCGCACTGGCGCGGGACGCGCGCGTCAACCTCGACGTTCACCCTGGCATCAGCGGCGAAGTCACGATCAATGCGCTCGATCAGACGCTGCCGCAGATCCTCAACCGCATTGCACGCCAGGTGGACCTGCGCTGGTCGCTCGATGCCGGTGTACTCACCGTGATGCCCGATACGCCTTACCTCAAGACCTACCACGTCGACTATCTGAATCTGGCTCGCGACATGCGCTCCAGCGTGACGCTGGCCAACTCTGTTGCCGGTACCGGCAGCCCTCAGGGTGGAGGCAGCGGCGGCAACAGCTCGAATTCCCGGATCGAAAGCAGCAGCGAGCATCGCTTCTGGCAACGGCTGCAGGCAAACATCGAAGCATTGCTGGAAGCTGCGCCTGCCGCAGCCCCTGTCGCTCCAACAGCCACGTCGGCCTCGGGCGCTGCGGCCGTCGCAGTTGTTGCCACTTCCGCTCCTGTGGCGGCCGGCAGCACGCTCGTCATCCTGCACCCCGAAACGGGCACGCTGACAATACGTGCCTCCGAGCGCAACCATGCGCGCGTCGCCGACTATCTGGCCTCGGTCGAAGCCGGCGCGCGCCGCCAAGTGATGATCGAGGCAACCATCGTCGAAGTGGTGCTTTCCGATCAGTATCAGGCCGGCGTCGACTGGAGCCGGCTGACCGATGGCAGCGCCGGACTCAACCTTGGCACCAGCTTTACTGGCGGCAACCTCGCACAGTCCCCGTTCAGTGTGTTCAGCTACACCGATGTCGACGGTGTCTTCGGTGGCACCTTCAATCTCACGGTACGCCTGCTGGAGCAGTTTGGTCGCACGCGGGTGCTGTCCAGCCCACGCGTGATCGCGCTCAATAATCAGACCGCGAGCCTATGTGGAGTAAAAGCACACATATTGTGCTCAAAGCGAGGCAGTACCTAGCATCCAGAATTATTAAGATTCATACTTAACAGTCATAATTGCTTTAGCTGCACCAGTCGCGCCCCCACGCTATGACGGAAGCAGAACATACGTTTGGCCGACCTCTACAAGCGGTACCGCCGCTTCGCCGATACCCCCACTGAACGACTGTGGACATGTAACCCTGCTGTCGTGGATATGGACACGAGATGCGAGTCGAGCACAGCTTAGCGAGCGAGCATCGAAGTCCCTCTAGCGGGAGGGGACTTCTCACTTCTTTGGCTACTAAGTGTGCTCCCGACTGAAGAAGGCCAATAAAAAAAGCCCCATATTCCGGGGCTTTTTTCATAGCAGCGAATACTAGATACGCAATCCATCAAGCGGTTTGCCCGCCTGCAGCCAATCTTGCACCCACTGCGGCTTGCGGCCGCGGCCGGTCCAGGTCTGACTGGCATCAGCAGGATTGCGGAACTGCGCAATACCAGTGCTCTTGGCTGCCTTGGTACTCAAAGCGCCGCCGAGCACGTCTTGTAACGAAAAGCCTTTGGCTGCAGCGAGATTTTGCAGCTCTGCGATCAGGTTCTTTTTATCGCTGACCTTGCGCTGTTCGATTTCAGCGCTCAGATCTTTCTGCAGTTGATACATTTCGGGCAGTGACAGATTGGATAGATCCACAAAGCTCTCCTTTTCTATAGTTTGGGAAGTCAAACCACATTTAAAAGATAGCTCCGTAAAAAGACAAGCCAAACTTACAATATTAATATTATGTAATAAATCAGAAGCGCCGAGTCAGCAAAGACCTATGCAATTGAGGATTGGGTCAATGCGATGAAGTGCTTAACGAGCAGAGTCATTACGTCGCTGTGGCCACTCTCAATGCGAGTTCGGTCCGATTCGTGACATCGGCTTTCCGGAACAACGCGTGGATCTGATTGCGCACTGTATTTGGGCTGGACCCCAGCTCACGTGCAATCTGCTTGTTACTGAGCCCGCTTGCCAGAAGCTTGAGAATTTCGATTTCACGAGCGGTGTAGAGATACCACTCGAAGGCGGGTGCCTGCTTGGCTGCTGTTCCATATGAGAAGCCCGCCGCTTCATGAACGCAGGCCGCAGCGGTGGCAAGCTCCTGACTCACCGATTTAACCAGCTCCACATCTTCCCAACGATTCACGGAGCTCATAACGGCAAAGATCAGGTGATGTTCGCCAAGTTCGATGGCATGGATGGCAAAGCGCCGGCCAAAGCGGGGCTCCAGCATCAGCAGGCGCCTACCCACACAGGAACATTGCCCCAGATCCACCAAGGACGGGGCACGAACAGCGTTCCAAACCGCGAGCAGCGAGGCGCAATGACTTTGGAGCGTCTGGGGCTCTTCGTGTATTTCGCCATCCAGATACAGAATCTCTTCGATCTGAACCGCCGAGTGTTCAACCGTAGCGGTGCCTACCGCGAGGCAGTCGACATCGAGACGCTTGAAACGCGGCGTCTCGCCGAGAGCCCGTAGGTACTGCCAATCCAGATGCGTTTTTTCCATATCCTCATACTCCCACTGCAAAGAGGGCGAAACATCATTTCCACTCTGGACAGGATTGTATAAGAAGACGTGTGCACGTTGATACACACCAAAGAAAGGTTTTGCGTCCTAGCAGCAACCTCCGCCAGGCTCGCAGCATGAAGCTGCCACCGCACCAGCAAAGGGCGCTAACCCCTTGGTGACCTTGGGATCGCGCAACGCCGGCGTATTGCAATCGAACAGCTCAGCTTGGGCCAAAGCAGGTTCATTTACGCTACGCAGGCCGACGAATTGGCCCTGATAGGGGGCGCGCATCATCAGATCAAAGGTCTTCGCACAAACCGCAACGCGTTGGCCACGGCGATACACGTGGCCATCATCGTCCCGCACTTCTCGCCATGGCCCTTTGTACATCACCGCTTGGCCGAGTTCGAAACAAGGGCCCTGTTTTCCACGATAGGCCTCGATGAGGCACATCCGGATATCCGCGTCGCTAATTCGGTCCACCGCGATCGGGTCTATCTCAGTAGACCAGTGGACGGTCACGCCGTGGAACCCTGCATCTTCAAACGACTTGAGCAGCGCACCTTCCGTGGGAATGTGCAACGAAGGCCCAGGCGGGGCGGCCCTAACCGCGTATGCCGAGGCGATGGGTTCGTCAGCAACCAGGGCTATGCAGTACACCACACCTTCGCGAGTCTGAACGCGGAATGCCTCGCTCAGCATGCTTGGAATCGTGCTGGGGTCGATGCGATTGAGCACGAAATCGAGCACGATGCTGTGTGCCCAACTGTCCGCTACTGCCGGAGCATTGGCGAACAAGCCCTTCAGCTTTTCCTCCAGCACCAGATAGCCTTCGATATCCCGAACGCCGGCACCCGACATCGCGGCCTCGATCGCTCGCACATCTCGGCGTAGGTTGCTGAGCTCGAGCAAGCGAACGGTCTGCGAACGTTCGCCAGCCAGACTTTTGGCTCGCCGCAATTGCCGCGTTTCAACATCCGCGATGACGACCTCTGATTCTGCCAATCCCAATTTGCTTTCGGCCAGAAGCTCCGAATAGCCGCCACCAAGCCAGAGCACGTTTCTGTCCCCACGCTGCGCGGCGGCTTCCAGACATACCCGCAACTCAGACGCCAACTGGCTCAGCTCGTGGTCCCACGGAGACAGGCGCGCTCCACTCCGATTTTCAGGTGAGTTCATGATCAGGCCATGGAAAGTGACAAGGACGAGGTGTGTTCGTGGTGCTGTCGATACTCGACACGTGCTGGTAACTCGTTGCCGAAACGCTCCAGGTAACGCTGTAACAGCGACGAAGAGCGGACAAAGCGGTCCTGGCAAATCTTGATCGTGTCCGCGGTGGTCTCGGTGAACACCAGCCCGCGTTGGCTGAGTTGCTCGAGCCAACCGCGTTCGAATTGCCAGGGATAGGCTCCGATCTCAAGGTTGGTCTGGGCAAACGTGAGATAGGCCCGTTGCCGCATGTGAATCGCTTTGAGATCGACCTGGCGCATGTGGTCGTAGAACACCACGCTATGTGGGCGGGTCACTTCGCAAATCATCTGCCATAGCTGCTTCATGGACGGCGCACTGCGATTACTCACCACCAGGTTGATGTGTTCGCCGTCCGGCACCCAGCGCAGGATGCTCGCCATCGAGGCTTGAAACACGTCCTGGTGCAACAGGTTCAGCGGCTGGTCCGTGGCAACGGTGTGCAACTCGTCGTGGTAACGATCCGAGAGCAAGCGCTCGATCCCCATCCATTGCTGGTAGAGCCCGTAGCGCTTTCCGCTGTAGCGGCCATCCTTGGCGCTGCCGATCACAATGGACGGCCGGATCACCAGGAACGGGATGCCCGAACTGGCCACCACGTGCTCGGCTTGACGCTTGGTCAACGTGTAATCGGTGGGATCGCTAGCCGGCGTCTCCAGCGCGCGCTCCGGGATTGGGGCGCCAGAATAGCCACCTGCATAGGCCGTAGAGATGAAGATGAAGCGCGCCACGCCCGCTGCCTTGGAGGCATCCACCAAGCGCTGCGTGAATTCCACATTGAGTGCCTGCAGGGCAACGCTATCGAAGTAGTCGAGACATCCCGCACAGTGGATGACGGTATCCACGCCGGCCAGCATGCTTACCATGTCTTCGCGCGACACCTGCTCAGCGCCCTTCCAGGCGACCACTTCGATGCGGTCTGCCAGACGATCCGGATCTGTACCCAACGCGATCAGTTCACGGTGGATTTCCTCCGGCATCGTGCCGGCAGCCTGGGCACGCCGGCTCGGGACGATCAGGGTATCGGCCCAGTCATCGCTGAGCACCTGGGCCGCGAGCAGCGCACCCAGATAGCCGGTGCCGCCGGTGAGGAGAACGCGCTTCCCCTCGCGAGCTGTTTCTCGGAGGGCGTTCAATGGAGGGCCTGCTTCGACGTATTGAGCTGATTCGGCAACGCCTTACCGACCAGCTCCTGGTCCGGAGCGCCACCGTACGAGACCAAGCGCTGATTCACGATCAGCACCGGAAACGCGCTCAGGCCGTGAGACATGAAAAGCTCGCTCACTTGCTGCGCCACCTTGGAGCCGCTGCTGTCGAGTTCGCTTGAGATCTTGCCGAGCGACGACTGTGCTTGAGTCACCGTTACGGTCACTACAGGCCAATCAAGATGTGCGGACTCAAGGGCTGCATGAGCAGCAGCTTCAGTTTCAGCATCGATGTCTGCGGTACCACGCACGCAGCAGCTGGCCGATACAACGGCGACGGTCTCGGGGCTAAGCGCCTGCTTGACCAGGGCGGAATCCTCATCCGAGCCCTTCTTGAATAGACCAAACATGGAGCACCTCCTAAGCGAATGAGTTAGAGCACGAGCGCCACAACGACTCCCAAGATCAACGCGCAAGCGATGACGCTCAGGGTGTGGGCAATAACCAGGGGCAATCTGAAAAGCCGGAACAGCAGCATGATTTCCGGGGGACTGGTTCCGATCGCCGCGACCAGGAACGTCACCAACGGCCCAACCGGAAAGCCTTTTTCGATCAGCGCAAAACCAATGGGCAGAGCGGCAACCGGTGAGATGTAGAGCGGCACACCAACCAGTGCGCACACCAAATAGAGCAATGCGGGGTGAACGCTGTCGACGAGCTTCAACAGCGTGTCCTTGGGCACCGCGCCGTAGATCACCCCGCCGATCAACAGGCCCACGAGCAGATAGGGCGCTATGTCCTTCAGCTCACGTACCGCGGCGATCCAAGCGAAGCGGCTGGCCGCGCTGAAGCCCGGCCATCTCGGCCCGCCGTTCCCCACAAACGTCGCGCTACTTTCCGGTGCCGGCGTCGACACCAAGTAACGCTGCAGACCAAGCCTGCCAGCGAGGACCCCGACTGCGGAGGTGAGCGCAAGGCCCACCACGATGAAGGTAATGCCTGCGACAGGCCCTTTCGTGGCAAAGAGCAGGATGAAGACGCCTTCGTTGACCACCGGCGAGGACACGAGGAATGCAAAGCTGGGGACGAAGCCCACACCAGCACGCAACATGCCGCTCAACACGGGAATGGTGGAGCACGAGCAGAACGGCGTGATCACGCCGCCCACGCTGGCAGCAAATGCGGAACGCCAGCTCGTTGCGCCTTGGAGCTTGTTCTGGGTCGCCTGGAAAGGTAGCCGCTGCTGTAGCAGCACTACCCCCCAGGTAATCAGCAGGAACAGCCCGATGAGCAGGGCCCCATCCATCAGCAAGAACTCGAAGAACGCGCGGACGGCTGGGGATGCCAAACCGGATTGAAGGGTTTCCACTGCTGCGAACGCCTTGTTGAAGTGACGCTTAGGCCGTAGCCAGTGCCGAGTTCATCGACGGCGTGCCGCCATACGACTGCATCGATTCAATCAGTGCAGCGGTGACCACCGGGTCGAAGTTCGCCTTGTCCAACGTTTCCACGTAGGTATCGAGCGCTTCGATGCGGATCTCGTCGATGTCGGTCTTCAAGTCGCCTAGCGACAGCGAGCCGCAATCGATGCTGAGGCGATCGCACAGGAAATGGCAGCTGGTGCTGACCATGCTGAAGAGCTCAGGCATCACGCGGTGGTGAGCCCACTTGAGGCTCTCATGGACACCTTCCGGATCAGCTTCAAGCAGGCCACGGATCCGG
This sequence comes from Chitinolyticbacter meiyuanensis, assembly GCF_008033135.1. Classification (NCBI taxonomy): domain Bacteria; kingdom Pseudomonadati; phylum Pseudomonadota; class Betaproteobacteria; order Neisseriales; family Chitinibacteraceae; genus Chitinolyticbacter; species Chitinolyticbacter meiyuanensis. The sequence goes on from NZ_CP041335.1 coordinate 4,066,937, forward strand.
GTCAGGCCGATTTCGAGATGCTCAAGCTCGTCTTCCAGAATCTTGCTGGCGAGGACGGAGGTATCCGGGTCACCCTGACGCTTCAGCGTCCGGTACAGGACGATGGCCATGGTCTCGGTCATCAGGTCCTGCATGATCAGACAGGCAGCCAGATCCTTGTTGTGCACGGCGGTGCTGAAATGGCGGCGGATGTTGAACCATTGCGGTTCGACGATCTCGCGCATGACCTTGTAGTCGTGGCGCTTGCCCAAGCTCGCGAGCATCTGAATGTGCTTCGACTCTTCGTGCGCCTGCTTCACGGTCTCGATCTTGTCATCGGTGGTGGGCATCAGCGGCACCATCTCCGAGTAGTTCTCGACCGCCATGACTTCGCCGGCGATCGCATTCGACGCGATGTAGGCAATCAGGTTGAAGTAGCCGTCGCTCTTATCGTGCTCGGTTTGCAGTTCATTGCGGCGGTTTTGTGAACGCAGGTCGACCGGTGCCAAATCGTCGGCAACTGCGGCGAAAACTTCAGTCATTTTGCAACCCCTCTGTACGTCGACAAGTGAATATTCCTTAGAGCAAATCATTGTCGAGATGAGGGGTGTGGCGCGCCATAGTACATAGGTTCTATTCGGCGCCAGGAAGGGGGCGGAGTACGATCAGATTCTATGCAATAAATCTGCAATCTTACAAAATAAGCCTTTCCTTTTTAATTTAGTGGAGTTTCTCCAATGGCGACACCTTTCCAATCCAAACGTGTTATTGGCGTAATTACTTTATTGATCGCCGGCACTTTAAGCACAATCAGTTTGGTTGGCTGTGATCGCGCGACTGGCTCCACTCAAACATCAGAAAAAGCAGCAGCAGAAAGAATCATGGTGGTGGGTGCAAGCACCATTGCTCCGTTGATGAGCGAAATCGCCAAAGCCTATGAGCAAAGCCATCCGGGCGTTCGCATCGAAGTACAGGCCGGCGGCAGTTCGCGCGGCGTGCTCGACGTGCGTCAAGGGACAGCTGGCATCGGGATGGTCTCACGCGAGCTCAAGTCGGACGAAGCGGACCTGAAGCACGTGATGATCGCGCAGGACGGCGTCGGCATGATCGTGCACAAGAACAACCCGATCCAGCACTTCACCAAGCAACAGGTCATCGACATCTACAGCGGCAAGATCACCAACTGGAAGCAACTTGGCGGTGACGATGCGCCGATCACGGTGGTGAGCAAGGCCGAAGGCCGCTCGACGCTGGAAATTTTCAGCCATTTCTTCGGCGTCAAATACAAGGACATCAAGGCCCACGTCGTGATCGGCGACAACCAGCAAGGCATTCAGGCGGTGGCCGGCTCCCCTGCAGCAGTCGGCTATGTCTCGATCGGCACCGCTGAATACGAAGCGCAGCATGGCGCAGCTATCAAGCTGGTTTCCGTGGACAACCAGGTACCGACTACCGCCGCGGTCGCAGCTGGTGAGTATGCGATCCGCCGCCCATTGAATCTTGTCTTCAAGGAACCGCTCACCGCCACCGCGAAGGAGCTCGTGCAGTTTGCGCAGTCCCAGGATGCAAGCGAGCTGGTGAAGAAGCAGTTCTTCGTCCCGGTCACCAAGTAAGCAGGACGGTCGCGTGCAATGAGCGCAATACTGGAGCTGCCGTTTCCCCAGGCTTCGATGTCACGGCAAGCCGCGCGTATGCAGGCACTGGCGTTCTGGACCGTGATGGCGGGTTTGGCGATCGCAGGCACTTTGATCGTGCTGTTGATCGCCGGCTTCCTCGTTCGCGAGTCGTGGCCACTGATCAGCGAGGCCGGCCCACTGCGGTTTCTGACCGATGCCGGCTGGTGGCCCCGCGACGGCAGCTTCAACATGTCGCCCATGATTCTGGCCAGCCTCCTGCTCACCCTCGGAGCGCTGGTCATTGCGACGCCCTTGAGTCTGGTATTCGCGACATTCACCTGTTTCGTGGCGCCGCCATGGCTCGCAAACGGTATGCGCATACTGGTCGAGGCCAGCGCGGCGGTGCCAACCGTCGTCTACGGTCTGTGGGGCATCACCGTCATCGTCCCGCTGGTGAACCAGATTTCCCCACCCGGCTCCAGCCTGCTTGCCGGCATGATCGTTGTTGCTGTGATGATCTTTCCGACCATCGCGATGCTCTCACGGGCCGCACTGCAAACCGTACCGCCTGGATATGCGCAGGCCGCGTCCGCGCTCGGGGTTTCTAACGCCCAGACGGTGCTTCGCATCGTGCTACCCGCGGCAAAGCACGGCATCGTGTCGGCGATGATTCTTGGGGCGGCGCGCGCCATCGGCGAGACGATGGTGGTGCTCATGGTCTGCGGCAATATCGTCCAGGTACCCAAATCCCTGTTCGAGCCGGTCCGCACGCTGACTGCAAACATCGCGCTGGAAATGCCTTATGCGATGGGTGATCACCGGGCCTCGCTGTTCGTAGCAGGGCTGATGATGCTGCTCTTGGTCAGCGCCCTGGTCGCGCTCGGGGAATGGGTTGGTGCAACCGGCCAGCGGGGTGCGCCATGAGCACGCTCAGCCTGCTCTACTCGCGCGACCGTCTTTGGAATGGTTTTCTGTGGGCCGGGTCGCTGTTGGTTGTTGCGGTCCTGCTCTGGCCGCTGCTGATCGTGGTGTTGGAAGGGAGCCATGCGCTCTCGCTCGATTTCTTCACGCAAAGCCCTAGCGATGCAGGCCGCAGCGGAGGGATCTTGCCCATTCTGGTCTCAACCTTGGCCATCGTCTCCGTCAGCTTGGCTGCAGCGATGCCGCTGGCGTTTGCTATCGCGGTGATGCTCACGGAGGTGTGCCGACCGGATGGCTGGGTCGCTACATCGATGCGGTGCAGCTTGGATGTCCTGGCCGGCGTGCCTTCTGTGGTCTTCGGACTGTTCGGGCTCAGCCTGTTTTGTCGTCAGCTCGGCATGGGCTACTCGATTGCCGCCGGCGGATTGGCGCTGGCCTGCATGATCCTGCCGACGCTCGCCCGCGCCCTGACCACGGCGCTTGAAGCGGCTGGTGAACAACATCGGGTATCGGGAGCTGCGCTTGGGCTCTCAAAGCCTGCCGTGTTGTGGAGCGTGACCGTGCCGGTGGCGCTGCCCGGTATTTGCGCCGGCCTGATTCTGTCGATGACGCGAGCCCTGGCCGAAACCGCCGTGCTGCTCTTCACCAGCGGCTACTCGGACCGGATGCCCGAATCGATCATGGATTCTGGCCGAAGCATTTCCATCCATATCTACGACCTGTCCACGAATGTGCCGGGTGGCATGCCGAATGCCTACGGCTCAGCGCTGGCGCTGTTGCTCATGCTCACCGTTCTGAGCGTGTCGGTTCATTGGGCTACCCGCTGGATGCATAAACACATGACTGGCGCTTCCCAGTGCTGAATCAAGGATTTTCGATGACCCACTCCACCTTGCTGGCAACGCCGCCACTTACTGAGCGCGCCTACGCACCAGCGCAATCGATCGCGGACAACCCACCTTCGTCGGGGCATATCGAGTTTGACGATATTTCAGTGCGCTACGGCCACAACAAGGTCGTGGAATCAGTTTGCCTCAAGGTGCCACGCAATTCGGTCACTGCCATGATCGGCCCTTCCGGCTGCGGCAAATCCAGCATGCTGTATACGGTCAATCGGCTATGCGACCTGATTCCCGGTTGCTGTGTGACCGGGTCGGTAGAGTTCAGCTGGCTCGACAATGAGCAAATGCGCAAGGACGCAATCTTGCTGCGGCGGCAGGTTGGCATGCTGTTTCAGCGCCCGAATCCATTTCCGTTTTCAATCTGGAAGAACCTTGAGTTCGCACTGAAGCAGCATGGCATTCGGGCAAAGGGCGAGGTCAGCGAGCGGATCGAATCTGCGCTGCAGGAAGTCGGCTTATGGGATGAGGTGAAGGATCGATTGTCAGTCTCGGCCTTCGCGCTGTCGGGCGGTCAACAGCAACGGCTTTGCCTGGCGCGTGCATTGGTACTTCAGCCGGCCGTGCTGCTCATGGACGAGCCGTGCAGCGCCCTTGATCCAATCTCGACGCAGAAGATCGAGGACCTGATCCTGCGCCTATCCCGGACCAGAACCATCCTGCTGGTCACCCACAGCCTGGGCCAGGCACGTCGGGTCGCAAGCCAGGTCGCCATGTTCTGGAAGCTGGATGGCGTGGGGCGACTGATCGAATGCGGAAGCGCGCTTGATCTGTTCGATCAGCCCAGGCACGACCTGACCAAATCCTATTTGGCCTACGCATGAGCAATCGCGCTGGTGCGCTCAGTCGGCAGGTTGCCGCGCTGCTTCTAGCTTGGCCCGCATAGCTGCTTTCTGCTCTTCCCGTTCCTTGGAGCGGGCTAGCGCTCGATCGATTTTTCGATCCATAGCGGCTTCGCTGTCGATGTCGTACTTGCGAAGGTTCGCCAAGGCAACCGTGGCGCCCACGATCGTGGTTGCCGCAGCCCAGGCGACAGGCTTGGAAAACAAAGTTAGCCACGATTCGTAGGTTGGGCCTTTGAGCAAGGCACCATAACCAAGGATCTGCACCACCTCGTTTGCCAATACCAGAAGGGTCCCTGCCAGTAACGCCATCGTGGCAAGTCTGCCCACGTATTGCAGACAAGCCGCCAATTGCCGCAGCACAGAAGCTGAAAAACGGATCGGTGTACCGGCGATAAACAGACTACGCCATATCAGCGCGTCCGTTTTATGCCCCAAATGGTCTTCCGTCCACCATGCGTACGCCAATAAAGATAGTGACAGCAGCAGCAGCGCAGTCCCCGTTAGATATGCCAGAAATTGCATCAATGCGTGCTCCCTGAAGAATGCACTTTCATGCCGTCCCAATTTCTCGCGCTTGACGATAGTACATCGCTTCCATTGAGCGTCGCGGCGCGCCTTTCTACCATCAGCTCGAACAATCGCGGCAATTTGCTCGCCGCCAAGATGGCCACTTCCGATACCTTGCACAATGAACGACATCACACACACCGCTGGGCTTTCAGTTCCCGCACGCGACGCCCACTCGAACGCTCCGCGTTTGCTCGAACGATACGTCACATGGGTTGTGGATTACCGGAAATGGGTAATCGGCTTTGTCGTCCTGTTGACCGTCTTCTTCGGCTTGTTCGCCGCCAAACAACAGGTGGTCATCAATCCTGCTGCAGTGGTGCCGCAAGGGCACCCCTACATCAAGGCCACCAACGCAATCGAGAAGATCTTCGGCTCGAAGTACTTGGTGGTCATCGGTGTTACCCCCAAGCAGGGCGATGCGCTGCAGCCCGCTGTGCTCGACACGGTTCGCCGCATCACCGACCAGCTCTATGCCTCTCCAACGGTGAGCAAGCAGACGTTGCTAAGCCTGACCTCACGCCAGGCCAAGAGCATCCGTGGCAATGCGGAGGGCTTTGAGGCCAAACCCCTCGTCGATGCCGGCCATGGCGCACAGATTGACCGAACGGCACTTAAGCAAGCCATCGAAGCCAATCCCATTTATCGCGACACCGTCGTCTCGCATGATTGGCGTACCGCGACGATCATGCTTGAGCTCAAGGAGAACCCGAACGGCTTCGGCGCCATGCTCGCTGATGTCCACAAGATACTTGATCAGGAAAAGCAGGCGGGCCTGCAGGTATCGGTCAGCGGCAACCCGGTCTTCTTGCATCAGGCGGAGATCTTTGCCGAGCGTATCAACTGGCTGTTCCCCATTGCAGTGCTGGTGATCGGCCTGTTGCACTTCGAAGCCTTCCGTACCCGGCAAGGACTGATCCTGCCGCTGGTGACCGCGTTGTTGTCGGTCGTATGGGGCGTGGGTGTGATGGGGCTGATGCGTATCCCCATGGATATCTTCAATTCACCGACGCCAATCCTGATTCTTGCCGTCGCCGCGGGACATGCGGTCCAGCTGCTGAAGCGGTATTACGAGCGCTTTATCGAGCTGGTCGACAACCAGCGCGTTGAGCCGGCGCTGGCCAATCGATTGGCAACGATCCAATCGCTGGTCGCGGTAGGCCCGGTTCTGGTGATCGCGGGCGGCGTTGCCGCGCTGGGGTTCTTCTCTCTGGTGGTGTTCGAGGTTGAAACGGTGCGGGCCTTCGGCATCTTCACCGGCATCGGGATTCTCACCGCGGTCATTCTTGAATTCACGTTCACACCGGCAGTGCGCGCCAGCTTGCGGCCACCATCAGCGGACCAGATCCGCACTGAGAGCCGCGTCCGCTTCTGGGATCGCCTGAGTGCGGGCATCGCGCAAACGGTGATGGCGCCTGGTGGTCGCAAGGTCATCCTGATTGGAACGGCGCTCCTGATCGCGATCGCGATTGCCGGCTGGCCGAAGGTCCAGATCGACAACGCCAGCAAGACGTTCTTCTCCCCCAGCCTGCCTATCCAGCAAGACGATCAGCAGCTCAATCTACAAACCGGCGGGACCAATGTGCTCTACCTGATGGTCGATACCGGCCGAGAGGATGGCATCAAGGATCCCAAGGTCCTGGCCGCCATGCACGCGCTTCAGCTCGAAGCGGCGAAGCGTGCCTACGTCGGCAAGACGCTGTCGATCTACGACTTCCTGCAGCGCATGCATGAAGCCGCTTCAGGCGAGAGCAAGACGGCTGGCCGGCTGCCTGCGGACCAGAATCTGATCGCTCAATACCTGTTCCTCTACTCGATGTCGGGCGATCCCGAGGACTTCTCCGCACATGTCGACTACGGCTACCAGCGGGCAAAGATCTCCGTCATGTTGCGCACCAACAGCAACGCGGAAATCGATCAGTTGGTCCGTGACCTGAAGCGTGAAGCCAGCAAGCTGTTCCCCCGCAGCGTCAGCGTCTCGTTTGGGGGCGAGGTCGCACAGACGCTCGCCGTCACCGACGTGATGGTGCACAGCAAGCTGCTCAACATCGTGCAGATACTGGCCGTGATCTTCGCCGTCTCGGCCATCGCGTTCAGATCATTCGTCGCCGGTGCACTGGTACTGGCGCCGCTCTTGGTCGTGCTGGCGCTGGTGTTTGGGGTGATGGGCTACTTCGGCGTCCCGCTCAACATCCCGAACTCGTTGATCTCCGCAATGGCCGTCGGCATCGGTGCGGACTACGCCATCTACCTGATCTACCGGATCTCGGAGTTTGTCGCCCAAGGGCAATCCCTCAACGCAGCGGTAAATCAAGCAATCAAGACCGCTGGCAAAGCGTGCCTCTTCGTGGCAACGGCCGTCGCCGGCGGGTATGCGGTTCTCCTGTTCTCATACGACTACAAGGTCCATATGTGGCTCTCCTCCTTCATCGTGTTGGCGATGCTGGCCAGCGTCCTCACGGCCCTGACCCTCATTCCCAGCGCGATCCTGATCTTCAAGCCGCGATTCGTACTGGAGCGGCGTTCGGGTGATCGTGGCGCGATCCTGCTGATCGTCCTGGCCACCATCGGCTTCCTGACCTACTCGCAGGTGGCCTGGTCCGCACCGACTGCCGCCGAAATCATGGAGCGCAGTGCCGCAGCAACGCGATTCAGCACGTCGAAATCCTCGGCAGAGTTCGTGTTGGAGAGCAAGGACGGCGGCAAGCGGACGCGTAAAGCCAACATGACCTCCAAGCTGCAGGAGAACGGCACGGACACGATGCGACTGGTCCGGTTTGAAGCGCCTGCCGACATCAAAGGGACCTCCACCCTCCTGATCGAAAAGAGCGCGGCGGATGACGGCATGTGGGTCTACCTGCCCGCGATGAAGCGGGTGCGCCGGCTGGTGGCCTCCAACAAGAAGGACAGCTTCATCGGTACCGATTTCAGCTACGGCGACGTGATGGGCCACAAGGTGGGCGACTGGAAACACACCCTGGTCTCCGAGCAGACCAAGGACGGTGTTGGTTACTTTGTCATCGAGTCCATCCCGGCCAGTGACGCGACGCGGACGGATTCCGGGTATGGCAAGCGCGTCTCGTGGGTGCGCAAGGACAACTGGGTGGCCGCCCTGGTCGAAACCCAGGACACCGGTGGCCAGCCCTACAAGCGCTTCGTGTTCTCGGACATCCAGAAGGTGGATAACGCGAACAACAAGTGGCAGCCCATGAAAGCAGTGGGATCAAATCTGCAGAGCGGGCACACCACCACCATCACCTTCGCGAGCTTCAAGGTGGGCGAGCCGGTTGCAGATACCACTTTCTCGGCGAACAATCTCGCGACCAACTAGATGATCAGGCCGTTCAACAAGCACCGGTTGGTGTCGGTGTGTGCGGTGTTGTCGATATGGGGCTCGGCCCTAGTATATGCCGAGCCGATCGATATCAGTGGGGAAGTGGCAGCGGGGGTATGGTCCTCTACCAGGATGCTGGATGACCGGACCAGCATTGGCGTACTGCGCGGCGATCTGCTGCTGGATTGGCAAGCAACCGAATCACTCCAGCTGCATGCAGCCCTCTGGGCGCTCTCGGCACCGGAAAGGCTGGACCACAAGCGAGAAGACGCAGGCATCAACGAGCTGTATCTGCGTCTTGGCCAAGCGCCGTGCGCACCCACACTAGGCAAACGACTGGTGCTCTGGGGCAGAGCCGACGCAATCAATCCGACTGACCAGATTTCGCCCCGCAACTTCCGCCGCTTGACGCCCGACGACGACGAGCAACGTGCGGGGAATTGGGGCCTTCATCTGGATTGCCAAATCGGTCCGGGAAAACTGCAGCTGCACTGGATGGACCAGCGCGAGCTCAATCAGGTGCCGTTTCGCGAGCAGCCAGGCGTAGTCGTGCTGGATGAGCATCCGGACCGTGCCTCAAGCTTCGCCGCCAAGTACGACGTTCTGGGAGAGGCCGCGGATTGGTCCATTGGATATGTTCGCGGCAATGACTTGTATCCCACCCTCGCGGTGAGTGCGATGACTCAACAGGGGCTCGTCCTGTCGCAGGAAGCCACCCCGTTCCAAATGCTCGGGGCGGACATCGCCTTCGTTCGGGGTGAGGTCGCCTACCGTGCTGAATTTGCATGGGTCACCTATAACCAGGACGCCGAGCCACTGACTGCATGGCGCCGGCCCTATGTGTCGACTGTTGTCGGTGGGGAATGGGCCTTGGGTGATCGGGAAACCCTCGGTCTTCAACTGTTCTGGAAGCACTTGCATGGCGATCTTCCCGCCAACCCGCATCCCATCCAGCAATCGCTGCAAGCGGCCCAAGGCCTGATCAGCAACGAGCTGGATGACAACCAGTACGGCGTCACCGCCCGATATGCCAAGTCATTTCTGGACTCAAGGGCTGACCTAGACCTGTTTGCCGTCTGGTCGCAGCCCAACGAAGACTGGATGCTAAGAGGGCGCCTGAGCTACGCCTATTCGGATCACATCCGCCTACGAACCGGCTTCGATGTTTTTCGGGGCCCTCGCCAATCCTATCTCGGCAATCTTCGGCAAAACTCGCTGCTTTACTTTGAGACTTCCTACCTTTGGTAGGTATGCACATTCTCCTCACGCGACATGCATTCGTTCGACAAGCCAAGCATATACCCCGATATTTATTGGTCACCGCAGTCGATATTTTGACTGTCTATTTTTAAATGCGGGCTCTGTGCCCTCAAGAATTTGGACTACCCTGTCTTTAATTTCTAATTGTTCAATGGCTCCTGACTCATAACAAAATCGACTTGCTGCCTTGTCGCAAGTGGCATGAATAATTTGTTCGGCGTCGCACACAACTGCTAAATTCGGATTGTGCGTGACCATAATGACTTGTCTTCGATCTTTGGCTTTTTTAATACATTTCACCAACACCTTAAAGATTGTTTGGTTGTCCAAATTTTCCTCAGGCTGATCAATCAATATAGGAATATCATCTTTGTCGACTAACAAATAAAACACCAAAAGTAAAAGGCCACGCTCTCCCGGAGAGAGTTGACCAATCTCTTGGCCGTTAAATGTCAAGGAGTATCGCGGGGTAAGATATTCAAAGCCGAAAATATAATCGAGCACTTCAAGTGGTTCAATGCCCTTTTTTACTTGATCTGCCAACCGAGTTCCCCGCGCACTCTGACCATCACGCGTATCGACCTTTAGCGCGTGATCGATTTGGCTTGCAAAAGTGATCGCTTCATCTGCGGTGGCGAAATTAGCCTCATGTAGCATACGCCTTACAACCAGACTGCTTTCCTCAACGCCTGAGAACGTGCCTCGTACCTGCCGGTTTAGTTTATTGAAAAACTGGTCCTGGAATCCAACCTCTTCAATGCGAACATGGAATTCTAGAGGTAAATTCATCTCCATCTGCTCTGCAGACTGCACAAAATTTTGGACTGGGTGATAGAGGCGCTGGTATTCATCAACAGTCGCTTGGATTTTTGCGTGAATCTCTCTTGAAAGCAATGTTCGCTCTTTTTCTAGCCTGAGCAGCTGCTCAGGGAGTTTTGTGAGAGACTCCAATTCTGATTCAAACCAAGCGATTGTTCCGGTTTTTTCTGCGGGGCCAATAATATCCGATTTCAGCTGCCCCCATTGAAACAAGTCTTCCTTATAGCGGACGTAGAGTCGCTGTTTCTCACCCAGCTTACCTTTTGCCTCTTCGATTGATGCGGTTATTTCTTCACTGCGCCTGCTGATGCTCCCTGGCTCTAGCGTTACCAGCAGGCGGTCAGCATTATCGATCACCTCTTGCATTGCAGTGGCGACCTCCTCAATCGGAGCACTGTCTATTTCAACCCTATACACAGAGTCTATTGACAGCTCCGTCCCAAGATCGATCCAAAGCTCCTCTAGCTCTTTTACAAATGACTCGTTATGTCTCTTTTGATTTTCTAATGCCTGTGCAATCCGTTTCGCGACTGCTTGCCTTTTTGCCGCGGCCGCCTTTACATTGCGTTGCTCGACTTCTTCCTGCTTGATTTTCCGAAGCTGCTCTTCGAGTTCGTCGATTGCTGCTGCGGCCCTCTTAGAGTCCTCAAGTGCTTCAGAAGAGGCAGTGGGATCAGCAATTTCTTCAGGTTTTGCTTCTTCTAGTGCTAGCAGCTGGGCTTTTTTTGCAACAAGCTGCTCTTCTAGACTCCTTTTGAACTCTGGCGCCAGCCGGTGCTCTGCCTCAATAATTTCACGATTAATCTTCGAAATACTCTGGCGCAATGCTTGACGGGCGTGATTTATCTCGGAAACTTTGTAGTTGATCAGCGCATCCATTGATGCTTGCCCCAAGCGATCTTCACGTGGAACGTGCGAATATATGATTTTTCTCAATTCTGAATCGAACGTTGCGGAGCCGCCACCCCCCAATTCATTGCAAAGGTCCTCAACATACCTCTGAGGCAGATATTTCACACGCTCAATGCCATTTGGATCTGGGTTTTTGTCCAGCTCCATTGAGGTGGTGCTGCCGTCATGCCAATTCACTGCCCCTGTAAAATTCTGTGCTAAGCGCGTACGTGGATTTCTAAAGCGTGCCGTATTTAAAAAAGAAAAGCTTTCGTGATTTCGCGCACCACCCGCTAAGGCTATGATGTCGGAAAGGGCGCTTTTCCCACTTCCCTTGTTGCCTATAATCGCAACTAAATCTGGGTTGAGAGGCAAGTCGACATCGAACCAAGTTTCGACCAGAGCAGATTCCGCTTTTTTTGTAACCGTGACCGAGCGGATGAACTTGGTTCGGTTCAGGTCGACAAGTTGCAATTTAGGTGGGAGATCGCCGACAAAGACTCGGTCCTCAAACTCTTCAATTGCTTGAAGCAGTCCTTTGAAAGTACTGTCTGCCTTGATCCAAGTAAAACAATTTCCAACTCGGTCTTTGTCTTCTGAAGAGCTCAGCCAATGTGCGTCCGAGCAATCTAGAAGATTTGAATTTACATTCGCATCCAACAACTTGCTTTTGGCCTTGGCATAAGCCTCTGGAGATTCTGCCGCTGTAAACACCAAACTGGCCTCATTAATTAGCGTTTTTTTCTCAGCGATCGTATGGTCGTCCCATTTTAGATTCTCCCACTCGGTCTTGCCGACTGCCAAAACAAATTTTCCCTTCAACGCGTCGTTTTCAAGAGCTTTACGCAAGCCATCTGCGCTTATATTTAGATTATTAAATCCTTCAATTAGCGGAGACCCAAAAGCATCACGCCGCTCTGCCGGGGCTGATTCAATTATTGCCGAGCCAAGTGCCTCCAAACTCGGCCGAGATATCACACAATTCCATTTCCCTTCACCTGCCGACCCTGGAACCAAACGATAGCTTGGTCCAATTGCCGAAATAAATTGCTGGCGAATAAAATCTGGCTCTACCTGATCGAAAATAACGTGGATATTTATCCTACTCCAGGCCGAGGGGGAGTAGCCGTTCTTACCACTTTGAACAACACCGCCGAACTTATCTAGCCTAAGCTCTACAATTGGCAGAACCAAATCGATATTTTTAAGTCGTCCTTCTTCCCGTTTGGCTTTCAGAATTTTTTCATATCCATCCACAAGAACATAATCGTTGATGCCAATTACCTTAAATTCTTCGGGAAGATTTTCGAGATCGGTGATAAAACTCTCCCACGCTTCCTCTTTGCTACCCGGATAGTGATGAATAAAGGAATCAGGAGTGTGGACATGAAGATCCCACTTTTTCCAAGTTGATCCAAGCGAGGTAATGGGCATTGGCACGTTCCATTCTGCGTGAGGTGCTGACTGGCCCCATTTCTGCTAACTACTCTGCTGTAGATGGGGTTGGGGCGGCGCCGGCTCGAGCGCTCAGTCACTATATGTCAAATAACTAAATCATGTGCCGTTCAGGTAGTTTTTCAGATAGCACAGCGGGACCCGTTCCGTACCAACGAGCCATACTATTTGCGGTCGGATCTCGCACCGATGGCTATGAGGGCCAGCCATGAGAATCCCCCTATTGCACCAGTTAATAGCGCGGCACTGCTTCCAAAGCGATCCAACGCATAACCCATCAACGGCGGCGCAAAGGCTTGGCCAATGCGGGCTGGTGCCATAATCCAGCCGAGCCGAGCGCCGTAGCCCTCCGAGCCGAAGAGCGCGAGCGGGACTGTGCCCTTGGCGATGGTCATCACGCCGTTGCCCATGCCGTGCAAGATTGCAAAGACAAAGACCGCGGGCGAGCCCAGGCTCAGCAACAGCAGCACGCCGATCGGGTGGGCTGCAGCGGCAACCCGAGCGGATACCAGCGCGTGGTAACGCCGTAGCCATCCGAACTCGGCGACGCGGCCGAGAACCTGGAACGGTCCCACCAGCGATGCCGCAGCCAAAGCGATCCCAACACTGGCGCCCGAGAGCTGCAATAGCCGCGGCAGGTGAGCTGCCATGGCCGTTGCAATGAACCAAGCGAATCCAAATGCGGCGGCGACCAGAACCACGGCTTTGAACGACCCTTGCGCGGGCGGGTTGCTTCCCTGTTCTGGGCGGTGCGGTGAACTGACCGCAGTGCTGATTTTCGGTAGGGATAGATTTAGTGGCAGCCCAATCACGAGATGAATTGCTGCCCAAGTAAAGCATGCAATTCGCCAGTCAAACTGGTGGGTGAGCAAGCTGGTCAGTGGCCAGCCAACCGTACTGGCAAACCCCGCGATCAGGGTAATGCCGGTGATGGCTTTTCTGGCGCCAGAGCCATACATGAACACCAGTGTGGAAAACGCAGCCTCGTAGAGCCCCAGCCCCATTGCTGCACCCAGCACAACCCATGCGGCGATCAGCGACAGCATTCCTTGACTCAAGCCGAGCAGGGTAAGACCTGCGGCAAGCAAGACGCTGGAGCACACCAGCACGGAGCGGCCACCGGTTCGATCAATCCAGTGACCAACCTTGGGGCCCATCAAGCCGGACAGTAGCAGCGCGCCAGAGAAGGCCAGGAAAATCTGGGCGCTCGATAAGCCAAGTTCAGCGCCTTGTGCCTCTGCCAATACGGCAGGCAAATAGTAGGTTGAAGCCCAGGCTAGCGTTTGTGCACTGCCGAGCGTTGCAATCACTCGAGTCGTATTGGGAGACTGTGCTTGGTGGGCGCTGGGCATGAGTCAGATAGGTGGATGGAGGCCTTCAAGCACCTGTTTCAACGGGAAGCGTCGAATCGGCCGCCCACTCGCTGAAGCCCTGATAGTAGACGCCGACCTGCTCGAATCCAGCTGCCGTAGCGACAAGGCCTGCGAATGAACCGCGACCACCGGAGCCGCAATGCGTGGTGATCTCTTGGGTAGGATCGAAGCCCTCCGCCCGGAGAATCTCCTGCAACGTTTTCGAAGGTTTGATGAGGCCTGCGTCATCGAAGAATTGGCGGTGATCCACATTGATGCCACCTGGAATATGTCCGCCTCTGGCATAGCTGTCCGCTTTGCTACCGTCGAATTCGGCCGGCGTGCGAGCGTCCCAGATCCGTGCAGTTCGTGAAGCGACTTTGAGAGAGAGCTCGGCCTTTTCAACCAGACGGGCCTTGGCCACAGGTGAAAGATCCAGAGGTTCTGTGGAGCCAGCAGCGGCAAACAAAGCAGGTGCCCCTCCGTTCACTACCACCGCCGGGATGCCGAACAGCTGCAGGATGAACCAAGCTCTTGCCGCTTCCGTCATTGAGCCGTCGTCGTACACGACGATGGTTTCGGGCCCATCCAAGCCGAGCTCCGCAAGCTCTACTTCCCAAGGGCCTTGGCGATTCAAGCCTGTGGTCGAGTCTTTCGCTCGGTCTCGCCAAGCACGTGGCTCAAGATGGATCGCGCCAGATACGTGTGATTCGTCGTATTGCGCTTGGGCGCGAACGTCGAGGAATTGCGCTTTTGAAATGGTGTGGGCTTGTGCGGCGGAAACGATCGGGGATGTCATGAAATGCTCCTTAGCTGGGTTGCACGCAGTGCGGCTCCGCGTCCGTTCACACGCTTTTTTCGTACCAGCCCTTGCTAGCATTGACGACCTTCACCACCAGCAACATCACCGGCACTTCGATCAGCACCCCCACCACCGTGGCCAAGGCGGCCCCGGACTCGAAACCGAACAGCGCGATGGCGGCGGCAACGGCAAGCTCGAAGAAGTTCGACGCGCCAATCAATGCGGAGGGGCAGGCAACGCTGTGCTTTTCGCCCACCCGCCGGTTCAGCCAATACGCCAAGGCTGAGTTGAAGAACACCTGGATCAGGATCGGTACCGCCAACAGCAGGATCACCAGTGGCTGCTTGAGGATGGCTTCACCCTGAAAGGCGAACAGCAACACCAAAGTGAGCAGCAGCGCGGCGATGGACCAGGGCCCAATCGCAGCGAGCGCCGTGTCGAATGCGGCTTGCCCACGCGCCAGCAGCGCCTTGCGAAGCAACTGCGCCAGGATCACCGGCACGACGATGTACAGCACCACTGAGGTCAGCAGCGTATCCCACGGCACCGTGATGCTGGAAACACCCAGCAGGAACGCCACCAACGGTGCGAATGCGAACACCATGATCAGGTCGTTGAGCGCCACCTGCGACAGCGTGAAGTACGGATCACCGCCAGTGAGCCGGCTCCAGACAAAGACCATCGCCGTGCAAGGGGCCGCGGCCAGCAGGATCAGGCCGGCGACGTAGCTGTCGAGCTGCGCCGCAGGCAGCCACGGTGCGAACAGCTCACGGATGAACAGCCAGGCAAGGAAAGCCATCGAGAATGGCTTGACCAACCAGTTCACCGCCAAGGTCACCGCGATGCCACGCGAATGTGCCTTGACCTGATGCAGCGCGCCGAAGTCGATGCGCAGCAGCATGGGGATGATCATCACCCAGATCAGCAGGCCGACCGGCAGGTTGACCTTGGCCACCTCCAGCGCGCCAAGCGCGTGGAATGCCTGGGGGAACAACTGACCCAATAGCACACCAACCACAATGCAGATCACCACCCAGGCAGTGAGGTAGCGTTCGAAAAAGCTCATTCCACCTGCCTTCGATTGAGGTGCAGGTTTACATACGGTGGACATGTCCACGACTCCGACTTCGAGGGTTAGGCGGTGGACTGCCCGAGTTCATGGAGCTTGGTCTGCAACGACATGCGATCGATCTTCTCAATCGGCAGGCTCAAGAAAATGCGGATGCGATTCGAGATCTGAATGAATGCCTGGTTGAAGGCATGCTGGCGCGCTTCGAGGTCACCCTCCACCTTGGCCGGATCCGTGAATCCCCAGTGCGCGGTAATGGGCTGTCCCGGCCAGGCAGGGCATGCTTCGCCGGCAGCGGAATCACACACCGTGAATACGAAGTCCATTGCCGGCGCATCCGGTTGAGCGAACTCGTCCCAGCTCTTGCTGCGCAGGCCAGCAGTCTCGTATTGCTGATGCGCCAACGTGGCCAGGGTCAGCGGGTTTACTTCCCCATTGGGAAAGCTGCCTGCACTGAAGGCCTTGAAGCGGCCTTCGCCCAGCTGGTTCATGATCACTTCAGCCAAAATGCTGCGCGCTGAATTGCCGGTACATACAAACAGCACGTTGTAGGTCTTGTCGGTCATGGCTATTCCACCGATGTTTCGCCGATCTCGCGGACCAGCTGCTTGAGGGCCTCGCCTTGCAGCCGCTCCTCAGGCGCCTGCACCAGCAGTTCAGTGCGCTTGCGGATCTGCTGGAAGATCTTCTCAAACGACGCACGCAATGCGTCATCCGTATCGCCGTGCGGGTCCTCGTACCCCCAGTGTGCGGTGGTCGGGTGACCCGGCCACATCGGGCACACCTCGTTCTTCGCGTTGCCGCACACGGTCACCACGATGTCCATGTGCGGGGCATCTGCCCCTTCGAACACGTCCCACGACTTGGAATGCAGCGAACTGGTGTCGTAGCCGATGCCATCCAGCAGCGCGATCGCATGGGGGTTGACGCGGCCACTGGGGTGGCTGCCGGCGCTATAGGCCTTGAAGCGGCCTTCGCCCAGCACGTTGAGCCAGCCTTCGCTCATCACACTGCGGGCGGAATTGGCGGTACACAGGAACAATACGTTGAGAACGGGCGTGCTCATGGGGTCTCTCGGGGTTAGCAGCAGCCGCTACCGGGGGCGCAGCTGTTTTTCGGGGTGATGTTGAAGGTTTGCAGCGCAGGCTTTGGCGGCGCACAGCAGGCGCTTTCTTCCGTGGCGCGATTGAAGGTGGGGATGGCGCCCAGGGTGCGATAGCTCTCCCAGGCAATCCCCGACGGATCGGTCACCCAATGCTTGTCCGATTCGGCATAGCAACAGGCCGTGCCCGGCTCGCTGAGTACGCTGAGGTCGGCGGCTTCCAGCTGTGCCTGCAATGCGACGAGCTCGTCGTCGCTATCCACCTGGAAACCCAGGTGATCGACCCCGGCGGGGGTACCGCGTTGCGAGATGGCGAAGTTGATGCGTGGATCATCGAGCATCCACTTGGCATAGTCCGGCTTCTGCACCGTGGGCTGCGCGTTGAACATCGCGGAGTAGAACCGGATGCTGTCGTCGAGCTGGTCAACAGAGACGTGAACGTGGAATCGCTTCATGGCTAAGCTCCTGCGTCAGTTGCATTTGCCAGCACAGCTGGCGAGTTCATCCTCTACTTCGCAGGCGGAACCTGCGCAGCAGTTTTCGGTGAGGAAACCCAGCAGCTCGTTCATCGCGGCATAGTTGGCCGAATAGAAGATGAAGCGGCTTTCCTGCCGGGCCGACACCAGCTGGGCGTGGGCCAGTTCCTTCAGATGGAAGGACAACGTGGCGGGGGCAACGCCGAGCGCTTCGCCGATGCGGCCAACGGCCATGCCCTCCGGCCCGGCGGTGATCAGCAGGCGAAAGATCGAGAGGCGAGTGTCCTGCGCCAGCGCGGCGAGACGGGAGACAGCGGCTTTGTTTTCCATGATTCTATTTTTATAGAAATACAGAATGCAGGTCAAGCGTGGGGTGCGTGCCTCACCATCACTTCCTCAAACAGCGAGTAACAACGGCTCCAGCAAGTCCGGCCCTTCGGCCCTTGGGTTCGTTAGTGAAGCCATTAGTGCAATCGCCTCCAGATCCGGTGCTGTTGGGTGGGCCAATAGGGGTACACAGTCATGTGCGCCTTTGGTCTGAGGCAGCCATAGCCCGATTGCTTCGCGGGAGAGCAGCACAGGTCGCACCGCAGCACGATCAACCACGCCGCGTTCTTCAGGATGGATCAGGATCGTCACGCCAGAAGGCCGCCACGGATCGGCGGGGTCCACGCTGGTCAGGGCTGCGGCGTAGCAGGGGCGCCCGCCTTTGCGCTGGATGATGAAGGCCCGCCTCTGGCCATCTCGCTCCAGCCATTCGTACCACCCATCCATGGGCACCACACATTGGCGACGGTGCTCCCAGAGCAACTTGAAGTACTTGCTGTCCGGCACCCTCGGGCCAGGAAACGTCGGCTCTGCCGGCAAGTTGCGGCGGTCCGCCCACCCGGGCCGTTAGCCCCAGATGGCTGCGCCGAGCTCGGGATGGCCATGCCCCTGGAACTCATGCATCAACAACACTTGGTCGCCGGGACTGAGGTTGTAGCGAGCCGGCCAGCGGTCCTCGCGCTTTTCTGCACGCCAACCCGCTGCGACCCGGAATACGTCCCGGCCGCTGAATTGCGCAAACCGCTGCACGGCTACTGCTCCAGCGGTAACGGTTCGTCGTCGATGATGCGCTCCTCGCGGGTGTATTCCAGCGGGAAGGCATCAGGGTACTGCTGGCGAAAAACGGTCACTTCTGCCTTCTCGCGACTGGTCATCCAGCGGCTTCGGGCGAGATCGAAGTAGCGGAAGTTGAAGACCTCTACGGTTCTCACGTTCGTCTAGCTCCATCCAGGTTGGGGATGGAAATATAGAACGATCGTTCTATTTCGTCATCGTAGGGCGACAGCCGGAAGGGCGTGAGCGGTGCTTCCCAGCCAGCTCGTGATGCTAGGTGTGATCCGCCGGTAGCTTCCCGCTACTGACTGCTTTGATCAACTGTTGTTTGGTGTCTCGGTCAAGCCGATGGAGCATCAGAATCAACTCGGCGAGCTCATCGTCCGGCTCGTAGAAGTAGGAGACGGGAGTGTTCAGTACTTCTGCCAAATGGGTTGCCATCTGGAAATCAGGCTCGTGTTTCCCGCGCTCGTACTGGTTGATCCGCGCACTGGCTGAAAACTCGTCCACCCCGGCCAGCACGCCCAGACGCTCCTGGCTGAGCTTGGCCGCTTTTCGCAACGTCTTCATCCGCTTGCCAAATGGACTTGTGGCCGACATCACTCAGCTTCCCTAGGAAAGCTAAGAGATTCTGAGTTTGCGCTTGACCGAACACTAAGGATTCCTTAGTTTTTGCACCTATTCAGCTGACATGCACTTTCATAGACGCGTGGTCATCAGCGTATAGGCCAGGCTTGGCCGCAAACAACCAGGAGTCCGAAAGTGGAGTTTCTGCAAACCCGTAAGTCTTACCTTGTGATGGTGCTGCTCTTCCTGCCGGTCTGGTCGATCAGTGGGCTCATTCTCGGGGTGGTGATGAGCTTTGGTCTGACCCAGAACGGCAGCTGGCCCTTGTTCTGGATCGGGTGCGCGATCCCTTTGCTCTGCGTTCTGCTGTTTGTTCGCTTCATCCGCAGCAAGGCGCGCTCGATGTCCGATGAACTGGCGTCAGAAATCGTGACGCCGACCACCGACTACTACCACTACACCAATGTGAGTGCGATTGCGGTCGATGTCGCCAATCGCCTGGTTACCGTACATACCCTGCCACCCGGTGGGAATAGGAAGAAGAAGGCGCGCTATCAGTTCAGCATCGACAAGGTCCGGCGCTATCGGGCCGAGAAGCCCGGCCACACCTCGTATGAAACTTCCAGCATCGACCCGATGCATCAGTCCTTCGCCTATGCCCAAAGCGCCATGTCCGGCGCTCAGGCCTGGCGCAATACTGGCTTGGTGCTGGAGCTGGATGACCTGATGCGGCCTGAGCTCTTCGTGCGCATGGAGTTCGAATCCGCCCGTCGCTGGTTCATGGTGTTCGATAAGCTGAGTGAAGGCACACTGGAACGGCAACGCGCGCCGTTCCGCTTCCAATAGGCGAACCCGGTTTATCCTGATCGGGTTCCTCTCGCAAAGCTTCCCGGTCACTGGATAACCCATGCGTGCATTGCAGCAGCGTGCCTACGTGTTTGTGGCACAAGCCGAAGGTTCCAAGCTCGCTGGCGTGGTGCAGCAAAGCGATGGGCATTTCCAGTTCGACTACGCCGACGCTTGGCTTGACGATCCCGATGCCTTTCCGCTCGATCCTCTGCACCTGCCGTTGTCGCGCGAAACCATTCGCTCACCCTATATGTTCGGCGCCTTCATGGATGCGGTGCCGGAGCGTTGGGGCAAACGGGTGCATGCCGCGATGCACCGGCATGTGCCGCGGAATGAAATCGAATGGCTGCTGGCTGTGCGAGGCAGTGGCGTGGGGGTGCTGCGGTTTTCGGGTTCCAGTGATCGCGTGCTGGATCGCCACCCTGTGGCCAGCTTTGATGACCTGGTCGACATTGCTGCGGTGATTGCTGAGATCGATGTCGGCGCGACGATCTCGAAACCGGCTGTGCTGCAGCTACTCCGCGGTGGTCTCGGTATGGGAGGCGCCCGCCCCAAAACCGTGGTGACGCACCGTGGCCGTGAGTGGCTGGCCAAGTTCGGCCGCCGAAGTGATACCCACGATGAGGTGCGGGCCGAGCATGCCAGTCTGGCCATGGCCAAGCAGATCGGCATCCAGGTGCCGCAGACGGAGCTCGTCGAGATTCAGGGACAGCCGGTGTTGCTCATTGAACGCTTTGACCGGGATGCAGACGGCACGCCGCTGCACTATCTCAGCGCACACACCCTACTTGGGATGCATCGGGTTCGCGAGGAAGACGTGTACGGCCGCTACAGCTATGCGGGGATTGCCGACATCATCAAGCAGCTCTCTGATAGGCCTGAAGCCGACTGCCACGAACTATTCCGGCGCATGGTGCTGAACGTGGTGATCGGCAACACCGACGACCATCTGAGGAACCACGGATTTTCGTATCACTTTGCCGGAGGCTTTCGGCTTTCTCCGGTGTTTGACGTGGTCCCCCAGCCGCAAAACCAGTTGCACGCGATCGGAGTCGGGCCCCAGGGAAGAGCTTCTTCCTTGCAGAATGCCATCAGCGCAGCTCGCTATTTCCTTGTTTCTATTGAAGAAGTGCGCGCTGTCGCAAATCGCGTCCTCTTGCGGTAGGGGCCGTTGAGGCAGAGGAGCCCAGTGCAGATAGTTGAGAATGTCCGGCAAACCGATACGAAATACTCAGGACTCCTGAGGTTTTCGACGATGCCTTCGATGCAAGAAGAGGTTTCGTCCCCTTCGGGCAACCGATTCGAATTTCCAGAGGCAAGTCTCTGATGCAGTTCCGGGGCCGTACCTTCACTGGAACCCAGGATTCCTGTGTATTTGCAATCACGTTAGCCAAATCACCCGTCGCCCGCTCATGAGTGAACCGCGAGGTGGTCACAAGTGATCACAGCAGTGGTTATGTCGGCCCGAATCCACGTTCAGCCGTTCGGTAATCGTCTGCAACTGCGCCGTTCGCTCATTCAGACGCCAGTGCATCAAGCCCATCCTTGCCAGCACTGATCTGTTGCGCCGACTTGCTCGCAGATGCCTCACCGTCGCCGATGATCTTTCGGATTGCCGTGACATACCCAGGCTTGAAGATGACCCGACCGGCCTCGTTGCGAACGCGCCCCTCGACGTCCGTCGTCCAGCCTTCATCCTGCAGCAAGCGATCACTGATGGCGTGGCGCAACGCCTCAACCTCGGAGGGATACAGGCCCATTGATGCGGGAAGTATCTGCACTGTCTCACACGACTCGGCTCCTCGTGGGCGCATGTCGATCACTCGGTTCCCTTCGGCCTTGAGCAGTGTGATTTCCCGGCGCATACGCCTGTTCTCGGCCAGGATGCCATTCATCATCGAACGCAGCGCCGGATTCTCGATTTTGTCGATTAGTGCCGCGTAGGGATTCTCGCTGACCTGGCGCACCTTGCGGGTGACACCCCCTGTGTGCTCGGCCCAGGCCTTGATCAGCCCCTTGTAGTCATCACCCGTCTTGTTGTGGATCGCGCCTTTACTGGGGCCGCCCCGGTCCCCCGCAATGCGGGCGATGGTCGCCACGGAGAAGTCGCGGCTGCCGCGCTCGTACTGTTCTCTGCAGATCTCGTAGATCAGGTCGAGGGTCTTCTGCTTGCGCAGCGTAGCGGTTTTCTTGAGCTGGGCCAGCAGGTCGTCAGGATGCATCATCACTGGAATCCTCCTTGGGAGGGGTAAGCATCCGCTTGGTTTTGGCATGATCAATCAGAATCTGGGCCTTAACCTGGGTGATTTCGTTGAGCACCTGCTCTTTGAGCAAGCCAATTTCTTTGAGCTTGAGTCGGCATTCGGCATAGGGCAGCGCACCCTCGATCGAGCCGGTGCGCGCCTGGATGAGCTGCATCACCGCATTGCCGATCAGCAACTGCTCCTCCTGGCCGAGGTACATCAGCACCGGGTCCATGCCGTTGTAGCGCAGCATGGCGTCGAGCATCTGCGCCCGCCGGATGGTGGCAAAGCCAGCATCGATTTCGGGGTAGATCACCGCATTCTCGCAAACGACTTCCAGTTGGTGCAGGACCGATTGCGACTCGATTAAACCCACCTGGAGGTCAGTCATGCCCCCCTTGGCAACGAGTTTCACGCCGTCTGTGGTCGTGTCCCCGGCGATCTGGATCGAGCGCTGAACCAGGTGATGCGTGGCCTGTAGGTCGTTCATGTATTTGTTGAGGATCAGCGCCTCGGCTTCGACGTACTTGTTCAACTGATCGAGTTCGCGAAACTGCAGGAAGGGCTCGTTTTCCCGTTCGGCCTCGCGTTGCTGGTCCTCAAGGAAGGTCAGCTTGTCCTGCAAGGTGCTGTAGCGCTCGCTCTGGCGGTGGGTTTTCTCGGAGACCGTGTTGAAGTGCGCGATCAGGCCGGGCAAGAAGCCGGGGCCGGTCAGAAAGAACCTGCAGCAGACGCAGTTGCGCTCCTGCGGAAAGCCGGGGACGGGAGCGTAGACTTCATCGTCTTTGCGGGCGTTAAGCTTTTCTCCGCCCACATCGCACAGAGTCGAGCCGTTGGGGCAAATGCCTTTGTCATCAAAGACGAAAGCGGCAATCGCGCCGTTTTTGGCAATGGCCGTGCGCGCCGCATCATCGGAGACATAGGCAAAGCGCTGGCTCACCTGCTCGAAGGTCGCGTCCCGGAGGAAGCGACGGTGATTGGTTTGCTCGGCTTCCAGTTCGTTTTTTTCCGCCTCGCTCAAGACCTCGCGCATGTAGGCCCTGCCAAACTTGGTGTAGTAAAGCGTCATGATGATGGTCGCGTGGCCGGCGATCATCTTGGACACCACCGCAATCGGGAGCTTGAGGTCGAGGATGAAGTAGGAGATCAGCGAGACGCGCAGGGCGTGCAGGGGGAAGGCGGTTGCTGTTTTGGAATCCGGATTGACAAAGCACAGCGGCGTGCCGTCGTCCATAGTCTCGCCCCGATCTGCGCATTGCTGCTCCAGACGCGCCAACAACTTGTACCAAATAGTTTGCAGAGGCAGGTTGGTAAGTGGCTTGTCGCCCTCGCCATCGGTCGGATCGCGGAATAGGAAACAAGCCGAACCGCGTTGCGCCAGCACCTCGGAATGGGGCGGAGTTCCGCCAAAGTGCCTGGTTTCCAACGCAGTCCAGGGTGTTGGCCCGGAAATCGGGTTGTAGCGCTCTTGCCAGTTGCGCAGCTTTTCCAGCCAGTACAGCACCTCATCGTTGCTCCAGGGGATGACATACCCCTTTTCGTTCTCGGCTTTGGTGATGTCGGCGGTCTTGTTGGTGTTGATGTAAAAACCCGCTTCTTTCTCGGTCGCGCTGCGATGCAACACGCCGCGCTGGTAGGGGCGTTTCTCGCTGCCAGTGGCCAGTGGGCTCTGGTTGAGCACGAAGCCGCCACCGCCGGGTGCATGGACGTAACGCCAAGTGTCCGCCTCACCCGAGTCCAGCATACGAACCTGGAAGGTACGCAGCGGCAGTTGCAGCTTGATATACAGCGCTACCGCCCGCACCGGTGACCACAGCTCCCATACTTCGGCTGGATAGCCCTTTTTTTGTATTTCAGTCCTGGTAGCGGGACGCTGCCGCGCTACGCAGTCCGGGTCGTTGGCGTTGATGAGCTTTGGATCGACCACGAACCAGTCGCCCCCGTGGGTTGCTTCTTCCATTGCTTGCTGCGCCCAGGCCCAGTCGCGGAAGTGAAGCCCCTCGGCCAGCATGCCACGCAACTCGCGGATGTAGCGGATCGAGAGCGCGGCCTTGTTCGATTGGGTGTTGGTGGCCAGACCGGAGTTCGTTCGCCGCTGGATGGGGTTATGGAAACGGGAGGTATCCCATACACCGGTTTGGGGATCACCCAGCTTGGTCTCCAGCACCCAATCGAGGAAGTCGGCGGCACAGTTGCAGAAGCCCACATCCTCCGCTTGAAGCGTCTGCGTGCCCCTTTTTTTGGCACCGACGATCACTTGGGCGAAGTCCGGCTTCTCGGTCTCGCGCAACAGGAAGCGCCCATAGTTGCGTTCCAGGTTCTGACCGTGGATGTAGCGGACCAGGAAAATGTCGAGGACGTTGCGGCGCTTAGCGACGGCCATTTTTTGATCCTTCAGCCATTCGGTGGCGAGGCTGCGCCAGTCCTCCAGCTTTGGATCGAGCTCCAGCACATGGGCAAAGCTGAGGTCAGAAATCTTGCCGTGGTTCTTGACTCGCTTTCTCGGGAATGGATTGGCGAGGTGCGGCGGCACAACACGATGACCGTCGGCATCAGCTTGGGCGAGCTTTTGACGGAGAATCCAATCGATGAAGTCGCTGACGGCGTCGTACTTATTGTTGAAACTTTGGTTGCTGAGCAAACCCAACCTCAGTGCCGCATCGAGCGCGGGCAGGGCTCGATCCCGTGCGAAGAATGCCTCGGGCGACAGGCTATGCAGCCCCTGCCCATGAAGGTAGGTCACCAGGAAGGCGCTCAGGGCGGATAGCATTTCGTTCGATTTCTTGGGTATGCCCGCCAAATACTCCTTCGCCCACGCCCGCCAGCCTTCCAGGGCCGGATCAAGATCAAGCAGGAAACGGAAGTCGGGGTCGAATTTTCTGACGATCTTTCTGTATCCTTTTGCGGGCATCAGTTTCTCCGCAGCAATTTCGGGTTCGGGCCAGAGAACAGGCCGAGCGGGTCAACGTCCTTGAAGCCATAGGCGAGGAAGTCGGGCGGCGGCAGCGCCTTGCCGTCGTCGGATTTTTCTGAGCGGGCCATAGCGGCATCGATGGCGCGGTTGAGCTTCACGCGGTCCGGCTCGGTGTAGATGATCTGTGATTCGAGCGACTTGTGGTGCAGCGCCTTCATCAGGAAGATCGCATCGAGTCCCAGATCTGACAGCCGATGGCCATAGGCATGTCGGTGGCCATGCTGCGTGGTGCCGAGCGCCTTGGCCGGCACCAGTCCGATGCGCTTTACCGCGTTGGCATGGGCGTCCTCGAAGGCGTCAATGCCGTAGGGCTTGCCTTTGCGGGTGACGAAGGCAAACGGGTGGTCAGGGTTGAGTTGATCGCGCTGCGCCATGTAGAACACCCACAGTTTCCAGAACAGTTCCCCCGCCCAGCGTGGCGCCCAATGCACATGCATGAAGTGCTGCTTGCTATCGAGCGCATTGCCCTTCCAGCCGGCATGCAGTGTGTGTGAACTCTTGTAATCCGTCCTTGGTAGCAGCCCGTATTTGTCGCGCAGGTAAGTGGCACGGTCACAGGCTACCGGCTTGCTCTTGGCATCGCGCAAATCGCCCGGCGCTTGGCCGAGACTGGGGTGATAAATCTTGACCAGGGCCGTGCCGGGGTCGGTATCGTCAGGAATCACGTCGTGCACGAAGAGGTGAAAGGGCTCGCTCATGCGCAGTCCGCCGTAGTGCATCAACATCGTGATCAGGATGTCGCGCAGGTTCAGCCGCTCCTCGATGCGCGGACTCTTCTGCTTGCCCGGCACGATGAAGCCCTTGAACAGCAGATCGACCATGCGCTCCGCAGGGAAGAACTTGACCGGCTCGTGATCGATGACGGGGTTTCGCTTGAGCAGGACGTTACGGGCCTGGCTGACTTTGAGCGCCGCCACGTCAACGTCCAGGGTGTGACCTAGGAAGCAACGACTCTTTTTGTGCTGCAACGCTGCCCACGCCAGTTGTTCCTCGGCCCACGTAGCCTGCCGCCACGGATTGAGTGGCATCGTGCCTTGCTCTTTCGCCACCCAGTCGCTGAACTTGGAGACGTGGTTCACCAGTACCCGCACAACCTGTGGGGTGCGCGCACCCCAGTACAGGCCGCTGGGGTCGTTGCCATCGACACCCACCGTGCCGCTGTAGAGGCGCTGTACGAAGGTATTGAACAGATCATCTGGGTTATCGAAGGCTTGATGGTTCGCCTCCATATAGTCGATCAGGAGCCCCACTGCCTGCACTAGTTTGTTTGTGCTGCTCTCCGAGAGCATGTGCCGTTGCTTGAGGATGTAGTGAATCAGCGGATGCAATGGGCCGAACTCGGTCAGGACGACTGGAATTTCCTCATGAATGCCAGTGTTGTCGCGCGCGACCTTGTAGTACACGACGGTATGGGTCATGCCATGCCTCCCAGAATTTGAGTCCGCAAGAAATCAGGGCCACTTGACGCTGCGACACATCGGACGGCGCTTCGACGATTCGTGGAGCGAGCCTTACAGGTGGGCTCTGTTCCATCTGCTGTTGGCCGGATCGATTGTTAACTGCACTCATAGTAGTACTAAAAATACTCCATACAATGTGAACTTCAGATTAAAAAAAACCGCCTTCTTGTGCCAAAGCGTTAATTTGGACCCTCAAATATTAGTGGCTAGTTACTCCACATAAGCGCTGATGAAAGTGGTGGAAGAACAGGTCTACTTCACGATCGATATCGAAGAGGATCGCAACACCGACGGCGAGATCACCAACCGCACCTATGACAGTACGCTGCACACAGTCCCGGTAGGCCTGGTGCTGCAAGTGGTGCCACAGATATCGGGCACCGGCCAGATCCTGCTCAATGTGCGCCCCACCATCACCAATATCAGTGGCTACGTCGAAGACCCTGCCGTTGCCCTTGTCGCCGCCAATGCCAATGTACCGGTGAAGAGCCTGGTGCCGGTGCTGCAGGTGCGCGAGTTCGATTCCACGTTGCGCATCGCCAGTGGCGAGGTCGCCGTGCTGGGCGGACTGATCCAGGATGCGCTCGACGCCAATCGCACCGGCCTGCCCGGCGCTTCCCGGCTCCCGCTGGTGGGCGACCTGTTCAGTTACCGGGATGACAAGGTCTCCAAGATCGAACTCGTGGTGTTCCTGCGCCCCCGCATCGTCGAGGTTGCCGATGTTCAGCGCGGCGATCTCAATCACTACGCCAAGCTGTTGCCCGACGACGACTTCTTCGATGCACCGAATGATCAGTCGCTTTCCGCCTTCAGCGGCGGCAGCGTCCCTGCGAGCGGGGGCACGCAGTGAGTCGCCTGCTCGACCATCTGCGCCTGGAACCACTCGCTCAACCGAGCGACGCCCGGCATAGCGAAGCAGCAACTGCAGCGCCAGTTGCACCAACGATAGTCGCGGCTCCCGCCAAGGCGGTAGCGTCAACCACGCCCAGCCCGACACCCCGATCGGAACGCCATACCAAGCCGGGCCTGTTGCTGACCGGGCTGCTCGGCTTGCTGGTCGGCATCGGAGCAACCCTGCTGCTCTCACCGACAGCAATTCAACCCTTGCCATATCGGCCTGCCACGGCCCCTCAACCGACCAGTTTGCCGACACCGCCAGCTACGGCCACGCCGACCGTGCCCTCCGCCCCCACACCGACCAATACCTTGCCCTCGCCACACCCGACCTTACCGAATCCGGATAACCCGCCTCGGCTCCAGCCCCATGCAGTGCTGACTGGCGGAGCACCGCCGGAAGACAAGGTCGCAATCAGCCGAGGGCAGCCCAAATCTGCAGCCTCATCACCCCTGGTCGCAGCTTGGCAAGCGCAGCGGGACAACAAGAACGCGGAAGCCGAAGCACTGTACAAACAGGTGCTGACGCGCGATGCGCGCAACGTGGATGCACTCAATGGCCTAGCCGCCCTGGCGCAGGATCGCGGCGATGCCGTGGCCGCAGCCGCCTTGTATCGCCGCGTGTTGGCGCTGCAGCCAAACAACGCCTACGCCCTCGCTGCACTGGCGCAACTGCGGGGCGGGAATGATGTCGACGAGGCCGCCATGCGGCAGCGTGCAGAGCACGATGCGCCACACGCTTACACCCTGGCCAACCGCCTTGCCGCGGCCGGTCGCTGGCGCGAGGCCCAGGCCTGGTACTTCCAGGCCTACAGCCGCGATGCCGATGAAGCAGACTACGCCTACAACCTCGCCGTCAGCCTCGATATGCTGGGTCAGACCGGACCCGCTGCCGACTATTATCGCCGCGCATTGGCACTCGCCGGGCAGCGCAGCGGCCGCTTCGATGCGGCGACAGTCGAGGCGCGGCTGGCCGAGCTTGCCGGAGCCGCGCCATGAATACGCCGCCCGACAAGCGCCCGCTCGGCGAGCTGCTGGTGGCGCGCGGCTACCTCAGCCACGACCAGCTGCGCATTGCCTTGATGGAACAACAGCGCAGCAGTGCACCGCTCGGCAAGCTGCTGCTGTCGCTCGGCTTCGTCTCCGAGGGTGTGCTGCGCGACGCGCTGTCGGAAAACCTGGGCCAGGAGAGCATCGAGCTCGGCCAGATGATCGCAGACCCGCGCGCGCTGGCCCTCGTGCCGCAGGAGCTGGCACGCCGCCACCTGCTGCTTCCCATCGCCTGGGATGCGCACAACAGTACGCTGACACTGGCCATGGCCAGCCCCAGCAACCTTGTCGCGCTCGATCAGGTACGCCAGCAATTGCCCACCCACTGCCAGCTGCTCACGCGGCTCGCCAGCGAATCGGATCTGGTGACTGCGATTGACCAGTGCTACGGCTACGCCTTGTCAATCGACGGCATCCTCAACGA
The DNA here is from genome assembly GCF_008033135.1 of Chitinolyticbacter meiyuanensis. Taxonomy (NCBI): domain Bacteria; kingdom Pseudomonadati; phylum Pseudomonadota; class Betaproteobacteria; order Neisseriales; family Chitinibacteraceae; genus Chitinolyticbacter; species Chitinolyticbacter meiyuanensis. The sequence goes on from NZ_CP041335.1 coordinate 4,095,886, forward strand.
GATCGAAACCGGCGAGGTCGACGCAGGGTCGCTGGCCAGCAACCACGAATACAGCCAGCCCGTGGTGCGGCTGATCGACGCCTTGATGGCCGATGCCGTCACCCGTGGCGCTTCCGACATCCACCTCGAACCCGAAGCCGGCTTCGTGCGCATCCGCTATCGCATCGATGGCGTACTGCGCCAGGTACGCGTGTTGCACAAGACCTACTGGCCAGCCATGGTGGTACGGGTCAAGGTGATGGCCAACATGAACATCGCCGAAACACGTGCGCCTCAGGATGGCCGCATCTCGCGTGTATTGGCCGGCCGCAGCATCGATTTCCGCGTCGCCGCCCAGCCGACCACCTGGGGCGAAAACCTGGTGCTGCGCATACTCGATCGCAAGAAGGGGCTCTTGCCCATCGATGCGCTGGGCTTGACCGCGCCCAATCTCGCCACGCTGCGTCGCATGCTGGCCCGCCCCGAAGGGCTGATCCTCGTCACCGGCCCCACCGGCTCGGGCAAGACCACCACGCTGTACTCCATTCTTGCCGAGCTCAGCAGCGAACAGGTCAACATCATGACGCTGGAGGATCCGGTCGAGTATCCGATGCCCATGATCCGCCAGACCTCGCTGAACGAAGTGGTGAAGATGGATTTCGCCAGCGGCATCCGCTCCTTGCTGCGGCAGGATCCCGACGTGATCCTGATCGGCGAGATCCGCGACAAGGAAACCGCCGACATGGCATTTCGCGCGGCGATGACTGGGCATCAGGTCTACGCCACGCTGCACACCAACTCGGCGATCGGGGCCTTGCCACGGCTGGCCGATATTGGCGTGCGTGCGGACGTGATGGCGGGCAACATCATCGGTATCGTGGCGCAACGACTGGTACGGCGGCTCTGCCCGCAATGCCGCGAGCCCCATCCAGCCGATGCACTGTCCATGCGCCTGCTCGGCCAGCCTGACGATGCGCCCGCGCCGACGCTGTATCGCGCGCGCGGCTGCTCCGCCTGCGAGCAGCAGGGCTATCGCGGCCGCACTTCGGTCATCGAGATCCTGCGGCTCGATGCCGAACTCGATGCGCTGATCGCTGCAGGCGCTTCCCGCCGCACACTGCTCGATACCGCCACGGCGCGTGGCTTTGCGCCCTTGATCGACGATGCGTGCCGACTGGTGCTCGCCGGCGTGACCACGTTGGACGAAATCGCCCGCGTCGTCGATCTGACCGAGCGGGTGCCGTAATGCGCTACCGCTGGCAAGCCGCCGACGCCGACGGGCGCATCCGCCGTGGCGCGGAAGAAGCCGCCAATCCAGCCGATTTGGAGCGCAGGCTGCGTGTGCAGGGCCTGTCGCTGATCGCGAGCCGGCTGGCGCCCGCGCGTGGCGGATCATTCTGGCGCCGCGTCAGCCGGCGCGACCTGATTGCCTTCACCTTTCACCTGGAGCAGCTTGCCCGGGCCGGCGTGCCGCTGCTCGGCGGGCTGGCCGACCTGCGCGATGCCATGACCTCGCCGGCCCTGCATCAGGCCATCGTGCGCATGATCGAGGATGTGGAGGGTGGCCAGCGGTTCTCCGAAGCATTGGCCCGCCATCCGACCGTGTTCGACCCGGTCTACGTCAGTCTGGTGCGTGCCGGCGAAGAAGGTGGCCAGTTGCCCACCGTACTCGCCAGCCTGACCGAAGCGCTCAAATGGCAGGACGAAATCGCCAGCGAAACCAAGAAGCTCGTCGCCTATCCAGCCTTCGTCGGGGTGCTGGTGCTGGGCGTGATCGGTTTTCTGATGGTGCATCTGGTGCCGCAGATGGTCGATTTCCTCAAGGGCGCCGGCCAGGTCCTGCCATTCTCGACACGGTTGCTGATCGCCACGTCGCATCTGGTTGCCAGCTACGGCTTGGCACTGCTCGCGAGCCTCGCACTGGTGATCGCCGCCCTGCCGTTTGCCATCCGCCGCCACGCGTCACTGGCGGATTTCATCGACCGCCTGCGGCTGCGCATGCCGTTGCTCGGCCCCATTGCGCATCGCATCGTGCTGGCGCGGTTTTCCCAGTGCTTTGCCATGCTGTACGCCGCCGGCGTGCCCATTCTGCAGGCACTGGCCATCACCCGCGATGTGGTGCAGAACCGCGTCGTCGCAGCAGCGCTGGATCGCATCCAGGCACAGATCCGCGACGGCCAGGGCGTAGCCGCCAGTTTCGAGCGCGAACGGCTGTTTCCACCATTGGTACTGCGCATGCTGCGGGTGGGGGAGCAATCGGGAGCGCTCGACACCGCGCTTGCCAATGTCACCTATTTCTACAACCGGGATGTGCGCGAATCGGTAGCCCGGCTGCAGACCATGATCGAGCCCGCGCTCACCGTCGTGCTCGGTGCCTTGCTGTTCTGGGTGATGTCCGCGCTGCTGGGCCCCATCTTTGATACGCTGGGCAAGCTGCGATGAGCACGCTGGACCTGTTCCTCGTCGATACGGCAGCCGTCACGCACTGGCGCTGGCAAGGCGGCACGCTGGTCGCGCTGGCACGGCATGCCACAAGCCAGCTCGACACCCTGCGCAGCCAGACGCTCGCCCGGCGCTGCGCGATTCTCGTCGATCTGCCAGACGAAGGCTTCGTGCTCGATGTGCACAACCACCTCAGCCGCCGTAACCAGATCGCGCGCAGCCGAATACGGCTGGCCGAACAATGGCGGCATACTCCCTATCGCCGTGCTCGCCCGCTCGCCGATGGCAAGTCCACGTTGCTGTGCGCCCTGCCGCAATACAGCAGCATCGATGCGCTGCTGGCAACGCTCAACGAATGCGACACCATCGTGCTTGGTGTTTATTCGGTTGCCCAACTGGTCGCAGACTTCGCACCGCGTGCAGCGGGACCGCGGCTGCTGGCCTTTGCTGCGCCGGGCGGTGGTCTGCGCCAGTGCTTCCAACTGGCTGGCGAACTGCGCTTCTCACGGCTGTCCGACCACGGGCAGGACTACGAAGCATTGGCGGCGGATGAATACGCTGCCCATCTCGCAAGCGAGGTACGCCAAGCCAGCCACCATCTCGTCGCCGAACATCAGCTCACTCGTGGCGACACGCTGCGGATCACGGTGCTGGCGGGCGAGCAGAGCCATGCCATTGCCACTGCATTGCACGGTCTGCTGTACGACGAAGGCGGCTACCACACTGATGCACTGCGCGTGGACCAGCTCGCCGGCGGGCAGCACGGATTGCTCGCAGCGCTCGCGGCGAGACTTGCGCATGCCTGCCCCGACAGCCACTACGGCAGCCCGGCGCATCTGTATCGTCGCCGGCTGCAACGCTTGCTGCATCTGGGCAATAGGGCGGTGCTGGCCCTGGTGGTGGCTGCATTGGGCTACGCCTGCTACGCCCATTTTGAAACAGTCGACATCGTGGTCATGCAGCAGCAACTTGCCAGGGAGAGCGTGGCGAGACGCGACGAGATTGCGCGCCTGAGCCAAATGATCGGGCCGCACCTGGCCGAGACCGAGCAGATGGCCACGGTGCAGGAATTCGATCGGCGCTACATCAGCAACTGGCCCGCCTTGATCCCGCAATTGAAGGCGATCAGCCAGCAACTGGATGGCTTGCCCCGGCTTGCAATACAGCGGGTGCACTGGCAAGTCGAACTCGGCGAAACCGACGGCGCCGTGCCGCAGCCCACGGTTGAACTGGCAGGCAACGCCGCCCCGCCTTACCGGGCGGCCGCCAGCGAACTCGATACGCTGCGGCAACGACTTGGCGAGCAGTTACATGCATCCATGGTCGCCGAAAACCGACCGAGGGCGCTCGATGAAACCACTGCGCTGGAAGGTGAGGATAGCGACGAGGCGACGCACTTTGCGCTGCGTTTTCTCCTGCCACCGGAAGGCCGCCCGTGATGCCCAGCCGCCGCGAATTGCGCCTGTTCCATCGCGAGCTGGCCGTCATGGCCGCCGGATTGCTGCTTGCAATGCTGGCGGCAGCCTGGGCGCATGGGCAGTTGCGCACCGCCAAGGACAGCCACGCCGCCACACGCGCCAGACTGCTTGCCGACAACGCCGAATCGCTGCGCCTTGCCGGCGCCTATGACATCTGGAGCCGCTATCGCGACCGGTACGCCGCGCTGCGCGAGCGCGGGCTGATCGGCGCAGCCCATCGCCCGGAATGGATGGAAGCACTGGAAAAGGAAGCGCTGCGCTACCGTATTGCACCGCGCCAGCCGGTCGCCGGCGCGATGCCGCTGGCAGGCCAGCAGCTTTACGCCACACCCATGACGTTGGAATTTACAGCCACACACGAGGCGACGTTCGAAGCCACATGGGCAAGGGTCAAGGCGCTGCCGGGCTACCCCGTCGATCAGGCCTGCGAGCTGGCACTGGCCGAACCTCAGCCAGGCCATGACTATCCCGAACTCAACGTGCACTGCACGCTGTATTGGCTGCACATCGCACCAGCGCAGGAGCCTGTGCCATGAGAGCACTCCCGCTGATCCTGCTGCTGCTCGCCCCTACCGTTTCCGCCGACGATTGGGGGCGGCTGTTTTTCGACGCCCAGACGAGAAGCCGTATCGACAGCGGCAAGACCGCAGCCGAAGCACCGCCAGCGCCGCGCAATCACCGCCTTGACGGCGAACTGCGACGGGGTGGCCAAGTGATCCATTTCATCGACGGCGAACCCACAACCGCCGCCAAACTCCCGAAGGGCACCCGCGTCGGCGAACTGTGGCAGGAAAATACACAGTGAAACGACAAGCCGGCGCCGCGTTGTTGGCATTGCTGCTCATGCTGGTGCTGGCCTTCGCCACGCTGTGGCTGGCGCAGCCCTGGCAAGCCCGGCTTGCTGCGAGCGCCAGCGCGCATAACGCCGATGTGCTTGGTGAAGCCAAGCGCGCATTGCTGGCTTGGTCCGCCCTGCATTGCACGCAACCTGGCGCCAACCTGGCCAATGTGGTCGCTGGCGAATTGCCACGCCCCGACACCGATGCTCCCGGCACCGCAGGCGCTGGCAGCCAGAACGTGATCGGCGCGCCTCGGCTGGGCCGACTGCCCTGGCGTACGCTGGCGATACCGCCGCTACGCGATGCCAGCGGCGAAGTGCTGTGGTACGCGATTCGTAACGAGTATGGCGACAACGGGGACAACCCGCCCGACCCCTGCCTGTCGCTCACCGTGAGAGACGCAGCGGGCGCGCGGCTTGATGCCGCGCCAGCACGCTGCATCATCGCCCTCGTCCTGGCTCCGGGTGCCGCTCGCCCAGGCCAAGACCGCAGCGATCCGCTCAATGCTGCCGCCTACCTCGATGCCACGACCGTGGGCGGTCATGCGGTCGACAACGCCGCGGCCAATGGCCCCTTCGTGCTTGGTCCAGTTGACGATGGCCATGACGTCAACGATCAGGTGCTCGCCATCACTTGGCAGGAACTACGGCTGCCGAGCAGCAACCGCCCCTGCGTGCTGCCCACGCCATGACGCAGCGCACCTTGCTCCGGCACGTGTCCGGCTTCTCGCTGGTGGAAATGAGTGTGGTCCTCCTGGTGCTGGGCGTGTTGCTCGCCAGTGTGCTCGGCCCCTTGCGCATCCAATGGCAATCGGAACGACTGCGTGAAACGCGTACCCGGCTCGACGCGGCCGAATCGGCGCTGCTGGGTTTCGTACTGCAGCGCGGACGCCTGCCGTGCCCTGCCGATCCCACACTGGTCGGCAGCAGCGCCGGACTGGAGGACTGCGGTCGCGAGCAAGGTACGTTGCCCTGGCAACTGCTGGGCATTCCTGAAGCAGACGCCTGGGGCCGGCGCTGGCTGTACGCAGTCAGCCCCGGCTTTGCCGATACCAGCGGCAACACGCCATCGCCGGTCGCCGGCTGCGCCTCGCCCACCCCGGTTCCAGCCATTGGCATCAGCTTCACCTGGTGCAGCGCTGGAGTCTACACGGTGAGTGAATCAGGTGGCGGAACGAGCATGGTCACCAATGCCGTCGCCGTCTTCGGCTCACACGGCGCGGACGGGCTGGGCGGCCATACGCGCGACGGCACTGCCATGGCCGCAGCAGCTGGCGAGCAGGCGGAAAATGCCGATAGGGACAACGATTTCGTTGCCGGTAACGAAGTGGACGGCAACTTCGACGACCAAGTCCGCTGGTTGTCGACCTACCGCCTGCACGAATGGATGCTCAGGTCAGGTCGGCAGCCATAAATGCCAAACGCATTACGCTTGTCAGAAAAATACTGAATTCTCTTTCAATTCAACAGCTATCACGACAATAAGATGACTCTGTGCTTTGGCTTCATATCCAGAAAACCAACCTTAACCCCATAAATTAAAAGGCTCAAAACGTAGCAGTCATGGATTGAAAACAAACAAAACTGACCAAATACGTCAGAGAGGGTGAACACATGCATTCCCATACTCATCGCCAGCGTGGCTTCACCCTGGTCGAGCTTGCCACCGTACTGGTCATCATCGGCCTGATCCTCGGCCTCGCCTTCAAAGGCAAGGATCTGATCGATGGCGCCAAGGTGAAGGGCGCCCAGGCGAGCTCCAACAAGGTGCTTGCCGCCATGAACATCTACTTCGAGCGCTATGGCCGCTACCCGGGCGACGGCTGCGTCGCGGCAGCACCGGTGGGCAATACCACACCTGCCAATTGCACTGCCGCGCCCAATGGCAGCTACACCGCCGCCGAAGCTACCACCTTCATGCCGCTGCTGACCAACACTGGCATCCTGCCCGACTCCGATGCCCGCAGCCCCTTTGGCGGCGACTGGACAGTGGCACTGGGCACGGTGGCGAGCAACACGCTGCCCACCGCGCTCTATCTCACCGTCGGTGGCGTGGCCGGCAACAACGTTGACCTGCGCTATGTCTGCGCAATGGATACCCAATACGACGATGGCAACCCCACCACCGGCAACATCCGCAGCAACGCAGCAGTCGGCACGGGCGTCAACCAATACCAAGCCGGTGATGACTGCTGGAGCAACAAGACCAGCCTGCAGGCGCTGAGCATCCGCCTGCTGCCGTGAAGAGTGACGCCGCCCTCGGCTAGGCCGATGGAGCCTGCAATACCTCGCGCACCAACGGCACCGTCACCACCCGGCGCTGCGACAGCGCCTCGCGGTTCACCCGCTCCAGCACGGCATTGAGGCTGGGCAGATCGCGCGCGGCATGGCGCAGCAGGTAGTCGGCGACCTCGTCGGTCAGCTCAAAGCCAAGGCCAGCGGCGCGGCGGCGCAAGGCTGCGGCCTTGTCGGTATCCGACAGCGCACGCAGCTGGTAGACGAGCCCCCAACCCAGCCGGGTGGTGAGATCGTCGCGCAGGCCCAGCAGCATCGGCGGCTTGCTGCCGGTAGCCATAAGGCGCCCGTTGCCTTCACGCAGCGTGTTGTAGTGATCGAACAAGCGGATCTGTTGATCGGGTGACAAGGTATCGACGCCATCGACCAGCAATACATCATCGGCGGCCACTTCCTGCGGCAAAGCCGCCGGCGGCACGGTTACCGCAGCGCCGAGGCGGGCGGCTGCGGCACTGGCGAGATAGGATTTGCCGACGCCTGATTCACCCCACAGGTAGAGAAAGCGCACGTCGTCGCTCCCCGCCGCCCATTCGCTGAGCATGAACAGCGGCTCGGCATTGTCGCCTCGCACGTAGCCCTCGAAGCTCGGCACGACCGGCAACTGCAGGTCCAGCACCAGTTGCTGGGTCATGCGCAGCGCTCGCTGGGGCGACGCGGCATGCGACGGGCGATCAGGCGTTTCATGGCGGGATACGGTAAACTATTGCGCTTTCTGGCAAAACCGGGCCCATTCTAGCGGCAAAGCCTGCGCCACGCACGGCAACGCCCGGCCCCTCCGCATCCTCAAGAGGCCTTCATGACCACCCCCAGCCTGAGCTACCGCGATGCCGGCGTCGACATCGACGCGGGTGACCAGCTTGTCGAGAACATCAAGCCCTTTGCCAAGCGCACCATGCGCCCGGAAGTGCTGTCGGGCATCGGCGGCTTCGGCGGATTGATCGAGATCTCCAAGAAGTTCAAGGAGCCGGTCCTGGTCTCGGGCACCGACGGTGTCGGCACCAAGCTCAAGCTCGCGTTCGAACTGAACCGCCACGACACCGTGGGCCAGGATCTGGTCGCCATGAGCGTGAACGATATCCTGGTGCAGGGTGCCGAACCGTTGTTCTTCCTCGACTATTTCGCCTGCGGCAAGCTCGATGTCGATACCGCCACCGAAGTGATCCGTGGCATTGCCCACGGCTGTGAGCTCTCCGGCGCCGCGCTGATCGGTGGCGAGACCGCCGAGATGCCGGGCATGTACCCGGTCGGGGAGTACGATCTGGCCGGCTTTGCCGTCGGCGTGGTGGAAAAATCCAAGGTCATCACCGGCGCCGACATCAAGCCGGGCGACGTGGTGCTGGGCCTTGCCTCCAATGGCGCGCACTCCAATGGCTATTCGCTGGTGCGCAAGATCCTGCATCTCACCGATGCCGACTACGCCGCCAAGTTCGACGGCGACCGCTCGCTCGCCGACGTAGTGATGGCACCGACCCGCATCTACGTGAAGCCGCTGCTGAAGCTGATGGAAACGCTGACGGTGAAGGGCATGGCCCACATCACGGGCGGCGGCATCACCGAAAACGTGCCGCGCGTGCTGCCCGACAACGTGGTTGCCCAGCTCGACGGCAAGAGCTGGACTTTCCCCAAGCTGTTCCAGTGGCTGCAGCGCGAAGGCAATGTCGCGCTCGACGAAATGCACCGCACCTTCAATTGCGGTATCGGCATGGTGGTGATCGTCGCCGCCGAGGATGCCGAGCGCGCCGCCAGCCTGCTCGCCACCGAAGGTGAAACCGTCTACCGTCTGGGCGAGATCCGCGTCCGCAACGGCGACGAGCACCAGACGCAGATCGCCTGACCTCACGCCTGACGGAAGGGAGAAGGGAAGCGGCCACTGCGGCACGCGAACCCCTTCTCCCTTCCCGTTTCCAAGTCCTTGCCATGAAAAATATCGTCATTCTGATTTCTGGCCGCGGCAGCAATATGCAGGCCATCGTTGACGCCGCCATTCCGGAAGCGCGCATCGCCGCCGTGATCGCCAACCGCGCCGATGCCGCCGGGCTTGCCTGGGCAGCCGAGCGCGGCATCGCCACCGCCGTGCTCGACCACAAGCAGTTCGACGGTCGCGAGGCCTTCGATGCGGCGCTGACCGAACTGATCGATGGCTACGCGCCGGACCTCGTGGTGCTCGCCGGCTTCATGCGCATCCTCACTGCCGGCTTCGTTGCCCGCTACGAGAACCGGCTGATCAACATCCACCCATCGCTGCTGCCGGCCTTCACCGGCCTGCACACACACGAACGCGCCATCGCCGAGGGCGTGAAGTTCGCCGGCTGCACCGTGCACTTCGTCACCGCCGAACTCGATCACGGCCCCATCATCGCGCAGGCCGCCGTGCCGGTGCTGGATGACGACACACCCGAGCAGCTGGCTGCACGCGTGCTCAAGGAAGAACACCGCCTCTATCCGCTGGCGGTGCGCCTGTTCGCGCAGCAGCGGTTGCACATCGAGCACGGCCGGGTGCGCGTGCTTCCGGAACAGTAAGCGCCGATGCGCTGGCCTTGGCTGAAACGGCGACAACTGCTGCTGGCGGCATTCGTGCTGTCGCTGTTGCTGCACGTGTTCGGCCTGACCGGCGATACGCTGTTCCTGCTGGCCGAAACCCAGCGCCAAGCCCCCGATACGCCGTTGCGCAAGGCCAAGCAGCAACTGGCGCAAACCGATATCTCCAGCTTGGTGCTGCCGCCCGAGCTCGCCGGCGTGACGCCGGTGGAAACATTACAGGTTGCGCTGGGGCGCCCCCCTGCGCCGGCGCAACCGGCAAAGCCAGCCACGGCCGCCCGCGCCACCACCCCGGCGCCAGCGCCACGTGCGCAACCGACGGCAGTACCAACGCCAGTCCCGACGCAACCAGCGACACCAGTTCCAACTCCCGCTACGCTTAGCGCTTCGGCCAGCGCAGCAGCAACGCCAGAACCGACCGCCGCGCCGTCGCCCACACCGGCACCGACGCCGGCCACCGCCACCGCCACCGCCACCGCGCGCAAGCCGGGCTTCCCGCGCAATGCCGAGATCATCTACTTCTGGGGCCCCATTCCGGCCAAGCTCACTTGGCATGTCGAGCATGGCCAGTATGAGGTGAAGCTGCGCGGCTCCCTGCCGGGCAACAGGCGCGAGCTCACCAGCCGCGGCGAAATCACCGCCGAGGGCGTCCGCCCGCTCGACTTCACCGACCTGCGCAACGGCCAGATCCGCAACCAGGCCGTGTTCGACTGGGCCAATGGTACGGCGACGCTGAACGACAAGGGCACCCTACACACCGAGCCGTTGTCACCCGGCGACCAGGATCTGTTCTCCGCCGCGTTCCATCTGGCGATGCGCGGCCTTTCCGACAGTACCTTTGCCCTGTTCAACGGGCGCAAGCGCTACCCGGACGTCCACTTCACCATTGCCGGCGAAAGCACGCTGCACGTCGGTGACCAGCAGGTGGACGTGCTGTTGCTGCGTGGTCGCTACGAGGACCGCGAGTTCGATTTCTGGCTGGCGCCCAAGTGGCACAACCTGCCGGTGCGCATGCAGGCCAAGATGGGCAAGGACGGCAGCAGCTACGATATCTGGGCAGGCAGCATGACCATCGAGGGCGAGCAGGTGTTGCGCCCGGCCCTCAACGCGCAACAGCGCCGCCCCTAACCGAGCACGACCATGATCACTCAGACCCAATACCACGCCATCCTCGACGCGCTCGAGCAGGTGCTGCCCTTCACCCAGCCGGCCGATGTCTGCCTATCCCGCTTGTTCCGCGAGCAGAAGAAGCTTGGCGCGCGCGACCGGGCAGTCATCGCCGAAACCGTGTTCGGCCTGCTACGCGCGCTGCCCAAGCTGGAATGGCTGGCGGGCGAATATGCCGGCCCGCGGATGTGGCTGCTGTGCTATTTCGCCGCGATCGAAAAGCGCAACCTCAAGGAGATGGCGAGCATCTTCAACGAGGAACAACTGGAGCGCGCCCGGCTCTGGAAGGCCGTCGACTGGCAGAGCGCGCCGCTGCATGTACGCGCCGGCCTGCCGGCCTGGATAGCTGAAGCGCTGCAGGCCGAAGGCCGCAGCGAGGACGAGATTGTCGCGCTTGGCAGTGCGATGCTGAGCGCTGCGCCACTCGACCTGCGGGTAAACCTGCTCAAGGCCAAACGCGATACGGTGCTTGCCGCGTTGAACGAAAGCGAATTGAAGACCGAGGCCACGCCCTACTCGCCATGGGGATTGCGCCTTGCCGGCAAGCCGGCACTGAATAAACACCCGCTGTTCCTCGATGGCAGCATCGAGGTGCAGGACGAGGGCAGCCAGCTACTGGCACTGCTCACCGGCGCCAAGCGCGGCCAGATGGTCGCAGACTTCTGCGCCGGCGCTGGCGGCAAGACGCTGGCGCTCGGCGCCATGATGCAGAACACCGGCCGGCTCTACGCCTTCGATATCTCGGAAAAGCGCCTCTCCAACCTCAAGCCGCGGCTGGCGCGCTCCGGCCTGTCCAATGTGCAGCCTCAGCTGCTCGCCAGCGAACATGATCAGAAGGTAAAGCGGTTGGCCGGCAAGATGGACGCGGTGCTGGTCGACGCGCCCTGCTCTGGCCTGGGCACGCTGCGGCGCAATCCAGACCTGAAGTACCGCCAATCTGCGCAGAGCGTGGCCGAGCTCAATGCCAAGCAAGCCAGCATCCTTGCCTCCGCCGCCCGCCTCGTCAAAGCCGGCGGCCGCTTGGTCTACGCCACCTGCAGCGTACTGCGCAGCGAAAACCAGGCCATTGTCGATGCGTTCCTCGCCGCACACCCCGAGTTCACCTTGCTTGATGCCAGCGAACTGCTGGCCAAGGACAAGATCACGCTGCCGCTCGCCGGACCGCTGCTGCAGCTGGACCCACGCCAGCATGGCACCGACGGCTTCTTCGCCGCCGTGCTGCAGCGTCAGAGCTGACCGATAAATAGCTACGCAACAAAAAGCCCGCAGAAATTGCGGGCTTTTTGTTGCGCTGCGCGCGCTGGCGTTACTTGACCACGCGCAGCTGCGGGCGACCACCACCACCGCTGGGGCGCGGCGGCTCGTCGTCACCCGGGTTGTCCTCGCTGCGCGGCGCATCGGTCGGCGTTTCCGTGGCTTCATCAGGCAGGCCTTCGTATTCGAAGCCCATGCCCTCGCCGTTCTCGCGCGAGAAGATCGACACTACGGCGCCGACCGGGATGGTGATGTCGCGCGACACACCGTTGAAACGGGCGGAGAAGCTGACGTAATCGTTGCCGAGCGTCAGGTTGCGCGTGGCGTTGTAGCTGATGTTGAGCACGATCTCGCCGTTCTTCACGTACTCCATCGGCACCTGCAGCTTGCCGCGCACGGCCACCACCAGATAGGGCGTGTAGCCATGGTCCGAACACCATTCGTGGATGGCGCGGATCAGATAGGGCTTGGTCGAAGCGGATTGCATAGGGTGACCTCGGCGAAATACGGAAGACGGCAACGGGGGTGCAACCGCCACCCCCTTCTACAACATATTACTTGCGCATCGCCTTTTCGTTCGGCGTGAGCGAGTCAATGAAGGCCTGGCGGCTGAACAGGCGCTCACCATACTTCATCACCGGCGCCAGCGCCTTGGTCACTTCGATGCCGTAGTGGTCGAAACGCCACAGCAGCGGCGCGATGGCCACGTCGAGCATCGAGAACTCCTCGCCCAGCATGTATTTCTGCTTGGCGAAGATCGGCGCGATCTGGGTCAGGCTGTCGCGGATGGCGACGCGTGCGCCTTCCAGCGCCTTCTTGGTGGCAGCACCGTCTTCCAGCGTCTTCACGTGGACGAACAGTTCGCGCTCGAAGTTGAACAGCATCAGGCGGGTGCGGGCACGCATCACTGGGTCGGCCGGCATCAGCTGCGGGTGCGGGAAGCGCTCGTCGATGTATTCGTTGATGATGTTCGATTCATACAGTGTCAGCTCGCGCTCGACCAGTACCGGCACTTCGTTGTACGGGTTCATTACGGCCAGGTCTTCCGGCTTGCTGTGCACGTCGACGTCGATGATCTCGAAGTCCATGCCCTTCTCGAACAACACGATGCGGCAACGGTGGCTGAACGGGCAGGAGGTGCCGGAATAAAGCTTCATCATGGGGCGGATTCTCCGGAGGACGATTTCGGTGAAACAGCGATTTTACCAGTCGAGGCCATGCCGAATCCAGAAAACGTGCATAAGCGACTGTTATGAAATGGAATTTCGTGATCGAGACAGATATCGACACCCGATAAAAAAGGCGCCTTGCGGCGCCTTTTTTTACATACTCGTGCAACTCAGTGGATGTCGCGCCAGTATTCCTTTTTCAGGAAGTAGGTCAGCGGCACCAGGATGAACAACAGGAACAGCAGGATGGCATAGCCGATCTGTTCGCGCTTCACCTTGGCCGGCTCGCCCATGTAGACGAGGTAGTTGACGAGGTCGCCTACGCGCTTGTCGTAGTCGCCCTGATCGAAACTGCCGTCCTCGGCCACACGGGTCAGCAGGCCCGGCTTTTCCAGCTTCAGCGATTCAATGTGCTGCTCGTCCTTGCCGGTCTCGTGGTTCTTCACCGTCTTCATCACCGGCACCTGCTGGCCTTGCAGCTCCCACAACACGTGCGGCATGCCCACGCTCGGGAACACCAGATTGTTCCAGCCGGTCGGACGCGCGTCGTCACGATAGAAGGTGCGCAGGTAGGTGTAGAGCCAGTCGGCGCCACGCGAGCGGGCGATCAGCGACAGGTCGGGCGGTGTGGCGCCAAACCAGGCCTTGCCATCGGCAGCCTGCATCGCCACGCGCATCGGATCACCGACCTTCTCGCTGGCCGCCATCAGGTTGCTCTTGATCTGCGCCTCGGTCAGGCCCAGGTCCTGCAGGCGGCTATAGCGCATGGCAACAGCACCGTGACAGGACAAGCAGTAGTTGGTGAAGGTCTGCGCGCCGCGCTGCAGCGATTCGGCATCACGCAGGTTGACTGGCGCGCGATCGAGATGCACGCCGGCTTCGGAAGCCTGGGCGGCAAACGGCACCGCGCACAGCGCCAGGGTGACCAGCCATTTCTTCATCTGTTGTCTCATCGTGGCTTCCCTCAGATCACCATGGCGAACACGGTCGCCAGCACGATAGTCAGGGCGAACAGCGCAACAAAGCGGACCTGACGACCCAGGTTGGTATCGGTGACACGCTCGGGAACTGGCTTCGGCGTACCCAGCTTGCTGTACCACGGCATGCCAATGAAGAAGGCGAAGTAGATCACCGACAGGATCTGCGCCACGATGGTCCGAGTGTTGGTCGACGGCAGCGCGCCCAGGATGCCGAGGCCGATGAAGGCAGCGACGAACAGCACTAGCGCCCATTTGAACACCGCGCTGCGATAGCGGATCGACTTCACCGGGCTGCGATCCAGCCACGGCAGGAAGGCGATCAGCACCACTGCGCCGCCCATGCCGAGCACGCCCCAAACCTGGGTACCCAGGAAGGATGGGATCGCACGCAGGATGGCGTAGAACGGGGTGAAGTACCACACCGGTGCAATGTGCGCCGGGGTCTTCAGTGGGTCGGCCGGGTCGAAGTTCGGCTTCTCGAGGAAGTAACCGCCCATTTCCGGCAAGAAGAACACCACCAGCGAGAACACCACCAGGAACACCGCCACGCCCAGGATATCCTTGACCGTGTAGTACGGGTGGAACGGGATGCCATCGAGCGGGATGCCGGTCTGCGGATCCTTGTTCTTCTTGATCTCGACACCGTCCGGATTGTTCGAACCCACTTCGTGCAACGCAACCAGGTGGGCCACCACCAGCGCCAGCAGCACCAGCGGCACAGCGATCACGTGCAGCGCGAAGAAGCGGTTCAGGGTGGCATCCGACACCACGAAGTCACCACGGATGAAGGTCGACAGATCCGGACCGATCACCGGCAGCGAAGCGAACAGGTTCACGATCACCTGCGCGCCCCAGAACGACATCTGGCCCCACGGCAGCAGGTAGCCGAGGAAAGCTTCGGCCATCAGGCACAGGAAGATCAGCGTGCCGAATACCCAGATCAGTTCACGCGGCTTCTGGTACGAGCCGTAGATCAGGCCACGGAACATGTGCAGGTAGACCACGACGAAGAACATCGACGCACCGGTGGAGTGCATGTAGCGGATGATCCAGCCACCCGCCACATCGCGCATGATGTACTCGACCGACATGAAGGCGGTCGAAACATTGGTGCCTGGGATCAGGTTGCCGTCCGGCTTGTAGTTCATCGTCAGGAAGATGCCGGTGACGATCTGGATCACCAGCACCAGCATGGCGAGCGAGCCGAAGAAGTACCAGAAGTTGAAGTTCTTCGGTGCGTAGTACTCGGAAACGTGCGCCTTCCAGGTCGACGTCAACGGGAAGCGGTCGTCTACCCAGCCCAGCACTTTTTGAGCGGATTGTTCTAGTTTGCTCATGCTCTACCCCTTACTGGTCTTCGCCGACGAGCAGCATCGAATCGCCGCTGCCGAAGAATTTGTACGGCGGGATATCGAGGTTCTTCGGCGCAGGAACGCCGGAGAACACCCGACCGGCCAGGTCGAACTTCGAGCCATGACAGGGGCAATAGAAGCCGCCCAGCCACTCGGGGCCCAGATCGGCCGGCGCGAGGTCCGGCCGATAGGTCGGCGAACAGCCCAAGTGGGTACAGACGCCCACCGCCACCCAGATGTCGGGCTTGCGCGAACGGCCTTCGTTCTTGCAATAGGTAGGCTGGTCGCTGGCTTCGGATTTGGGGTCGACGAGCTTGGGATCGTTCTTGGGCAGGCCGGCCAGCATGTCCGGCGTGCGCTTGACCACCCACACCGGTTTGCCACGCCATTCGACGTTGATCTTCTCGCCCGGCTCCAGCTTGCTGATATCGACTTCGACCGGTGCACCGGCCGCCTTGGCCCGCTCGGACGGGAGGAAACTTGCTACGAAAGGGGTCGCGATGCCGGCCACGGCCACGGCGCCTGCGCCGCTGGCCGCGACGAGCAGGAAGCGCCGCTTGCTGTTATCAACCTGCTGCTCACTCATGTCCAGTCCCTGATAGTGGAAGTTCTGGCTTATAAACCGCCGAATTCTAA
The DNA here is from genome assembly GCF_008033135.1 of Chitinolyticbacter meiyuanensis. Classification (NCBI taxonomy): domain Bacteria; kingdom Pseudomonadati; phylum Pseudomonadota; class Betaproteobacteria; order Neisseriales; family Chitinibacteraceae; genus Chitinolyticbacter; species Chitinolyticbacter meiyuanensis. The sequence goes on from NZ_CP041335.1 coordinate 4,112,014, forward strand.
CCGAGCATGGCGGGAACTGAAAGCCGCGCACCCGCTCGGTGCATCTCCATTTCCACGTTTAGTTCCACGTTCCCGCAGTCTTGTAGCGGGCAAACTCCTGCAGCAGGCGATCCGACACCGCCGAAGTGATATCGGCGACCTTTTCCTTGGCGGTGCCGGGGTAGCTGATCTGATAGGCTCGTGCAGCCACCTTCACTCCGCCCTTTACCGTCTGCAGCGTATAGCGCACGCGGGCCTGGGTCGGCCGCTTGGCCCGCGCCACCGGGGCTGCGAACTCGATGCGATTGCGGGTCTTGGACACCACGGTCATGCCACGGGACAGGCGGTACTTCTCGATGTCGGCCATCACGTCGGGCACGGTACGGCCCTGCAGCGTGATCGTCGGCGCATTCTTCATCCGCTTGAGTTCTACTTCGGGCAGCACTTCGTCCTGCGGCGGCGGCAAAGGCGTGGGCGTGACGACGACCGGTTCGGGTGTGGGTGTCGTGGTCTGCAGCATGCTGCAGGCGGACAACAGGCTGATGACCGCGAGCGGCAGCAGGAACTTGAACGAGGTCATACGGGGTTTTCACACTCCAGGTGAACGACTTGCAATGCCAGCTGCGACGCCAGGTGATCACCCAACGCCCGCACGCCGTAGCGTTCGGTGGCATGGTGACCGGCTGCGACGAAGGCGATGCCCGATTCACGGGCAAGATGGGTGACGAACTCGGATGCTTCGCCAGTGATGAAACAATCGATGCCGCCGTGCAACGCGAGTTCGTGGAAATAACTCTGCGCGCCGCCGGTGCACCAGGCCACGCGCCGGATCGGCCGATCGGGATCGCCGATCAGCAACGGCGCGCGCGCGAGCGCCCCCTCGATGCGCCCGCCCAGCTGCGCCAGCGAGGGCGCACCGATGGCCTCGCCCAGCCAGACCATGTCCTGCTCGCCGCAACGCCCCGTTGCAGCAAAGCCAAGTAGTCGGCCAAGCTCGGCATTGTTGCCCAGCGTGGGGTGGGCATCGAGTGGTAGGTGATAGGCGAGCAGATTAACGTCGTGAGCGAGCAGACGAGCGATACGTGCCTTCTTGGTGCCGACGATGGGGGCGGCCTCGCCTTTCCAGAAGTAGCCATGGTGGACCAGCAGGGTGTCGGCACCGATCTCGATCGCAGCGTCGATCGCTTCCAGGCTCGCTGTCACGGCGGTGGCGATGCAGCCGACCTGATCGGCCCCCTCGACCTGCAAGCCATTTGGGCAGTAATCGCGCCAGCGCTCTGGTTGCAGCAGTTGTCCGATATAATCGACAAGTTGCGTTCTCGGTACGGCCATCTACCCGGTCCATGAAAAAACTCTGGCTGATTTTCGCACAAACCACCACCGTCGGCCTTGCGGTCTGGTTCCTGATCACCCTGCTGCAGCCACAATGGCTGCCTCAAGCCCGGCCGGCACAACAACTGGTCACGGTCGAAGAGGCCGGCAAGCACGCCAGCAGCCCGGCCAGCGCCGCTGCTTCCTATCGCGGTGCCGCGCAGCGCGCGATGCCGGCCGTGGTCAACATCTACACCGCCAAGGAAGTCCGTCAGCGCCATCCGCTGCTGGATGATCCGGTATTCCGCCGCTTTTTCGGTGATGGCCTGGAAGGCGACGACACGCAACGTGCCTCCAGCCTCGGCTCGGGCGTCATCGTGTCCGCCGATGGCTACATCGTCACCAACAACCACGTGGTTGAATCCGCTGATGAGATCCAGGTGGCACTTGCCGATGGCCGCACCGCCCAGGCGCGCGTGGTCGGCACCGACCCCGAGACCGATCTCGCGGTGATCCGCATCGAGCTGCCCAAGCTGCCCACCATTGCCTTCGCCGACGACAATCAAGTACAGATCGGTGACGTGGTGCTTGCCATCGGCAACCCATTCGGCGTCGGTCAGACCGTGACCATGGGCATCGTCTCGGCCACCAAACGCACCCAGCTTGGCATCAACACCTTCGAGAACTTCATTCAGACCGACGCTGCGATCAACCCTGGCAACTCCGGTGGCGCACTGATCGATACCGAGGGCAATCTGCTCGGCATCAATACCGCCATCTATTCGCGCACTGGCGGCTCGCTCGGCATCGGCTTCGCCATCCCGGCAAGCTCAGTGCGCCAGGTGATGGAAGCGATCATCAAGGATGGCAGCGTGGTGCGCGGTTGGCTCGGCGTCGAGCCGCAGGACGTGACCACCGAACTCGCCAACTCCTTCAAACTGAAGGAAGCGCGGGGCGCACTGGTCGCCGGCGTAGTGCGCGGCAGCCCGGCCGATCTCGCCGGCGTGCGCCCGGGCGATATCGTGCTCGACATCGCGGGCAAGCCGGTCACCAACACCGAGGCGCTGCTCAATCTGATCGCCGCACTCAAGCCCGAGCAACAGATCGAGCTGCAGCTATACCGCAATGGCAAACCACTGTCGCTGCCGGTGAAGATCGGCAAACGCCCGGCGTTCCAGCCCAAGCAGTAATATGGCGGGCAATGGAAAACGAAAAGGCACCTTCGGGTGCCTTTTCTGTCGCTTCGTCCCAGGTCAGTTCACCCGGTCAATGCCCCTGCAGCAGCAGCATCTCGGCAGCGGCCAGGTTCTCCGGTTCGCCCAACAGCACCAGCACGTCCCCCTCCGACAGCACGAGCTCGGCATCGGGCGTAACTGCCGCCTGGCTCTTGCGACGCAGGCTCTTCACCTCGACATGCAGGCCGACCAGATCGAGCGTACCAAGCGCCCGGCCGATGGCGCTGGCACCCGCCACCAACAATACCGTGTGCAGCCGCGGCATCGGTCGCTCGCCCTCCTCCAGGTCTTCCACCGTGCCGCGGAAGAAGCCGCGGAACATCTGGTAGCGGTCTTCCCGCACCGCGCGGATGCGCTTGAGCACGCGATTGAGCGGCACACCCAGCATCATCAGCGTATGCGAGGCCAGCATCAGGCTGCCTTCCATGATCTCGGCCACCACCTCGACCGCGCCGGCAGCGCGTAGCCGATCAATATCGCTGTCGTCGTAGGTGCGCACGATCACTGGCAGCTCGGGCCGCAGTTGCTGCACCAGCTCCAGAATGCGCAATGCCGAATGGGTATCGGCATAGGTGACAATCAGTGCACGGGCACGCATCAGGCCGGCGGCCATCAGCACTTCCCGCTTGGCCGCATCGCCGAACACCACCGACTCTCCTGCAGCAGCCGCTTCGCGCACCTTTTCCGGATCGAGGTCGAGCGCGAAGAACGGGATCTCCTCATGCGCCAGCAGCCGGGCCAGGCTCTGGCCACTGCGGCCATAGCCGCAGATCACCACATGCCCCTGGCTTTGCATGGTACGCACGGCGATCTGGTGCAGATTGGCCGCCATGCTCATCCATTCGGATGCGGCCAGTCGCAGCACCAGCTTGTCCGAATGCTGCAGCACGAACGGCGTAGCCAGCATCGAGAGCACCACGCTGGCGACAGTCACCTGCGCCAGTTCCGGCGGCATCAGGCCGGCGCTCATCGCCAGCGCCAGCAGCACGAAGGCGAACTCGCCTCCCTGCCCCAGCGCGAAGCCGGTGCGCCAGCTTGCACCCGGCGCATGGCCCAGCCCCCGGGCAATGCCCGCGATCAGCAGGATCTTGCCCGGCAGCAGGAAGGCCAGCATCAGCAGCACCAGCCACCATTGGCTTGCCAGCGTGCCGAAGTTGAGGTTCATGCCGACGGTGACAAAGAACAGGCCCAGCAACAGGTCGCGGAACGGCCGGATATCGTCCTCCACCTGGTAGCGATACTCGGTTTCCGCGATCAGCATGCCGGCGAGGAACGCCCCCAAGGCCAGCGACAACCCGGCGAGCTCGGTCAGCCAGGCAATGCCCAGCGTCACCAGCAACATATTGAGCATGAACAGCTCGCTCGAATGCTGCTTAGCCACGAGGTTGAACCAGGGCCGCATCAGCCGCTGCCCGACGTTGAGCAGCAACACCAGCACGCAGACGATCTTGATCGCCGCCAGCCCCAGCGCCAGCAGCAGCTCCTCGCCCGGCTTGCCGAGCACCGGCAGCATGATCAGCAGCGGCACCACCGCCAGATCCTGGAACAGCAGGATACCGATGGCGTTCTGCCCGTGCGGCGCATTGAGCTCGTTGCGCTCGGACAGCAGCTTCGACACCATCGCGGTCGACGACATGGCCAGCGCGCCGCCGAGCGCCAGGCCGATCTTCCAGTCGTAGCCACCGAGCACGGCAGCCCCGCCTGCCAGCATTGCAGTCGCCACCACCTGCGCCGCCCCCAACCCAAACACCAGCCGGCGCATTGCATTGAGCTTGGCCAGGCTGAATTCCAGGCCCAGCGTAAACATCAGGAACACCACGCCGAACTCGGCGAGATGGGTGGCTTCGTCACTGGACGCGATCAGACCCAGCGCATGGGGGCCGATCAGCATGCCAACGAGCAGGTAGCCCAGCATGGCGGGCAGTTTGACGCTGCGGCACAACACCACGGTGAGCACTGCCGCAGCAAGCAACAACAGCAGGGAAGACAGGTGAACAGGCATGTTGGCGGAATGGAAACAGGGCGAGCCGATTATAAGAGGAGTCTGACACGAACGTCTGCCCGGTATTTCTGCAGGCAGGACCGATTCTTGCTAGCGGCCGCATGCGGCGCTCTTTTATACTGGCGGCCTATGCAACCGCTATCCGATCCGCCGGCAAGCCCGGCCCAGCAGCGTGCCCGCCGGGTTCTCGAGATCGAGGCCCGCACACTGGCTCGGCTGGCCGAGCGCGTCGACGCCGCCTTCGATACAGCAGTGGCACTGGTAATGGCCGCACGCGGCCGCATCGTTGTCACGGGCATGGGCAAGTCCGGCCATATCGCGCGCAAGATCGCCGCGACGCTGGCCTCGACCGGCACGCCGGCATTGTTCGTCCACCCGGGTGAAGCAGCGCATGGCGATCTGGGCATGATCACCGGCGACGACGTGGTGCTGGCGCTGTCCTACTCCGGCGAGAGCGACGAGATCATCGCGCTGCTGCCCAGCCTGAAGCGACTGGGTACCCCCATCATCGCCGTCACCGGCAACCCGGCCTCGACATTGGCGCGCGAGGCCGACGTGGGGCTCGACGGCAGCGTCGAGCAGGAAGCCTGCCCGCACAATCTCGCCCCCACCGCCAGCACCACTGCCGCGCTGGCCGTTGGCGACGCACTCGCAGTTGCCGTACTCGAGGAACGCGGCTTCAAGGCCGAGGATTTCGCGCTGTCGCATCCGGGTGGCACGTTGGGGCGGCGGCTGCTGATCCGCGTGCGTGACCTGATGCACACCGGCGAGGCGGTGCCCGTCGTAGACTCGGGGGTCTCGCTGCGCGATGCCCTGCTGGAAATCAGCCGCAAGGGCCTCGGCATGACTGCGGTGGTCGATGCCGACGGCCAGCTTTCCGGCATCTTCACCGACGGCGACCTGCGCCGCGCGTTGGATCGCGGTATCGATGTGCACGCCACGGCGGTGGCCGACGTGATGACCCGCAACCCAGTCACCATCGGCGCAGACCAGTTGGCGAGCGAAGCGGTCGCCATCATGGAAAAACGCCGCTGCAACGGCTTGCTGGTAACCGAAAAAAGCCGTGTCGCCGGCGCGATCAACATGCATGACCTGCTGCGCGCCCGCGTGCTCTGAACCTGGAATCGACCATGATTGAACAAGCCCGCGCCCTGCGCATGATGATCTTCGATGTCGATGGCATCATGACCGATGGCAGCCTCTACTACACCGATGCCGGCGAGGAGCTGAAGGCCTTCAACTCGCTGGACGGCCACGGTTTGCGCATGCTTGCCAGCACCGGCGTCAAGCTCGCCATCATCACCGGCCGCCAGTCCCGCCTGGTCGAGCACCGCGCCCGCAACCTGCAGATCGATTATCTCTACCAGGGCGCGCACGACAAGCTGGCCACTTTCCAGGAATTGCTGGCTGCGGCCAGCCTCACTGCCGAACAATGCGGCTATATGGGCGACGACGTGATCGATCTGCCGGTGATGCGCCGCGTCGCCTTCTCCGTCACAGTGCCCGAGGCCCCCGCCTTCGTACGGGAGCACGCCCACCATGTCACCCAGGCCGGCGGCGGGCGCGGCGCCGTGCGTGAAGTCTGCGAGCTGGTGATGCGCGCGCAGGGCACGCTCGACGGCGTGCTGGCCCAATACCTGCGCTGATGCCGATGCAGCATACGGGCAAACTGCTTCCGCTGATCCTGCTGGGTGTCCTCGGCCTGCTGGTCTGGGTGCTGAACGAGGCCGCACGCATGCCGGAGCTACCCAAGCCGCAACGCAAGGGCGAGCCTGATCTCGTGATCGAGCACATCGACGCGGTGCGCTTCGGCGAAGACGGCCAACCGCTGATCAAGGTCACTGCGGTGCGCACCCGTCACTACCCGGAAGACAACAGCACTTGGTTCGATACCGCCCGCCTCGACTACACCGCGCCCGATGCGCCTGCCATGCACGCGGTGACCAGCACTGCGCAAGGCCTGCAGGACAGCAAGCGCTTCTGGTTCCCCGAAGCCGTCACCGTGGTGCGCGACGCTGACGCCGAGCATCCGCAATTGGTCATCAACGGCCGCGAGATCTGGATGACCACCGATACCCGGCGCGCCAGCTCCGAAGCCCCGGTCACCGCCGTGAGCGGCCCCTACAACGCCGCGGCAGTCGGCTTTGACGCCGACATGATCGCCGGTACCCTGATCCTGAAATCCAAAGTGAGCACCGTCTATGAACCGCCGCGCCGCTAACTGGCTGCTGGCTTGCGCCTGCATCGCCACGCTGACCGCCCACGCCGAGACAGCCGACCGCGAAAAACCGATGAAGATCGAGGCGGACCGCGCCAACTTCGACCAGAAGCAGATGCTCGGCGTCTACACCGGCAACGTGGTGGTCACCCAGGGCACCATGGTGATGAAATCAGCCGTGCTCAACGTACGCCAGGATGAGGCGGGCAACCAGTACATCACCGGCAACGGTAAGCCCGTCACCTTCCGCCAGCGCCTCGACAGCGGCGAATGGGTCGACGCACAATCGCTGAGCTTCGATTACGACGGCAAGACAGGCCTACTCAAGCTGATCGACAAGGCTTGGGTGCGGCGCGATACCGGCGACGAGGTGATCGGCCAGGTGATCACCTACAACATGAACACCGAGGTCTACGAGGCACAGGGCGGCAAGGACGGTGGCAGCAGCGGTCGCGTCAACATCACTATCCAGCCCAAGAAAAAGGCCGAGCAATGAGCACCAGCCAACTGACGGCTACCGGCCTGATGAAGCGCTACAAGAAGCGCACGGTGGTCAGCGACGTCTCGCTCGAGGTCGCCGCCGGCGAGGTGGTCGGCCTGCTCGGCCCCAATGGCGCCGGCAAAACCACCAGCTTCTACATGATCGTCGGCCTCGTCGCCAAGGACGGCGGCGACATCCGCCTTGATGAGCGCGACATCGGCCACCTGCCGATGCACGAGCGCGCCCGGATGGGGCTTGGCTATCTGCCGCAGGAAGCCTCGATCTTCCGCAAGATGACGGTGGCACAGAACATCCTCGCAGTACTGGAACTGCACGAAAAGGACGAAAGCACGCGCCTTGCGCGGCTGGACGAGCTGCTGCATGAGCTGCATATCTCGCACCTGAAGGAGAGCAACGCGATGGCGCTGTCCGGTGGCGAGCGCCGCCGTGCCGAGATCGCCCGCGCGCTGGCGGCCAATCCGCGCTTCATCCTGCTCGACGAGCCATTCGCTGGCGTCGACCCGATCGCGGTGATGGATATCCAGCGCATCATCGCCTTCCTCAAGTCGCGCGGCATCGGCGTGCTGATCACCGATCACAACGTGCGTGAAACGCTGGGCATCTGCGATCGCGCCTACATCATTTCCGAAGGCCGGGTGATGGCCTCGGGGCACCCGTCCGACATCGTCGAGAACGAGGACGTGCGCAAGGTCTATCTCGGCGAACACTTCCGCATGTAGCCGCCGATGAAGCAATCGCTCCAACTGAAGCTATCGCAGCAGCTCAATCTCACCCCCCAGCTGCAGCAGTCGATCAAGCTGCTGCAACTCTCCACCCTCGATTTCCGCCAGGAGATCGAGCGCTACCTGATCGAGAACCCGCTGCTCGAACCCGGCGAGGATCGCGGCGAAGGCAGCGAGGCCGGCGAGGGCGAGGTTGGCGACCATCCGCTCGAGAGCAGCAACGACTTCGGCGACGACGACTGGAGCTGGGGTAGCGGCGGAGGCGGCAGCGGGGACGACGACGAGGATTTCGATCCGGCCAGCAACACCGCCCGCGAGCTCACGCTGCGCGAACACCTGTTGGAACAGGCCGGGCTGCTGCCGCTGACCGCGCTCGACCGGGCCGTGCTGGCGCTGCTGATCGACGCGCTCGACGACGATGGCTTCCTCACCCAGAGCCTCGACGAGATCTTTGCGCAACTGCCTGAGGAACTCGTCGCCGAAACCGGGCTCGAACTGGATGACCTCGCAGTGGCGCTGGCCCGGCTCAAGCAGCTTGAGCCAGTCGGTGTCGGCGCGAAAGATATGGGTGAGGCGCTGGCATTGCAACTGAAGACACTACCCGTTTCTGAGCCAAATCAACTTGCCCTCGCACTCGTTGAGCGGCATCTCGATTTATTGGCGGCCCGTGACTACACTAGGATCAAGAAGGCGCTGAAATGCGACGACGCGCAGCTCAAGGCCGCCAATGAGCTGATCGTGGGATTGAATCCCCGACCAGCCGCACGGTGGGCGCAGTTGACCCCGCGTTACGTGATTCCGGATGTCATCGTCTACAAGGCGCGCGGCCGCTGGCGGGTGCGACTGAACGAAGCGGCAAGGCCGAAGTTCAGGGTGAACCAGATGTACGCCAACATCCTGCAGCGCAGCGAGGGCGGGGTGATGGCGCGGGAATTGCAAGAGGCGCGCTGGCTGGTGAAAAGTGTGCAACAACGTTTCGACACCATCCTGCGGGTATCCGAGGCCATCGTCGCCCGGCAGCATGCCTTCTTCGAACACGGCGAAGTCGCCATGCGGCCGATGGTGCTGCGCGATATCGCTGAAGAGCTCGACCTGCACGAATCCACGATTTCGCGCGTCACGAGCCAGAAATACATGCACAGTCCAAGGGGGCTCTTCGAGTTCAAATACTTCTTCGGCAGCCACGTCGAAACCGAGGCCGGTGGTGAATGCTCGGCGACGGCGATCAAGGCCCTGCTCAAACAGCTGATCCAGAACGAGGACAAGACCAAACCACTCTCAGACAGTGCGCTTGCCGAGGCGCTGTCGCAGCAAGGGATCGTGGTTGCGCGGCGAACCGTTGCGAAGTACCGGGAAGCGATGCAGATCGCCCCCGTCAATCAGCGCAAAAGCCTGTAGGCCCACGCGGCGCTCCCGTTGCGTGACGCCCACAGTTCAAACGCAGAAGGAGCAGACATATGAACCTCAATATCAGCGGCCATCATCTGGAAGTGACTCCGGCTATCCGTGAGTACGTCACAACCAAGCTGGATCGGATCATCCGCCACTTCGATTCCGTGATCGACGTCGGCGTCATCCTATCCGTACAGAAGCTGCAGCATCACATTGAGGCCACCGTGCACGTGCGCGGTCGTGACATCCATGTCGAAGCAACTGATGAGGATATGTATGCGGCGATCGACCTGCTCGCCGACAAACTCGACCGACAGGTCATCAAGCACAAGGAAAAGCTGATGGACCATCGCGGCGAGAGCATCAAGTACCAGTCGGCCGCCACCGAATAACACCTCCTTTCTGCCACGAACACGGGAACCTGCGGGTTCCCGTTTTTGTTGCCCGCCAGCCCGGCATTGTCGGTTCCGCGCCGGTCGCCGCCCGCTGCGTTTTTGGTTTGACCGGCACAGCGCTACAATGGGCAGGTTTTTCCCCTCGGCCCCCGACGCATGAGCCTGATTTCCAAGATACTGCCGGCCGGCAACGTCTTCCTCGACATGGACGTCGGCAGCAAGAAGCGCGTATTCGAGCAGGTCGGCATCCTGTTCGAAAACAGCCACGGCATCGCCCGTAGCGTGATCTTCGACAGCCTGTTCGCACGCGAGAAACTCGGCTCCACCGGGCTCGGTCAGGGCGTTGCCATCCCGCACGGCCGCATCAAGGGCCTCAAGGAAGCCACCGGCGCCTTCGTCCGCCTGAAGGCTCCCATCCCGTTCGATGCGCCCGACGGCAAGCCGGTCTCGCTGATCTTCGTGCTGCTGGTGCCGGCCAACGCCACCGACCTGCACTTGCAGATCCTCTCGGAGCTCGCCCAACTGTTCTCCGACAAGGCCGTGCGCGACGAACTGGCACAGGCGCCCGACGTCGACGCCGCGTTCAAGCTGATCGCTCACTGGGAACCCTACGCCGGGTAAGCGGAATGCCACAGATCACCGTCCGCCAGCTGTTCATCGACAACGCCGAGAAGCTACGCCTCACCTGGGTGGCCGGGCAGTCCGGTGCCAACAGCCTGCTGACCAATGATGCGAGCGAGCAAAAACCCAAGCTCGCCCTCGTCGGTCACCTGAATTTCATCCACCCCAACCGGGTGCAGGTGCTCGGCATCGCCGAGGTCAGCTATTTCCAGGGCCTGTCGGCCGACGCACAGAAGGAGTCGGTGGAGCGGCTGTTCGCCAACGAGATGGCGGCGATGATCGTCGCCAACAGCCAGCCGGTGCCCGACGCGCTGAAGGAAGCGGCCGAGCGCTATCACGTGCCGCTGCTCACCAGTCCCGAGCAGTCGCCCTACCTGATGGACGTGCTGCGCTATTACCTTGCCAAGGCGCTGGCGGTCTCCACCCATCTGCATGGCGTGTTCCTCGACGTGCTCGAAGTCGGCGTGCTGCTGACCGGCGAATCATCGATGGGCAAGTCCGAGCTCGCGCTGGAGTTGATCTCGCGCGGCCACGGCCTCGTCGCCGACGATGTGGTCGAGGTCTACCGCACCAATCCGGAAACGCTGGAAGGCCGCTGCCCACCCATGTTGCGCGACTTCCTCGAGGTGCGCGGCATCGGCGTGTTGAACATCCGCACCATCTTCGGCGAGACCGCGGTCCGGCCGAAGAAGACGCTCAAGCTCATCATCCATCTGGCCAAGGCCAGCGGCGAGACGCTGGCGCCGATCGACCGGCTGCAGATGCAGGCGGCGACGCAGGAAATCCTCGGCGTGCCAATCCGCAAGCTGGTGATCCCCGTGGCCGCTGGCCGCAACCTCGCCGTGCTGGTCGAGGCGGCAGTGCGCAACTACATCCTGCAGCTGCGCGGCATCGACTCGACGCGCGAATTCATCGAGCGCCACCAGCGCTTCATGGAGATGGGCGAATGATCGTCTTGGGGGCGAGCGCGTGAGTCGTCGGCAGCAGGTCATCCTGCTGTCGGGCGTATCCGGCGCGGGCAAGAGCGTGGCGTTGCGCGCGCTCGAGGATCTCGGCTACTTCTGCATCGACAATCTGCCGGCGCCCTTGCTGCCGCAATCGGTGGCACTGCTCGACGAGGACGGCTATCCCAAGGTCGCCATCGCCATCGATGTGCGCAGTGCGCACAGCATCTCCTCGCTACCCGAACACCTCGATGCGCTGTTCGAGCTCAACCTCGACGTGCGGCTGCTGTTCCTTGAGGCCAAGACCGAGATGCTGGTCAAGCGCTTCTCCGAAACCCGGCGCAGCCACCCGCTGGCCAGCGGCGAGCTCACGGTGTTCGAGGCAATCGCGCTGGAGCGCGAGATGCTGGCGTATTTTTCGGAGCAGGCGCATCGCATCGACACCAGCGAGCTATCGGCCTCGCAATTGCGCAGCTGGATCCGCGAGTTCGTCGCGCTCGATCGCTCGCGGCTCACGCTGATCTTCGAATCATTCGGCTTCAAGCAGGGCATTCCACTCGACGCCGATTTCGTGTTCGATGCACGCTGCCTGCCCAACCCGCATTACGACCCACAGCTGCGCCCGCTCACCGGCCGCGACCAACCAGTGATCGACTTCCTTGAGCGCGAGTCCATGGTCGGCAAATATCTGACTCACGTGCTCGGCTTCATGGAGCGCTGGCTGCCGGAGTTCGAGCGCGACAACCGCAGCTACGTCACCGTCGCCATCGGCTGTACCGGCGGCCAGCACCGCTCGGTCTACCTTGCCGAGCAACTGGGCAAGCATTTCGGCAAGACCCGCCAGACACTGGTGCGCCACCGCGAGCGGCCGGAGCTGGCGCCATTGCGCTGATCCGCGCCGGCGACGGCCTCGTCATCGCGCTTGGCGTTCTCGCCACCGTGATCGTAGCCTGCACCGCTTGGCAACAACAGGAAGCGGCACGAGTCCGGCTCTATCAGGATGGCCGGCTCTATGCCGAAGTCGATCTCGCCGCACACCGCACACTGGCCATTCCCGGCCCGCTCGGGACCACCACGGTCGAGATCGACGGCGGCCGGGCTCGCATCGCCGCCGACCCCAGCCCACGCCAGTATTGCGTGCGCACCGGCTGGTTGCAGCGCGCCGGCGATAGCGCCGTCTGCCTACCCAATCGCACCGCCATCGCCCTCGTCGGCCAACGCCCGGACTATGACAGCCTCGGCTACTGAGCCCAGTGCAAATGATTGGCGCGTCGCGCGCTATGCGGCGCTCGCCATCGCGCTGTCGGTGCTGGAAGCGGCCGTGCCCAGCCCGATCCCCGGCGTGAAGCCCGGCCTCGCCAATATCGTGACCTTGCTGGTGCTATGGCGCCATGGCTGGCAGGATGCAGCCTGGGTCACCGGCTTGCGCGTGTTCGGCGCGGCGCTGGCGCTCGGTGGCTTGCTGTCACCAGGGTTCGCCCTCAGCTGTGCCGGCAGCGTGGCCAGCCTTGCCACGCTGGCACTGGTTCGGCACCTCCCCCGCCACTATTTCGGGCCGGTCAGTCTGTCGGTGCTGGCGGCCTACGCCCATATCGCCGGCCAGCTCGCGTTGGCGCGGGCCTGGCTGATTCCGCACGACGGCATCGTCAAGCTGCTGCCGATCTTCATGCTGACCGCGCTGATCTTCGGTATCGTCAATGGCGTGATCGCCGCTCGCATTCTCGGAAAACCCGCATGAAAACCATCACCCTCGGCTTCACCGGCGCCTCCGGCCTGCCCTACGGCCTGCGCACGCTGGAATGCCTGCTCGCCGCCGGCTGCACCGTTCACGTGCTCTACACCCAGGCAGCGCAGATCGTCGCCAAGCAGGAACTGGGCGAGACCTGGCCGGGGCGCGCCGAGGAACTGGCCAAGTTGTTTCACGCGCGCTTTGGCGTCGATGCGTCCCGGCTCAAGGTCTGGGGGCAGCAGGAATGGTTTGCGCCGATGGCCTCGGGCTCCAACCCGGGCGACGGCATGGTGGTGGTACCCTGCACCATGGGCGCGTTGGCGGCGATTGCCGGTGGCAACAGCGACAACCTGCTCGAACGCGCTGCCGACGTGATGCTCAAGGAGCGCAAGACGCTGGTGCTGGTGCCTCGCGAGGCACCGTTCTCGGCGCTGCACCTGGAAAACATGCTCAAGCTGGCCCGCCTCGGCGTGGTCATCCTGCCGCCCAACCCGGGCTTCTACCATCACCCGCAGTCGATCGCCGATCTGGTCGACTTCGTCGTCGCGCGCATCCTCGATCAGCTGGGCGTACCTCACCAGCTGATGCAGCGCTGGGGCGAAAACTGAAGCGGCTCAGGCCCGCAGTGCCTGTCGTGCCACCCGTCTGAACAGCCATAGCAGCGCAAAGGCCGCAAAGGTCAGCGCCAGCACCAGGGCCAGCCAGTAGCCGGCTGCGCCCATGCCCGGCCAGTCACCGGCGCCAAAGGTCAGCAGGTAGCCGAGCGGCAAGCCCAGTAACCAGAACGCCGACAGGTGAATCCACATCGGCTGGCGGGTCACCTTGTAGCCACGCAGCACGCCGGCAGCGACGACCTGGGTCGCATCGGCCAGCTGGAACACGCCGGCATAGATCAGCAAAGTAGCTGCCAACGCCCGCACCGTCGGCTCGAAGGTGTACCAGCTGGCGATCCAGTGATTGCCCAGCAACATGAATAGCGCCAGCGCCACCGCGATCACGAGGCCCGCCTGCAGCCCCAGCCGACCAAGGAAATGCGCCCTTGCCGTGTCACCCGCGCCCAGCGCCTGCCCCACCCGCACCGTCATCGCGGTGCCGAGCGCCGAGGGAATCATGAAGGTTAGCGAGGCCATGTTGAGCGCGATCTGGTGCGCTCCCACCGTCACTGTCCCGAGCCGCGCCAGCAGCAGCGCGATACCGGAAAACGCACTGACCTCGACGAAGAACATCGCCCCCATCGGCAGGCCCAGCCGGAACAGCTGGCGCTGCATCGCCCAATCGACCCGGCCCCAATCCCGCAGCGGATAGGTATCGCGATAGTGCGGTGAATAGCGCACCCAGCCCAGCATCAGGATCAGCGTGATCCAGATCGAAAACGCCGTCGCCCAGCCACAGCCGACCGCACCCAGCGCCGGCAGACCGAACTTGCCGTAGATCAGCACCCAGTTGGCCGGCACGTTGAGCGCAAGTCCGATCAGCGCGAATACCATCATCGGCTTGGTCGAATTCAGGCTGGCGCTATACGCGTAGAGCACGCGATACAGCGCGAACGCCGGCAGCGCCCAGCTCACGGCGGCGAGAAAGCCCTTGGCCTTGGCAGCGACCAGCGGTGCGAGCCCGACGTGATCGAGCAAGGGCAGCGCCAGCCGCGCCACGCACCAGGCCATCGCGCCCCAGAACACGCCCTGGTACAGCGCCTGCTGGACGATGGCCGGAATGCCGCTGCGTTGGTTTGCACCCACCGCGTGCGCCACCAGCGGACTGGCGGCGAGGTTGAGGCCGATCAGCGTCACCAGCAGCATCACCCAGACCGAAGCCCCGGATGCTACAGCAGCCAGATCGGCAGCCGACACATGGCCGGACATCACATAATCGACAAAAGCCGTGCCGGTGCTGGCCAACTGGCCAACCATCACCGGCCAGCTCAGTTGCCAGATCGATTTCAGCTCGGTGCGAACGGCGTGGTGCTGCGACATGGAGTCTCGTAATGGCCAACCAGCGTGGGCCAGCGTTGTTGCAAATCGAGGGCGGTGAACACGGAGAGGTCGAACACCAACAGGCTGCCGTCGGCCAGCCGCTCCAGCGCGAAGCCGTGCGCGGCAAGCGTCGCCTCGGCCTGGGCCAACGTGGCATAGCCAGCAAGATCGCTCGCGGCAAGGCGCAGCGAGCGGCGGTGGCGCGGCCGCGCGGCCAGCGTGCGCAGTCTGGCGGCGGTCTTGAATTCGGGGGATAGACAATCGTACATGGCAGCCTCCTGGGTCAACGACGGGACGGCCGCCCATGCGGCCGACGCTTTAGCGGTATTTCCGACCGTGGCCGCTGCGCCCCGCAAGTTGTCGATTAAACAGGCGCGTCAAAACAGGTGATGCAAAACGAAAAACCCGCGTGGCCGCGGGTTTCGGGCACGCTTTAGCCGCATTTGTAGAGCGCCCGCAAGCTGGCAAATCAAATCGGCGCTTGACGTCTTTTTACGCCGCAGCATTCAAGAACGTCAAGCCATGATGGCCCGGCTCGGCAAGCCGGGCTATTCGGGATTCCTCGTATCGAGCAGCAGCGTAACCGGCCCGTCGTTGACGAGTTCGACCTGCATGTCGGCGCCGAACATCCCCGTCGGCACCGGCTTGCCGAGCGCCACCGACAACTGGGCCACGAAGCGCTCGAACAAGGGTTGCGACAGCGGGCCAGGAGCGGCACGCCCCCAGGAGGGGCGGTTGCCCTTGCTGTAGCTGGCATATAGCGTGAACTGCGAGACAGCGAGGATTTCACCGCCGACATCGCGTACCGAGCGATTCATCACGCCGGCATCGTCGGCAAATACCCTCAGCTTAGTGAGCTTGGCCACCATCCAGTCGAGATCACGCTCGCCGTCCTCGGCCTCGATCCCCACCAAGGCCAGCAGGCCGGGGCCGATCCGGCCTACTTCCTGCCCGGCCACCTTAACCGCCGCCGCCGTCACCCGCTGGATCAATACCCGCATGCCCGCTCCTTCGCAAAAGGCACCATGCTAGGCACCGGCGTTCTTGCGGGCAAATGCATCAGCGCAACGACACGCCATCCGTCGAAAGGTGCACACGTGCCTGGCGCGCTGCCTCGGCCAAGCGCTGATAAGTCGCCGTCGCGTCAATTTTGTAAGAATTGTAGAGACGATCCCGGAGTGTTTGCGCAGCTTTCTCGGAAACCTTCCGCATACGCTCGATATCCGCCAGCACGCCGGCCAGCAGGGGCGGATACACTTGACCTGCGTCGCCACGCATGGCGCGCGTCATCATGCCACTCATCACCACCATCTCCACACGGAAAGCGAGTTCCTTGTAAACCCTGCGGCTGACGCGCCTTTCCGGGCAGCAGGCCAAGCCAACGGTGGGCGCGTAGCTCTCGTTGGCAGCGCGGGTGCGAAAACGCGTCAACACGCTCGCCACATCGCGGATTCTTGCAAGCATCCACACAACCTGTTTTGTAATTTTACGTTGCAAACCTTAATAAAAAATTAAGCATAGCGCAACATGCAGTCGTGCTCTCCCTGGCACACCGCCTACCGGGGCCGGGCTGGCGAGAGTGGGGGTTTTTCGGCTAACATCAGGGGCTTACGTGTAATCCCTGATGACAAGGAAACGATGATGAAGAAAGTAGGCCTCGTCGGCTGGCGCGGCATGGTCGGCTCGGTGCTGATGCAGCGCATGCAGGAAGAAAAGGACTTCGACCTGATCGAGCCGGTGTTCTTCACTACCTCGCAGGCTGGCAGTGCGGCGCCGAACTTCGGCAAGGCAGCCGGCACGCTGAAGGATGCGAAATCCATTGCCGAGCTGTCGGCCATGGATGTCATCATTTCCTGCCAAGGCGGCGACTACACCACCGAAATCTTCCCGCAGCTGCGCGCTGCCGGCTGGAACGGCTACTGGATCGACGCTGCCTCCACGCTGCGCATGGAAGACGACGCAGTCATCATCCTCGACCCGGTCAATCGCCAGGTGATCGACGACGCGCTCGGCCGTGGCGTGAAGAACTACATCGGCGGCAACTGCACCAACTCCATCATGCTGATGGGCGTGGGCGGCCTGTTCCGGGAAGGCTTGGTCGACTGGGTGTCGTCGATGACCTACCAAGCTGCATCGGGTGGCGGCGCCAACCACATGCGCGAACTGCTGAAGGGTATGGGCGTGGTGTACGGCTCAGTGGCCGATGAGCTCGCCACGCCGGCCTCAGCCATCCTCGACATTGATCGCAAGGTGGCCCAGACCATCCGCAGCGACGTGCCGACCGAATATTTCGGCGCTCCGCTCGCCGGCGGCCTGATCCCCTGGATCGACAAGCAGCTCGACAACGGCCAATCCAAGGAAGAATGGAAAGGCCAAGCCGAGGTGAACAAGATCCTCGGCAACAGCAGCCCGACCCCGGTCGACGGCCTGTGCGTGCGGATCGGTGCGATGCGCTGCCACAGCCTCGCGCTGACCATCAAGCTGAAGAAGGACCTGCCGCTGTCCGAGATCGAGGCCATCATCAAGTCGGGCAACGACTGGGTGAAATGGGTGCCGAACGATCGCGAAGTCACTGTGAAGGAGCTCACACCGGCTTCGATCACCGGCGGGCTTAAGATCGGCGTCGGCCGCGTGCGCAAGCTCAACATGGGCCCGGAGTACGTCAGCGCCTTTGTGATCGGCGATCAGCTGCTGTGGGGCGCCGCCGAGCCGCTGCGCCGCATGCTGCGGATTCTGCTCGAGAAGTAAGCCCATCGGGTCGAACGACAACGGGACGCAAGGCGTCCCGTTGTTTTTGGAGGGATGCATGCTGTTCAAGCTGTTCAAACACCTGACCGGCCGCCCGGCCGCCCCCGCCGCCAACGACAGCGCGCTGAACGAGCCCACCCGCATGCTGCCAGCCACGCGCGAACGCATCGAGGCGCGCAGCAACCCGTTGTCGCAATCGCTGATCTATCGCATCAAGCGCGATGCCCTCGCCATCGTCGCCGACATGAACCGCGGCGTGGCCATGACCGACTGCACGCTGCTGTCACGTCAGCTTGCCTTCGTGCAGAAGGAGCTGATCCAGGCCGCCTTCCACGACGACACTCTTCCCAAGGAAGCCCGCCAGACGCTGGCGCGCTACCACGCACTCAACATCCGCCAGGGCATCGGCGAGCGCCGCGATCAGCCGCTGCGTGGCATCCAGGTGAACCGCTAGCCGACGCGTCGCCGCGCCGCCATGCGTGTGCCCAGCACGGCCAGCTCGTCAGCGGTGAGCAGCCGTTCTGCCCAGGGATAGACTTCCGCCTCTTCGCGGCCGGCATGTGCCGCATAGCGCGCAGCGAATGCTTCCGCCTCCTGCTGCGACAGTGCAATCGCTTCATGCGCCAGCATCGCACGCAAGCGATCCCGCCAACGCAGCCAGTCCTGCTCCAATCCGGCGTGCTCTGCCGTCAGCGCGGCCATCACCGCCAGCAACTCGGGCGCCGCACGCGCCTGCAATGCCGGGAACAGGTCATCGTCCTCGTCCGCATGGTGCAGTGGCGCAGCCACCTCGAAATAGCGCAGCACCGCCTGAGCCGCCTGACGCACCTGCTCGTCGGCGCCATGTACCTGGTAATGGGCGACCAGCCGTGCCAGCAGGCCGGCGTAATGGCGCACCCGGTCGTGACAGGCATGCAACATGGCGATCGGCTCGTCGAAAGTGGCGGTGTCCGTAGCAAAGGGATCGCGCATGCCTGCTCCTTCGTCCGAGCCGCCGACACGTCGGCTTGTCTCGACATATATTCACAAAAGCCAGTGCACACTGTGAATGGCTTGGCTTGTCCGGCACCGCGGTCAACTTGATTCCGGCGCGCTCAGCCCCATATGTATTAGCCATCGTCACACCGGCAGCGTCAAACCCGAGGTTATCCATGAGCGTACCGCATCTCGTCACGGCTCTCACCGGCCCCCTGCTCGATCTCGAGCACAAGATCCTCGCCGCGCAGCCGGATATCGAGCACTGGTTCCGCAACCAGTGGCAGGAACACACGCCGCCGTTCTACGGTTCGGTGGACCTGCGCAATGCCGGATACAAGCTCGCCCCGGTCGACATGAACCTGTTCCCAGGTGGCTTCAATAACCTCAATCCCGATTTCCATCCGCTGGCCGTGCAGGCCGCGATGAGCGCCCTGGAAGACCTTTGTCCCAGCGCGCGCCGCCTGTTGTTGATCCCGGAAAACCATACCCGCAACCAGTTCTATCTGCAGAACGTCGCCGCGCTCGCCAAGATCCTGCGCCAGGCCGGCCTCAACGTGCGCATCGGCAGCCTCAACCCCGAGATCACCGGCCCCACCACGCTGGAGCTGCCCGATGGTCAGGCACTGACGCTGGAGCCGGTGAAACGCCATGGCAGCCGTATCGGGCTCGATGGCTTCGATCCCTGTGCGGTGCTATTGAACAATGATCTGTCGGGCGGCGTACCGCCGCTGCTGCAGCATGTCGACCAGCAGGTGCTGCCGCCGCTGCGTGCCGGCTGGTACGCGCGGCGCAAGACCGAGCACTTCGCCGCCTACAACCAGGTTGCTGGCGATTTCGCCAAGTTGATCGGCATCGATCCGTGGGTGATCAATCCTTATTTCGATCACGTCGACGCGCTCGACTTCCACAGCCGCGAAGGCGAAGACCGACTGGCTGCTTCGGTCACGGCAATGCTGGAGCGCACCCGCCGCAAGTACGCCGAGCACGGTATCGACGAGGCGCCCTACGTCATCGTCAAGGCCAATGCCGGCACCTACGGCATGGGCGTGATGAGCGTGAAGTCGGCGGACGAGGTGATCGGGCTCAACCGCAAGCAGCGCAACAAGATGTCAGTGGTGAAGGAAGGCCTGGAAGTGCATGACGTGATCGTGCAGGAAGGCGTGCCCACCTTCGAGACCGTCGATGCCGCAGTGGCCGAGCCGGTGATCTACATGCTGGACCGCTTCGTGGTCGGCGGCTTCTACCGCGTGCATACCGGTCGCGGCAGCGACGAGAACCTCAATGCACCGGGCATGCACTTCGTGCCGCTGGCGTTTGCCTCGCCGTGCTCGACCCCTGACTGCGACGGTGCACCTGACAGCGAGCCCAACCGCTTCTACAGCTACGGTGTGGTCGCGCGCCTGGCACTGCTCGCCGCCTCGCTGGAACTGGAAACCGCGCAGGCGCCCGAAGCCGTCGCCCTCGCCGTCTGATCCCCTGGCCGGCGCAAGCCGGCCCCTTCCCTGCCTGGACCTACCATGCAACTGCTCGTCGTTGCCGATCCGCTCGCCAAGTTCAAGATCCACAAGGACAGCACCTACGTGATGCTGCAGGAGGCCGCGCGGCGCGGCTGGACCATCTGGACCTGCGAGGCAGCCGACTTGTCGGTGCAGCACGGCATCGTCACCGCCAGCGCCACGCCGTTTGCCTTCAGCGACACCCAGGCCTACGGCAGCTGGTTCACGCAGGGCGCCGCCCAGCCGCTGGCACTGAAGGCGGTCGATGCCGTGCTGATGCGCACCGACCCACCATTCGATCAACAATACCTGTACGCCACCCACCTGTTCACACTGGCCGAGCGCCAGGGCGCACGGGTGTTCAACCCCGGCCAGGCGCTGCGCGACTACAACGAGAAGCTCGCCATCCTGCGCTTTCCCGAATTCATCGCGCCGACCATGGTCACCCAGCGCGCCGACGACATCCGTGCCTTCCTCGCCGAACACCGCGACATCATCCTCAAGCCGCTCGACGGCATGGGCGGCATGGGCATCTTCCGCGTACGCGAGGACGATCCCAACATCGGCGCCATCATCGAGACGCTGACCGCCAACGAGGCGCAGACCATCATGGCGCAGCGCTACCTGCCCGCGATCAAGGACGGCGACAAGCGCGTGCTGTTTATCAACGGCAAGCCGGTGGATTGGTGCTTGGCGCGCATCCCCAAGGCCGGTGAGACGCGCGGCAACCTCGCCGCCGGCGGCACCGGCGTCGCCCGGCCGCTGACGGCACGAGACCGCGAGATCGCCGAGGCGCTGGGCCCGAAGCTGGTGGCTGACGGCCTGCTGCTGGTGGGCCTCGACGTGATCGGCGAGCACGTTACCGAGATCAACGTGACGAGCCCTACCTGCTTCCAGGAAATCACCGACCAATCCGGCATCAACGTCGCCGCGCTGTTCATCGACGCGCTGGAAGCACGGCTGCACCAGCCACACGACGCACAGCGCCCCGGGTAAAACCGGTGCGAGCATGGATGCCGGCGTGGCCGGCACGGCTGCATATCGGTCTCTGTTGCCTGCTGCTCCTGCTTGCCGGCTGCAGCAAGCCGCCGTTGTACCAGCGCACTGGCTATGTCTTCGGCACCAAGGTCGAGATCAGTTTCTGGGGCCTGCCCGAAGCAAGTGCCGAGCGCCATGCCCATGCGCTACTGGCCGAGCTCGATCGTCTGCACGCCCGGCTCCATGCGTGGCAACCGTCCCCGGTCACCCGCCTCAATGCGGCCTTCAAGGCCGGTGAATCGGTCTCCATCGACGCTGAACTGATCGAGCTGGTCCGCCAGTCCCGGCGCTATGAAGTGCGTTCGGACGGGCTGTTCAATCCGGCGATCGGCGAGCTCGTTGCGCTATGGGGCTTTCACGACGATAGCTTCACCCCGCACCGACCCGACCCGGCCAAGCTGGCAGCACTGACCGCCGCAGCGCCGACGCTGGCCGACCTCACGATCGAGCAGGCGACCATCCGCAGCGGCAATCCGTCTGTCAACCTCGACTTCGGTGGCATGGCCAAGGGCTGGGCACTGGATCGGGCAGCGGCCTATCTGCGACACCAGCGCATCAGCCATGCGTTGATCAATATCGGCGGCAACGTACTGGCGCTCGGCCGCAAGGGTGAGGAACCGTGGGTGGTCGGGCTGCAGCATCCACGCCAGCCGCGCGCCATGGCCATGTTGGCGCTGCAGGATGGCGAAGCGATCGGGACCTCCGGTGACTACCAGCGCTATTTCGAGCTCGACGGCGTGCGTTACAACCACCTGATCGACCCGCGCAGCGGCGAGCCGGCGCACGAGTTGCAGGCAGCCACGGTGATCGCACCGCCGTCGCGCGAGGCCGGCGCGATCTCGGATGTGGCGACCAAGCCGCTGTTCATCGGCGGCAGTGACAGCGCACTGGCTTACGCTCACCGCTTCGGCCTGCGCGACGTACTGCTGATCGCGCCCGACGGCAGCGCCTACCTGACAGCCTCGATGCAGGCGCGGCTGCGCTGGCTGGTACAGCCGCCGCACGTTTACCGGCTGCGATGACGGCGTTGCGCATGGGTTTGCCCCTGCTATCGGAGCGCCGCAGTTTTCGGTTATAACGTCAGAAAACCCAGCTTCTCAGGACAACGATGGTAGGCATCATCCTCGTCACGCATGTCACGCTCGGCGAAGCGCTGATCTCGTGTGCGCACCACATCATGGGCAGGCCGCTCGATAACCTGGCCCAGCTCGCCGTCAGCAAGGCCGACGACCCGGACGAAATCCTGGGCCGCGCGCGCGCGATGATCGCCGAACTGGACGACGGCAGCGGCGTGCTGCTGCTGACCGATATCTACGGCGGCACGCCTTCCAACGTGGCCAACCGGCTGATCGAACCGGGCAAGGTCGAGGCGGTGGCCGGCGTGAACCTGCCGATGCTGGTGCGCGCGCTCACCTACAGCCATCAGTCGCTGGAAGTCGTCGTCAGCAAGGCCATCACCGGCGGCCTGGAAGGGGTGCTCTACATCCTGCCGCCGATCGAATAACCCTGCTCCGCTCCATCACGCCGTACACAGGACCACCATGCCGCAACAGGAAGTAGAAATCGTCAACAAGCTCGGCCTGCATGCCCGCGCATCGAGCAAGTTCACCCAGCTCGCCAGCCAGTTCCAGAGCGAAGTGTGGATCAGCCGCAACCAGAAGCGGGTGAACGCCAAATCCATCATGGGCGTGATGATGCTGGCAGCGGGCAAGGGCAGCACCATCATGATCGAGACCAGCAACGGGCCCGACGCGGATGCCGCGCTCTCGGCGCTGGTGGCACTGGTCGCCGACCGGTTCGGCGAAGGCGAGTAAGAACGGGCCACTTGCGCCCCTGAACGAGGAACACATATGGCGATCACGTTGCACGGCATCGGTATCGGCGGGGGCGTCGCCATCGGGCATGCCCACGTGCTCTCGCACGACGAGATCGAGATCGCGCACTACACGATCGCCGAAGCCGACGTCGCCCGCGAGCTCGCCCGCTTCGAGGCTGCCGTGCGCCATGCCTGCCAGGAGCTGGAGGCGCTGTGGGGCAACATCCCGGAGAACGCGCCCGCCGAGCTCGGCGCCTTCCTCAGCCTGCATATCATGCTGCTGAACGATCATGCACTGACGGCCGAGCCGCAGCTCATCATCGAAACCCAGCGCTGCAACGCCGAATGGGCGCTGAAGCAGCATCTGGATACGCTGCTCGCACAATTCGACGACATCGAAGAGGAATACCTGCGCGAGCGTCGCGCCGACGTGATCCAGGTGACCGAGCGCATCTTCAAGGCGCTGGCCGGCCACGAGGCGCGCGTGCCAGTACCAACCCGGCCCGATTGCATCCTGGTGGCGCACGATCTGTCGCCGGCCGACATGGTGCTGTTCAAGGACACCGAGTACGCCGCGTTCATCACCGATGTCGGCGGACCGACATCGCACACCGCCATCCTGGCCCGCAGCCTGGACCTGCCGGCAGTGCTGGCACTGCGCCATGCCCAGTCGCTGATCCGCGAGGATGAATTGCTGATCGTCGATGGCGAAGCCGGCGTCGTCATCGTCGATCCGGACGAGAAGGTGCTCGCCGAGTACCGGGCGCGGCAGAACGATTGGCTGGTCGGCCAGCGTGCGCTGCAGGACATCCGCGGCGCTGCGGCGATCACCCGTGACGGCAGCGAGATCGAGCTGTTTGCCAACATCGAACTGCCGGACGATACCGAGCTCGCACTCACCAACGGTGCCACCGGCATCGGCCTGTTCCGCTCGGAATTCCTGTTCCTGCGCGACGAGGACGACCTGCCGACCGAGCACGAGCAGTTCGACGCCTATCGCGCGGTGGCCGAGGCGATGCAGGGCAAGCCGGTGATCATCCGTACCATGGATCTGGGCAAGGACAAGATCCCAAAGTGGCAGGAGGAGAGCGACGCGCCCAACCCTGCGCTCGGCCTCACCGGCATCCGGCTGTGCATGGCCGAGACCCAGGTGTTCCGTACCCAGCTGCGCGCGCTGCTGCGGGCATCCGCGTACGGCAAGATCAAGCTCCTGGTACCGATGCTGTCCAATGTCGCCGAGGTCCGGCAGACCCGGCGCCATGTCGAGGAAATCAAGGCGCAATTGCGCGCCGAGGGCGTGCCGTTCGACGAGGACATCGAGATCGGCGGCATGATCGAAGTACCGGCTGCGGCCGTGGCGGTCGCCGGCTTCCTCAAGCACCTCGATTTCATCTCGATCGGCACCAACGACCTGATCCAGTACACGCTGGCAGTCGATCGCAATGACGACACCGTTTCCTACCTGTATGACCCGCTGCATCCGGCCGTGGTCCAGCTGCTGCATCATGTGATCAGCACCGCCAACCGCCTCGGCAAGCCGGTGTCGATGTGCGGCGAAATGGCCGGTGATCCGCAGCTGACATTGCTGCTGCTGGGCCTGGGACTCAAGCGCTTCTCGATGCTGCCAGCGCAGCTGCTGAAGGTGAAGCAGCGCATCCTCGCCGCGGAACTGCCGCGGCTGGAAGCGGCGATCGACGACCTCCTGCTGGCCGACGACGCGGAAGCGATCCGCGCCCGACTCGCCCGCCTCGCCGGCTAGCGGAGCCACCATGAACGCCGCCGGCCCCGCCGATCCTCGCCAGCCACTGGAGCAGGCGCTCGGCGACGCCAAGGCGATGTTCGCCCCCAAATGCGAGGTCTGCCTGACGCTGGCGATCCAGGTAGCCCAGCGCGCCGCACAGGCAGGCTATCCCGATCTCGAGGCCGCTGCCCGCCTGCTGTGGGGCCGCGCGCTGCTGGTGCTGTCCGGGGCCGACGCGGCCCTGCCAGCGCTGCGGCGAGCTCGCCGCACATTACCCGCCGATGCCACGCCCCGCCTGCGTGCCGAGCTGGCGCTCACGCTGGCGCAAGCGCACGCCGCCGCTGGACGCAACAGCCAGGCACTGCTGCACTGGGTGCAGGGACTGGAGCAGGCGCTGGAGGCTGGCGCCCCGGCACTCTACGCCGAGGCTTACCTGGCACTCGGCAACCTCTATGTGGCACACAACGATCTCGAGTACGCCTTCCATTACCACGTGCAGGCCGCCGAATTCGCAGCGGCACAGCCGGACACCGACCTGCGCGCCAAGGCCGCCATCCACCTCGCAGCCGACCTGATCGGGCTTGCCCGCTACGACCTGGCCGAACCGCTGCTGCACGGCGCCGAGCGCGATCTGCAACTGCCACTGCGCCGCGACTGGCAGGCGGAAATCTACAACTACCTCGGCACCATCCACGCCCGACAGGGGCATACGCTGAGGGCGCAGGACTTCCTGGAGCGCGCCTACGCGATCAACCTCGAAGCCGGCTTTCTCTGGGGCCAGACCGTCAACCAGCTGGGCCTTGGCCGGCTGGTACGCACACTGGGACAGGACCAGCAGGCCGAAGCACACCTGACCCGTGCGCTGGAGACCGTGGCCAAGTTCGGTGCGCCGCACCTGTCGCAGCAGATCCACGAGGAGCTCTCGCAGCTCTACGAGCAGCGCGGCGATTTCGCCGCGGCCTTGCACCATCACATCGCGTTCCACGAACACCACCAGGCCATCGCGCAGAAGGCGATGTCCAGCAGTGCCAACAAGCTGGCGGCACGCCGGCTCGCCGCCGCCGAGATCAAGCTCAAGCTGCTGTCCTCCGAGATCGAGCTGACCCAGCTACGCCAGCAGACCAGCGAGCGCGCAACCCGGCTGCAGCAACTGGAGGACGCCGCCTATCGCGACGGACTCACCGCGGTCTTCAACCGCCGTGCGCTGGATGAGCGCCTGTCGGGCATCGTGGCACAGGCCCACCAGCATGGCCGGCCACTGTCGCTGCTCATCCTCGACTTCGACCACTTCAAGGCGATCAACGACGGCTACAGCCACCAGGTCGGCGATCAGGTACTGCAAGAGGGCGCGCGGCTGATCCAGTCCACCCTGCGCGACGGCGATGCACTGTTCCGCTACGGTGGCGAGGAATTCACGCTGGTGCTGGGCGACACTGCGCTGCCAGGGGCACTCCGGCTGGCCGAGCGCATCCGTGTGCAGATCGAGGGCTGGCATTGGTCAGACATCGCGCCAGGGCTGGGCGTGACGATCAGCATCGGCTGCAGCACGCTCGCGGCAGGCGATGCGCCCGCCGCGCTGCTGCGCGCCGCGGATCTCGCGCTATACGAAGCCAAGCGTGCCGGCCGCAACCGGGTGATGACGAGTGGAGCACGCCATGGATGATGCCCGCCCGACGCTGCAGCAGCGGCTCGATGCGCTGACAGCGCTCGACTACGAACTGCTGGAGCGCGATGAATACGCCCGTATTCTGGCGCAGGCCGATACCCTGCTGGCCGAATGCCGGACGCTGAGCGATGCCACGCTGATCGCCCACGCAATGATCGAACGCGGCCGGGCACTGTTCTTTGCCGGGCAACGCGAGGCTGCCGCCGACAGCATGCGCGACGCGGTGCGGCATGCCAGCCAAGCCAATCTCAAGACCGTGGTCATCCACGCCTGCGACGAACTGGCACTGGTGCTGTACGACCTCGCGGACTATTTGCGCGCGCTCGATGCCTGGCTCAAATGCCTGGAACTGGCCAGTGCGCTACAGGACATGCGCTGGTGCACCAAGGCCTATATCGGTGTCGGCAAGGTCTACGACGCGCTGCGCGACTACGACTCGGCCAGCTATTTCCACCAGATGGCATTGCAACTGGCCGAGATGCGGGATGATCACCGCCTGCGCTGCCAGATCCATATCAACCTCGCCAGCGTGGCCTACAGCCAGCGCAACTACGATGCCGCGCTGGCGGCGCTCGATGCGGCGGCCGCGCTACTGGCGAACGGCGTCGACAACCCGGTGTGGCAGGCCGAAGTGGTTTCCTACTATGGCCTGGTGCACTTCGAACGCCGCGAATACGAAACCGCGCAGCGCTATCTGCAGGAAGCGCAGCAGCTGTACCGCTCGCACAAGAATGCCTGGGGCCAGGTGCAGGTGTTGCTGAGCCTGGGCAAGACGCATCGCCAGTTGGGGCGCAACGAGGAGGCACTGGAATACCTGCTGTCCGCCAGCCTGCTGGCCAGGCAGACGCAGATCGCCAGCCTGCGGGTGCCGACCGAAGCATTGCTGGCCCAGGTCTACCAGGATCTCGGTCGCCATCGCGAAGCGCTGGCTCACCACCGGCAGATGCATGCGCTGCTCGCGGCGCAGGCCACCCATCACACCGGCGGCATCCGGCTCTCCACCCAGATCGCCCGCCAGCTCGCCGCACTGGAGCAGCGGCTGGACATGGAACGACTGCGGTTGCGACTGGCCGCTCAGGCCGGCACGGTTTCGCCAACGGCGTCGGCCACCGTCCAATCCTCGGGCAGCGACGTCACCGCCTCGTCGTAGCGGATGCCGAGCGTGGCCGCATGGTCGCGACAGAACATCAGCCCTGCCTCGAACCCGAGGCGGAACAACGTGCGCATGTTGGAGTAGCTCCAGTCGAACATCGCATCCCAGCGCTCGGCCGGCAGTTCGGGCGCCAGCAGCGGCACCTTCAGCAGATTGCGTTTCTCACTGCCGTCCGGATTGCGGTTATAGACGAGGTCGAACAGTTTGAGGTCGTCCTTGGCGATCTCCACCAGTGGCGTGATGATGGACATCACCCACGCGTCGTAGAGATCGCGCGGCGGCCGCAATAGACGGTCAGCGCCAAGCACGTCGAACACCACGATGGTGCGGATCTCCGGATGCACGCCATCCGGGCCTACCAGCGCGCGGAAATTCAGCGTATCGAGCGCCGCGCCCTCGATATAGTGCTCCGGCTCGCCCGCGGCATTCGGCAACACCGTCGGCGGGTAGAGGAAGGGAAAGGACAGCGCCGCGCGAAAGCGCTCCACGGTGATCTCCTCGCCTTCCCACTGCACCATGTCGCGCCGGTCCAGGTTGTAGGCATTGAGGTAGATCGGCACGCTGGCCGTGGCAATGCGCGAAAAATCGACCACGTCCTCGATAAAGGGCACGTGGGCACACAAGCCAAGGCTGCGGCCGGACAGATCGGACGGCGTGGCGATCGCCCACATCAGCCGCACCCAGTCCGCCCAGGCTCGCCAGGCATCGCTCTGGCCTGACAGCTGATCAACGAGCTGCGACATCGGCGAGCGCGCCAGCTCGCGACGGAACAGGTCCGCCAGCTGCCCTGGCTTGTTGAAGACCTTGTAATTGACCGGCAGCACGCGATAGACAGGGTCGGCAATCCCCATCTGCACCATGTGCGCCAGCGCCTCAATCGCGTTGCCGTTTTTGGGTGCGGCGTAGAGCAGGCCCACCAGCGCCCCGGCGCCGGAAGTAGAGATCAGGTCGAATCGCACTCGCTGGCGGATCATCGCCGACAGCGCGCCCGCCATCAACGGCATATTGGGCGCGCCGCCCCCGATCACCAATGCGGTCTTGGCCATGGCATTCTCCTTGCTGCGATCTGAACCCAGCATAGCGGCTGAATCGGTCGTGCAGAAGAAAATTGCTGCGACGCAGCAAGTTGGGCGTCAATACAGCTTGGCTTCGCCTTCGGGCCGGGTCTTGAAGCGGCGGTGCAGCCAGTAGTACTGCGCTGGATGCTCACGCGTACGCGCCTCGATGAATTCATTCATCCGCAAGGTATCGGCGGCCAGATCGTCGCTGGGGAAGTGGTCCCATGCCGGATAGAACCGCGTGACAAAGCGGCCACCTTCGAGCGTGGTCACCATTGGCACGACCTTGGCGTTGCCAAGCCCGGCCAGCCGCGACAGCGCCGGCACGGTGGCGGTCTGAATGCCAAAGAACGGCACGAAGATTGATTCCCGTGCGCCGAAATCTTGGTCCGGCAAGTAGTAGAGCGACGCACCGTCGCGTACAGCACGCACCACGCCCCGAATGCCCTCGGTGCGCCGGAACATCAAGGGCGGGCCGAATCGGGCGCGGCCATAGGATAGCAACTGGTCGAAGGCCTTTTCGTGCGTGGAGGTGTAGACGATGGCGCCCCAATGATCGATCGAGTGCCGTATCCCACCCCAATCGAGCCCCAGGAAGTGCGGCGCCAGCACGATGATGGGTTGATCCTTGATCGCCAGATAGTGCTCGTAACCTTCACGCGCCACCAGTCGTGCCACGCGTTGTGCGCTGCCGAACCACAGTATGCCGTAGGCCAGCACGCAGGTGGCATAAGTCCGGAAGTGCGCACGCAGACAGCGACGGCGCTGGGCTGCCGACCACTCCGGGAAGCAGAGTTCGAGATTGACGGTGCCGACCCGGCGACGGCGCGGCATTGCGAGAAACAGCAGCTCGCCCAAGACAGCCCCCGGCACATGCAACCAGGACAGTGGCAGCCAATGCAGCAGCCAGAATGGGACAGCCAGCAGGCGAGCGGCCCAGGACAGATCAGCCCAGCGGGTCGGTGCGTTCATGGCGCCTCCGGCGCACCGGACGGGCGCTTGTAGCGGTTGTAACTCCACAGGTATTGGGTAGGGCACAGCGCCACCAACGCTTCGATATTGGCATTCAGCAATGCGGCATCCGCTGCCGCTTCACCGCTGAAGGCACCTTGCATCGGCCGCACATGCATGCGGTAGCCGCGACCACAGCCCAGGCGCTCGGCAAAGCAGAACAGCACCGTCGCCTTGCTCGATACCGCCAGCCGCGCCAGCAGCGTCATCGTGTAGGCCTGCCGGCCAAAGAACGGGGCCCACGCCCCCTCCCCCGCACCCGGCGCCTGGTCCGGCAGCATATAGGCAGTCTGACCCTGCTTCAGCGCCTTCAGCAGGATGCGTACCCCCTGGGCATTGGCCGGCGCGGCCAAGCCGTTTTCGCGATTGCGCGACACCAGCATCAACGGCTCCAGCCAGGCGATCTTGGGCGGGCGATACAGCGCAGCAAGCTGGCGCGGAATGCTCATCGCAAGATGTACGCCGCAGACCTCGATCCCGCCAAGGTGCGGCGTGACAAAGATGATGGGTTCCGGCTTGGCCAGCGCCGCTTCCAAGTGCTCCCAGCCGTCGCGTTCCTTCACCCAGTCCGCCACGTGCTGGGCCGGGCGCAACCATGCCGGGATCAGCTCCAGCCCGCCACGGCCGTGCGCTGCAATACTCGCGTGCAGCATTCGGCTATAATCGCTGTCGTTTTTCGCAAGCCCCGACCCGCGCAGGTTCTCGGCCAGCCGGCGCCGATAGCTCGGCGACAGCGCCCAGGCCAGCCAGCCCAACGCGGCGCCCAGCGCGTGGAACACGCACAACGGCAGCCAGGCAACGGGTCTCATCAACGCAACGAGCATCGGTATAGTGCGAGCAGGAAAGCCCCGATTCTAGCGGCTTTCCGGCGGGGCCGACACGAGCTGAACCAGGATCACGCAAATGAAAGAATTCCTCTTTACCTCCGAATCGGTCTCGGAAGGCCATCCGGACAAGGTCGCTGACCAGATCTCCGACTCCATCCTCGACGCCATCCTCACCCAGGACAAAAACGCACGCGTCGCGGCGGAAACGCTGGTGAACACCGGCCTCGTGGTGCTCGCCGGCGAGATCACCACCACCGCCAACATCGATTACATCCAGATCGCCCGCGACACCATCAAACGCATCGGCTACGACCACAGCGACATCGGCTTCGACTACAAGACCTGCGCCGTGCTAGTCGCCTATGACAAGCAAAGCCCCGACATCGCCCAAGGCGTGGACGAAGGCGCTGGCCTCGACCTCGACCAGGGTGCCGGCGACCAGGGCCTGATGTTCGGCTATGCCTGCGACGAAACCCCGCAGCTGATGCCGGCCCCGATCTACTACGCGCACCGGCTGGTGCAGCGCCAGGCCGAACTACGCAAGGACGGCCGCCTGCCGTGGCTGCGCCCGGATGCCAAGAGCCAGGTCACGCTGCGCTATGACGCCGAATCGGGCCGCGTGCTCGAAGTCGACACCATCGTGCTCTCCACCCAACACCACCCGGACGTCAGCCACGCACAGCTTTCCGAAGCGGTGATCGAGGAAGTGATCAAGCCGGTACTGCCCAAGGAATGGCTGAAGGATCCGAAGTACCTGGTCAACCCGACCGGCCGCTTCGTCATCGGCGGCCCGATGGGCGATTGCGGCCTGACCGGCCGCAAGATCATCGTCGACACCTACGGCGGCGCAGCGCCGCACGGCGGTGGCGCATTCTCCGGCAAGGATCCGTCCAAGGTCGACCGCTCGGCCGCCTACGCCGGCCGCTATGTGGCCAAGAACATCGTCGCCGCCGGCATCGCCCGCCAGTGCCTGGTGCAGGTGAGCTACGCCATCGGCATCTCCAAGCCGGTCTCGATCATGGTCGACACCTGGGGCACCTCCAAGCTCAGCAATGAAGAGATCGTCAAGCTGATCGAGCGCCACTTCGATCTGCGCCCCAAGGGCATCGTGCAGATGCTGGACCTGCTGCGCCCGGTCTACACCCGCACCGCCGCCTACGGCCACTTCGGCCGCGAAGAGCCGGATTTCAGCTGGGAGCGCACCGACAAGGCCGAGGCGCTGCGCGCCGACGCCGGGCTGTAAGCACAAGGCTTCGTTATACCCAGCCGGGGTGGTCACCACCCCGGTTTGTTTTTTGGAGTCCCTACATGCAACACCTGCAACCGCAAGAACTGGCCAGCTGGCTGACCGATGCCGACCGCCCGCAGCCGGTGCTGCTCGATGTGCGCGAAGCGAATGAAGTCGCCTACTGTGCGCTACCCGGTATCGTGCATATCCCCATGCAGGAGATTCCGGCGCGCCAGCAGGAGCTGGACCCGGATCGGCCGACCGTGGTGATCTGCCACCACGGCATGCGCAGCTATCAGGTGGCGATGTTCCTCGAGCGCAACGGCTTCGAGCAGATGATCAACCTCACCGGCGGGGTCGCCGGCTGGGCCGACCAGGTTGACCCGGCTTTCCCGCGGTACTGAAAAACGAATTGAACAGTGGATGCCCGGGCTCGCCACGTGGCCATCCACCGGCATTGATCTGGGGAAGGTCAACCTCGCTTCGCCAGCGGTTCGCTCAGACGGACAGAGACGTACCCCACCTTCAGATGAGAGCTACATCCATCATGCTTGATAGCGCCAACGCATTGGCCGACGGCCTTACCATCCGCCCCGCTCGCCACAGCGACGAGCCTTTCCTGGCTACGCTCTATCAGAGTGCCCGGCCTGACCTGCAGTTGATCGACGCAGACCCGGAATTGGTCGAGAGCGTGATCGCTCAGCAATACCAAGCCCTGCAGACCGGTGCTGGCACGGCCTACCCCAACGCCATGCATTACCTGATCGAAAAAACCGCAACTGCCATCGGCGCACTGGTGGTCGATTTCGGCCCCAACGAGGTGCGCGTGATCTATCTGGCCTTCATTCCCAGCGCACGCGGCCTCGGGTTTGGGCGCACCGTACTGCAAGGCGTGCAGCAGGCGGCGCGCCAGGTACGCAGCCCGGTGGCCGCGGTGGTCTGGCGCAGCAATCCGCGCGCGCGACAGCATTACCTCGCGCTGGGCTTCCAGGTCGAAGAAGCGAGCGATACGGCCGAGCGCCTGGTGTGGTATCCGACGGCCGCCTGAGCCGCAATCAGCCCGCTATCGCCAACGCCTTGCGGTTCGCAAGGCACCCCCAGCGGGCGCCGGTCAGAAAGGCGGCGTAGGACAACAAAAGCAGTCCCAGCGACACCGCCATGCTGAATTGATCCCAAATGAGCCAGGTCATCAGTCCACTGCTCAGCGTCACAGCGATCACGGCGCAGCGATACTCATGCCGCTTGGCGCTACGGGCACACAGGAAGCCCGCTAGCACCGAAATCGAGGTGCCAAGCAAGATGGTCAGCAGCATGAACGGCGAATGCCACGTCAACGCCGCCATGTGCGCCTGCACCTCGTCCAGCGGCATGCCACGCAGCGTCAGCACCATGCCATAGGCAATACCCAGCACAAAACCGAGCAAATTGGAGCCCAGGAAATCGATCAGGAAGGCATACAACACTGCCTTCCCCGGCGAACCGGGCGCAGGACTTCGGACTGGGTGAGATCGGCACTTGAGGCCGCGTAGGGGTTGTCGTTTTTCATACCATCGCCGGTTTGATCACCCGGCCCATCGATGGGCCGGTTTCGGACAGGCGAACCTTTGCGCTATGCCCAAGCTCAATCTGCTGAGCCGGCAGTGTTCACCGGTAGCTGCTGTCACGCAAGCAATCCAGCCGTTCAGTTGAACACCACCTGGAAATAAGCCGCGTGTTCGTCGCGGCCCAGCGCTGGCACACGCGATACGAACAGGCCCTCCACGCGCCCTGGACCCGGTAAATCGAGTGCGCACGGACCGTGTACGAAATCGCTGCCCCCCGGTGCGGTCATTGCCACGGCGAACGGCATACGGCTGCCCGGCATTTGCGACAGCGGCTTGAGGTCCACCCGCTCGACCAGCACGGTCAACTCACGGCCGTCCGGCAAGGCAAGTGCGCAGGTGGCGCCCACCAGGGGCTGGAAATGGCTGGCTTCGATCTGGTGCAGCATCGGCACTCTCAGGAAATGAGCAGGCCGGATATTCCGGCCCGCGGTACGAACAATGAAGGAGAGGCACCAAGGCTTGGCGCCTCTCATTCCGCGCAGCTTGCGCGAGCGGATCAGTTCCGCGACGGGAAGATGCCGTTCAGCGCGATGCTGAAGTTCACAGCCAGGAACGGATTCATCAGCTCGAAGGGCTGGCTGCCACCCGCTGCGGCCGCGCTCACGGTTCCGCCCAGGTTGCTGCTCACGCCTTGCAGCGTGATCGGCGCAGCGCCCAGCGCGTCAGAGTAGATGGTGGCACTGCCCGGGCCGGTGCCAGAAGCGCCGATGAAGGAGTTGGTCGCCGTCGGCGCGTTCACCGGGTTGCTCGCGGCAGCGGCCAGCTGCACATTGGTGGCGACAGTCAGTGCACTGGTGATCGCATGGGTATGCATCGGCATGTTGTTGGAGGTCAGCGTCATGTTCTCGACCCCCCCCACCTGGCCAATCGGACGATTGCTCAAGCCGCCACCGGTCCCCTGACCAATCGGCATCCGGCCCTGCAAGTTGGGCAGGCCAAAGGTGACCGTGCCATTACCGCCATAGGTGGTACCCACCAGCGCGAACAGGGCGTTGAACTGCGAAATTGCCAGCAATTGCCCATTACAGAATGCCCAGCCAGCTGGCGCGTAAGGGAATGCAAACGGCTGAATGGTACCGATGAAAACTTCCATCTCTTCAATCTCCAGTTGTTTTTCTGAGGGGTCGCGCCACTTTGCCGCCGCCCCCATGGCGGTGGAAACACAGCGTCCTGCGAGATATAAAGCATTTTCCGTAGAAAGACAGGCGCATTTTCGCGACTGATCCCTAGCTGATCCGCCACGCCGGTGTTCCAAGCCAGGGACATAGAATAGTATTCACTTATTAACTCAGTGAACCGTAAGCGTGACCACAGCACAGTATCACTTCATCTCCGGCTTGCCGCGCTCCGGGTCGACGCTGCTGTCAGCCTTGCTGCTGCAGAACCCGCGTTTCCAAGCTGGGATGACCAGCCCTGTCGGCACGCTGTTCGGCGCGATGCTGGCGCAGTGCAGCGCCGGCAGCGAATTCGGCCCGGTCATCGAACTGGCACAGCGACGCCGGCTGCTGCGAGGGTTGTTCGACAACTACTACGCCGATGTTGAACGGCCCGTCGTGTTCGACACCAATCGCCAGTGGTGTGCCCGTCTGCCAGCGATACGCGATCTGTTTCCGCAGGCCAAGGTGATCGCCTGCGTGCGCAACGTGGCCTGGATCATGGACAGCATCGAGCGGCTGTACCGTGCCAATCCGTACGAGAACACCAAGCTGTTCGTGGACGACAACGAGCGCAACACCGTCTACAGCCGGGTCGAGACGCTGGCACAACGCAACCGCTTGGTGGGCTTCGCCTGGGCCGCGCTGAAAGAAGCGTATTACGGCGAACATGCCGATTCATTGCTGCTGGTGGACTACGAACTGCTGACCCGTGCTCCTGAGCAGGTGCTAAGACTGGTCTACGACTTTATCGGCGAGCCCTGGTTCGAGCACGATTTCGACAACGTGCACTACGATGCACCAGAATTCGACCAGTCGCTGGGGGTCGGTGGCCTGCACCGGGTAAGGCCCCGCGTTGCGCCTCAATCACGGCGCACCGTGTTGCCACCAGACCTGTTCGACCAGTACGCGCAACTGTCGTTTTGGGAAAATGGCGTCGCCAGTACTGCTGGCGTGATCCGGCTGCGACCGGAAATGACGCCAGCGCCGGTGTAGCGCCTTTGCAGTATTTGGTAGTGATCGGGAAGTACAAGAACCTGCCGTGCCACCGGGTGGAACCGGCGCCGGCACTGTGAGATCGGTTCACGCGCAGCTGTCGACAGCCCTCCGTCAAACAGTGACGGCATCGACGGTATCGCGAACCCAGGCAGCAATCCGGCCCAGACCGGAGGCGGAAGATGGAGCAACGGCTGCACCAAGCAAGCCGAGCTGCATGCCCGCCCCGCCAGGTGCATACGAACCGGCGAACGCCATGGCGGCGTTCGTACGCGAGGAGATACGAGCATGTGGTGGAACAAAAGCAAAACGATGCAAGACGCGAGCAGCCAACGTCCAGCCAGGACCGGATCACCCCTGATCCTGGCGCTGGAGCAGCGCATCATGTTCGACGGTGCGGCCGTGGTCACCGCCGTCGACGCGGCGCACGATGCAGCCCCCGCTCGCGATACGCATGCCGACGCCGCCTCGGCCAGCAATAGCGCCGATCACGCGCCTGTTGCCCCCGCCGCGATCCTGCCGAGCCAGGCCGAGCCGGCCGGGCGCAACGTGCTGTTCGTCGATGCTCGGATCAGGGACGCGGACAAGCTGCTGGCCGATCTCAAGCCGAATACCGAGGTGGTCTACCTGCGCGCCGACCAGGATGGCCTGACGCAGATGAACACCTACCTCGCCGGCCATCCCGGCGCGCAGTCGGTGCAGATCCTGGCCCACGGCTACAGCGGCGACCTGTGGCTGGGCAGCAGCTACCTCTCTGCCGAGAACCTCAATACCTATTCCGACAGCCTGGCACGCCTCGGCAACAACATGGCGCAGGGCGGCGACATCCTGATCTACGCCTGCAATACCGCAGATGGCGAGCGGGGGCTGACTTTCGTCGATGCGCTGGCCGCTGGCACCGGGCGCGATATCGCCGCGTCCAGCAACCGCACCGGCGCCGGGAGTGACTGGGTGCTGGAAGTCACCCGCGGCAGCATCGAAAGCACTTCGGTGCTATCGGCCCAGGCCGAGCACGGCTACCAGTACAACCTGGCCACCATCACCGTGACCAGCAACGCCGACACCGGCGCCGGCACCCTGCGCAACCAGATCGCCGCTGCCACCACCGGCGACACCATCACCTTCAGCGGCGCCATGACGGTGGGCCTGACCAGCCAGCTGGTCATCAACAAGAACCTGACCATCGATGGCGACCTCAACAACGACGGCGTCGCCGACGTGACCCTGGACGCCATTTACCGCAGTCGCGTGCTCCAGGTGCAGGCCGGCAGCAACGTGATGCTCGACGGCCTGGTGATCACCCGTGGCCTGGTGTCCGGCGACGGCGGCGATGCCGGCAGCGGCCTGGCCGCCGCCAACGCCTTCGGCGGCGGCATCTGGAACGCCGGCACGCTCACCCTGCTCAACACCTCGGTCACCGCCAACGCGGCGGCCGGCGGCGGCGGCGGCGGCGGCAACTTCGCTTACGACGGCGGCGGCGGCGGCGGCGGCGGCGCGCTGGGCGGCGGCATCGGCGGCCGCGGCGGCGAATCGGGCGTCTCAGACAATCTGGGCGGCAGCGGCAGCGCCAACCAGGGCGGCCATGGCGGCGCCGATAGCGCCTTCCCCGGCATGGGCGGCCAGGGCGGTACCGGCGTCGGCGGCGCCGGCGGCAGCTACCTGGGCTATTCCACCGGCGGCACGGGCGGCACCGCCACCAACGGCAGCATCAGCATCGGCGGCGGCGGCGGCGGCCTGGGCACCGACGCCACCGGCGGCGCCGGCGGCTCGGCGGCGGGCGGCATCTACAACGCGGTTGGCGGCACCATCAACGTCATCGGCAACTCGATCATCAGCAACAACCTCGGCGCCGGCGGCGGCGGCGGGGGGGGCGGCGCTGGCGGCTCGCTGGGCAACCAGAACGGCGGCGCCGGCGGGCGCGGTGTCGGCGCGGTGTGGAACAAGGGCACCTTCAACATCACCACGGCCAACAACGCGGCCATGACCAACAACGGCGCCGGCAGCGGTGCCGGCGGCCAGGAACTGGGCACCGGCTCGCCCGGCCCCAGCCCCGCCGCGGTCACCGGCATCTACAACGACGGCGGTGCGCTCAACACCAGCTACGTGCCCAATGCGCCCCCCGTGCTGGGCGGCCTGCAAGGCGACAGCGTCACCTTCACCGAGGGCGACAGCGCCCGGCTGATCGACCTGGGCAGCAATGCCACGGTGTCGGACGGCGATTCGGCCGACTACAACGGCGGCAGCGTGCGGGTGTCGATCACCACCAACCGCGTCACCGCCGAAGACCTGCTGTCGATCCGCAACCAGGGCATCGGCGCTGGGCAGATCGGCGTCAGCGGCAGCACCATCACCTACGGTGGTGTCACCATCGGCACCTTCACCGGCGGCAGCGGCAGCAACGATCTGGTGATCACCTTCAACTCGGCCTCGGCCACGCCGGCCGCGGTCGAAGCGCTGCTGCACAACCTGGTGTACAACAACAGCAACGTCGACAACCCCACCGCGTCGGCGCGCACCCTGAGCGTCACCGTCTACGACGGCGACAGCTACACCACCACCACCAATACCGTCACCGTCACCGTAGTGGCGGTGAACGACGCGCCCACGCTCAGCCCGGCCAACAGCAACACCAGCTATACCGAGGGCGGCAGCGCCGCCGTGCTCAGCGGCAGCCTGACGCTCGCCGACGTGGACAGCACCACCTTCCAGGGTGCCACCGTCACCGTCAGCGACTTCCGTGCCGGCGACGTGCTGTCCGTCGGTGCGCCCAACGGCTTCACCGTCAGCTACGACAGCGGCACCGGCGTGCTGACGCTGAGCGGTGGCGGCTCGCTGGCCTCGTTGCAGGCCGCGCTGCGCTCGATCACCTATTCCTCGACCTCGGACGACCCCACCGCGGGCGGCACCGACGCCACCCGCCAGATCAACTTCACCGTCACCGACAGTGGCGGCGCCACCTCCACCGCGGTCACCGCGCAAGTGGCCCTCACCGGCGTCAACGACGCGCCCACGCTGTCCGGCGGTCCCTACACCTGGGCCGGCACCAGCGAAGACGCCACCTCGTCCGCCGTCACCGTCTCCACCCTGCTGGGCAGCACCACCCACGCCGACCCGGACGGCCCCGCTAGCGGCATCGCCATCACTGGCAGCAGCGGCGGCGGCACCTGGGAATACTCCACCGATGGCGTCACCTGGGCCGGTGTCGGTGCGGTCTCCAACAGCGCCGCGCTGCTGCTGTCCAGTACCACCCAGTTGCGCTTTGTGCCGGATGGCGCCAACGGCAGCGCGGCCGGCCTCACCTTCCGCGCGTGGGACCAGAGCGCCGGCACCGCATCCACCAACGGCACGCGCAATACCGCCGACACCAGCACCAACGGCGGTAGCGCCGCGTATTCCAGCGGCACCGCGCAGGCCACGCTCACCGTCAGCAGCGTCAACGACGCCCCGGTGCTGACTCCGGCCGGCCCGACACTGACCGGCCTGACCGATTCCGACACCAACAACCCCGGCGTGGCGGTGTCCAGCTTCCTGACCGGCCATGTCACCGATGCGGACACCGGCGCGGTGCAGGGCATCGCCCTCACCGGCCTGACCTCCGGCACCGGCACCTGGCAATACAGCACCAACGGCGGCGCCAGCTGGCAGAACGTCGGCGCGGTCTCCGACGCCTCCGCGCTGCTGCTGCGCAGCGGCGACCGGGTACGCTTCGTGCCCGATGGCATCAACGGCGGCAACGTCAGCCTGACCTACCACGCCTGGGATCAGAGCGGCACCACCGCCGGCCAGCAGGGCACCAAGGTCGACGCCAGCGCCACCGGCGGCGCCAATCCGTTCTCGGCCGCCAGCGATACCGCCACCCTGACCGTCACCGCCATCGATGACGCGCCGGTGGTCACCGCCAGCGGCGGCAGCGCCGCCTTCGTCGAAGGCAACAACGTGACCTCGACCCCGGTGGTGATCGATAGCGGCCTCACCGTGTCCGACAGCGATTCGCCGCAGCTCTCCAGCGCCACGGTGGCGATCAGCGGCAACTTCCTCGGCAGTCAGGACGTGCTGGCCTTCACCAACAATCCGGCCACCATGGGCGACATCGTCGCCAGCTACGACAGCGGCACCGGCATCCTGACGCTGACCTCGGCCGCCGGTGCTTCCGCCGCGCAATGGCAGGCCGCGCTGCGCAGCGTCACCTACAGCAACAGCTCGGATACCCCATCCAGCCTCGACCGCACCATCACCTTCAAGGTCAACGACGGCAACAGCGACAGCAGCGGCGCCGACCGCACCGTCACCGTCGTCGCCACCAACGACGCGCCGACCGTGTCGATGCCAGCCAGCCTGACCGCAGCCGAGGACACCGCCACCGCCATCACCGGCATCAGCTTTGCCGACGCGGACGCCGGCAGCGCCAGTGTCACCGTCACCCTGTCGGTCGGCAGTGGCACGCTGTCCGCCACCAGCGGCGGCGGCGTCACCATCGGCGGCACCGCCAGCGCCCTGACGCTGTCGGGCTCGATCGCCAACATCAATGCCTTCATCACCGGCGGCGCCGTGCAGTTCCTGGGTGCGGCCAACAGCACCGCCAGCGTCACCCTCACCGCCGGCATCAACGACGGCGGCCAATCCGGCGGCGCAGCGCAGACCGGCAGCGGCACGGTCACCATCGCCATCACTCCGGTCAACGATGCGCCGCACGTCAGCGCGCCTCCGTCCATCGCTGTCACCGAGGACGTGACCACCGCGCTGATCGGCATCAGCTTCAGCGACGTCGATGCCGGCTCGGGCACGGTGAGCGTGCAGTTCAGCGTCGCGCCGGGCAGCGGCACCCTCAGCGCCACCGGCGCGTCCGGCGTCACCGTGCTCGGCTCGGGCACCGGCACGCTCAGCCTCAGCGGCACGTTGTCCGACATCAATGCCTTCGTCACCGGTGGCGCGGTCAGCTACACCACCGCGGCCAACGCCACCGGCAACGTGGTGCTCGACGTGACCATCGACGACGGCGGCAACACCGGCAGCGGCGGCAGCCAGACCGACCACACCACCGTCACCCTTACCGTCACCACCGTCAACGACGCCCCGGTCAACAGCGTGCCAGGCACCCAGAGCGTGTTGCAGGACGGCACCCTGGTGTTCAGCACCGGCAACGGCAACGCGCTGTCGATCGCCGACGTGGACGTCGGCGGCGGCACGATACGCGTCACCCTCACCGCCAGCAACGGCCTGCTCACCCTGGGCAGCCTCAGCGGGGTGAGCTTCCTGGTCGGCAACGGTACCGGCGACGGCACCATGGTGTTCGAAGGCAACCTCAGCGCCATCAACAACGCCCTGGCCGGCCTGTCGTTCGCCCCCACCGGCGGCTACTACGGCCCCGCCTCGGTGCAGATCACCACCGACGACCTCGGCCAATCGGGCAGCGGTGGTGGTCAGACCGATACCGACACCATCCTGATCAACGTGGCCCAACCGAACCCAGGGATCATCAGCGTGGCCAGCAGCAGCGCCAACGGCAGCTACAAGGTCGGCGACACCGTCAACATCACCGTCACCTTCGACCAGGCCGTCAACGTCAGCGGCGGCACGCCAACCTTGCTGCTGGAAACCGGCGCCATCGACCGCAATGCCGTCTACGTGGGCGGCAGCGGCAGCAGCACGCTCACCTTCGCCTATGTGGTGCAGGCTGGCGACCACAGCGCCGACCTCGACTACATCGGCACCAACGCGCTGTCGCTCAATGGCGCCACCATCGACAGCGTCAGCCTTGGCAACCCGGCCTTCAACACCCTGCCCTTGCCCGGTGCGGCAGATAGTCTGGGCGCCAATGCCGCGCTGGTGATCGATGGCGTCGCACCCATCGTCAGCTCGGTCAGCGTGCCCGCCAACGGCACCTATGTGGCCGGCCAGAACCTCGACTTCACCGTCAACTTCAGCGAGAGCGTCACCGTCGACACCAGCGGCGGCACGCCGCGCCTTGCCGTGACGCTCGATACCGGCGGCACCGTCTATGCCAGCTATGTGTCGGGCTCCGGCACCGGCGCGCTGCTGTTCCGCCTCACCGTTGCCACAGGCCAGCTCGACAACAATGGCATCACGCTCGGCAGCAGCCTCGATGTGAACGGCGGCACGATACGCGACGCGGTCGGCAATGATGCGATTGCTACGCTCAATTCAGCCGGCCCCACCAATAACGTGCAGATCGATGCCATAGCGCCCGTGGCAAGCGCGATCAGCCGCGTGGATGCCACACCCACCGGCGCCGACAGCGTGCGCTTTACCGTCACCTTCAGTGAAGCCGTCAGCGGCGTCGATGCTGGCGACTTTGTGCTCGCCGTCTCCGGTACTGCATCAGGCACCATCACGGGTGTGATCCAGATCGATGCCCGCACCTATACCGTGACCGTAGGCAGCGTCACCGGTGACGGCACACTCGGCATCAACCTGAGCGGCAGCGGCACCGGCATCACGGATACGATCGGCAATGCCATGACGGGCGGCTTGACCGGCGCTCGCTATGCCATCGACAACAGCGGGCCCGTCATACTCGACGTCATAGCACCGACAGATGGTAGTTATCGTGCCGGAAATACGCTCACCTTCACGTTGAATACATCGGAGACCACTGTCGTCGACACCACCGCAGGCACGCCGCGGCTGAAGCTCGATATTGGCGGAGAGGTCGTTTACGCGAACTATGTGGCGGGTTCCGGCAGCAGTGCCTTGGTGTTCCAGTACACGGTGCTTTCCGGACAAAGCGACACCGATGGCATTGCGGTCACCGCTTTCGAAGCGAACGGTGCAGTACTGCGCGACACCGCAGGCAACATTGCGGATACCAGCCTGCCCGCCGTCGACACCGACGGTGTCCTGGTCAATGCTGGATCGCCATTCGTTCCGCCACCGGCGCCGGTTCCTGCACCGCCGACGCCTGCCCCAGTTCCTCCGGTGGTGGTGATCTCCACACCACCGATCGCCACCATCCCGCTCGATCCAGGTGTGCCGATCGAAGTACCGAACACGCTCAATCCCACTGGCGGCAGCATGGGCGGCGTTAGCGTCCTCGGCAATCCGTTCAGTCCCGATCCGCTCTCCAGCAACGGCAGCACCTTCCAGCCGGTCGAATCACGCACCGCCTTCATCGAGCTCGGCAGTGCCTCCGGCACCGGCCTGCAGGCCATGCCCGAAATCGGCAACTTCTCGGTGCAAGCCGGCCAGCCGCTCAACATCGCCCTGCCAATGTCGACCTTCAGCCACAGCGACAGGAATGCCGAGGTGACCGTGGAAGTCCGGCTGGCTGATGGCCGACCGCTGCCGAACTGGCTGAAATTCGACCCGGTGACGGGCACGCTGTCCGGCCAGCCGCCCAAGGGCCTGAACCAGAAGCTGGTGATCGAGGTGATCGCCCGTGATGCCAAGGGCAATCGCGCCAGCAGCCACCTCGACCTGAATGTGAGGGCAGCGGCGGCGGCCGATACCCGCTCCGATGCGGCCGACATCGTGCAGTCGCACGGGCTCGCTGCGGCGGATGCGCCCCATAGCGCGGCGCTGCTGGCCGGCAAGCCATCGCTGGCTGCGCAATTCGACCAGTTCGGCCGCACGGCGCGCCACGCCGAGGCAGCAAATCTGCTACACCATCTGCAAAAGCAAGGCGAGCCGCAGCGCGCCTGACGTACAACCGCGAAACCTCAGTAGAAAGGACAACCATTTGAACGCTCATCACCTGCCCCTGCGCCCGTTGGCCGCGCTCGTCGCGGGCGCCCTGCTCGCCGGCTGCGCCATTCAGCCTACCCCGTTGACCCAGGATGAACGCCAAGCCGAGATCGCCAAGCAGCGCAGCATCATGTTCGCTGACCAGGAAGCGATCAGCGGGCCGATCACGCTGGACGAGGCAATGGCACGCGCGCTCAAGTACAACCTCGATCACCGGCTCAAGATCATGGAAGAGGCACTGTCGCAACGGCAGCTCGACCTTGCCAAGTTCGACCTGCTGCCCAAGCTGACCGCCGACGCCGGCTACTTCTGGCGCAACAACGACGCGGCATCCTCATCCAAGGATTACTACACCGGCGAGCAATCGTTGGTGCCATCCACCTCGTCCGACCGCGAGCACAACACCGGCGATCTCACCATGTCGTGGAACGTGCTCGACTTCGGCGTCAGCTACTACACGGCCAAGCAGCAATCGGACCGCGTGCTGGTGATGCGCGAGCGCCGCCGCAAGGTGGTGCACCTGATGATGCAGCAGGTACGCCAGGCCTACTGGCAGGCAGTCGGAGCCCAGCAGCTTGAGGGCAAGATCATGCCACTGCTGGAACTCACCCGCCGCGCACTGGCCGATTCGCGCAAGATCGAGAAGGAGAAGCTGCAGGCCCCACTCGATACGCTCAACTATCAGCGCCAGCTGCTCGACATCCTGCGCCAGCTCGAAGGCGTGCGCGATGAACTGGCCCAAGCCAAGCCACGGCTCGCTTCGATCATGAACGTGGCGCCGGGCGACCCCTACCAGCTCGCCGTACCGAGCGGCTTCTCCACGCCTCGGTTGCCGATCACGCCCGATGCGATGGAGGAAACCGCAATGATGAACCGCCCCGAGTTGATCGAGGCGGGCTACAACGAGCGCATCGGCCTGTTTGAAACCAAGAAGGCACTGGCCAAGGTGCTGCCTGGCATCAACATCGAGTTCGGCGCCAACTACGACAGCGACAGCTACCTGGTGAACAACAACTGGCGTGACCTGGGCCTGCGTGTGAGCTGGAACCTGATGAACCTAGTCAATTACGCGAACATCCGCGACACCGCCCAGGCACAGTACGACGTTGCCAAGCAGCAGCATCTGGCGCTCAACATGGCCGTGCTCACCCAGGTGCACGTGGCCTATCGCGACTACGTGGGCCGTCAGCGCCAGTACGAGCTGTCCGACGAATTGA
The DNA here is from genome assembly GCF_008033135.1 of Chitinolyticbacter meiyuanensis. Lineage (NCBI taxonomy): Bacteria > Pseudomonadati > Pseudomonadota > Betaproteobacteria > Neisseriales > Chitinibacteraceae > Chitinolyticbacter > Chitinolyticbacter meiyuanensis. Next base: position 4,156,469 of record NZ_CP041335.1, read on the forward strand.
ACGAGGTCGACCAGCGCATCCTTACTCACACCCGCAACGCCGCCAAGGCCGATGCCCAGGGCAAGTTGTCCGAGATCCGCGCGCAGGCCAGCGCCATGATGTCGGAGCTGCGGCTGTACCAGAGCTACGGCGCACTGCAGAATGCCTACGGCCAGATGTTGGCAACGCTGGGTCTCGATCCGGTGCCGGAAACGGTGCAGGCGCATGACCTTGCCACGCTGCGCACGGCGATCGCCACACGCGAGCAGGAACTGGTGGAACCGGAGAAGAAGTAATGCGAAGTATCGTGCTCGCCAGCCTAGTGCTGGCGGCAGGCGTGGGCGCCGCACCGGCGCCCACGGCCTTTACGGGGGCCGACAAGGATGGCCGCATCCGCACCCAGCTGATGGCGCGCGAATCGGTGGTGATCTCGAGCGAGCTCAACGCCAAGATCGCCCGGCTGCCGCTCAAGGAGGGCGACAGCTTCAAGGCCGGCCAGACGCTGGTGTCGTTCGATTGCACGCTGTTCCAGGCACAGTTGCGCAAGGCCGAGGCGACCAACGAGGCCGCGCGCAAGCTGCTGGGTGTGAACCAGCGGCTGGCCGAGCTCAATTCGGTCGGCAGGCTGGAGGTGGAACAGGCCGAAGCCAAGGTCAAGGAATCGGCCGCCGAAGCGGCCTACATGCGCACCACGGTGAGCAAATGCGCCATCGGTGCCCCGTTCTCCGGCCGCGTGGCCAAGCGCATGGCCTCCAGCGCCGAGTTCGTCACGCCGGGCAAGCCGCTGCTAGAGATCGTCGACGTCAGCCAGCTGGAACTGCAGATGATCGTGCCGTCCAAGTGGCTGGCGCGGCTCAAGCCGGGCAGCACGTTCACCGTCAGCGTCGATGAGCTCGGCCAGAGCTATCCGGCCAAGGTCATCCGCATCGGCGCCAGGATTGATCCGGTCAGCCAGTCGATCGCCATCACCGGCCAGATCACCGGCAACCATCCGGACCTGCTGCCCGGCATGAGCGGCTGGGCCAGTTTCCCGGCCAAATGAGCGATCCCGCCGTCCAGGCGCTGCTGAGCCTCATCCAGCTCACCCATCGTGCCCGCGAAGCCAGCAGCGTCGAGGCGCTCGGCTTCGTGATGGTCAACGAAACGCTGAATCTGGTGCCCTATCGCCAGGCCGCGCTCTGGACCGAAGCCGGCCTTGGCCGCGTGGCGGCAGTATCGGGCCTGCCGCAGGCCGATCCCAATGCGCCCTATTTGCAATGGCTGACACTGCTGTGCCGCGCGCTGTCGCGCCAGCACGAGACCGTCACCGCACTCGACGCCGCCCAGGCCCCCGGCAACGCCGGTGAAGACTGGGCGGACTGGCTGCCCACCCACGCACTGTGGCTGCCATTGAAAAGCCCCGCTGGCCAGAACGAGGGCGGCTTGCTGCTGGCGCGCGATGTGGCCTATTCCGAGCACGAGCGCGCGGCCTTGACCGAGCTGGTCCACGCCTATGGCCATGCGCTGGCTGCGTTCCAGCCGCGCGAGCGGCTCGGCGTCCGGCTCAAGACCGCACTGCGTCCTGGCAAGCTGCAGCGCCGCATCCTCGCCGGCCTCGCGCTGGCCTGCCTGATTCCCGTGAAGCTCACGGTGCTGGCGCCGGCCGAAGTCACACCGCGCCAGCCCTTCCTGGTGCGCGCCCCGCTCGACGGGGTAATCGATCGCTTCTACGTCGAGCCCAACCAGCGCGTGGCCGTCGGCACGCCCCTGTTCAACCTCGACACCGCCGCGCTGCAGACGCGCCGTGCCGTGGCCCAGCGCGCCTACGACACAGCGCTTGAGGAATACCGACAGTCGGCCCAGCTCGCCGTCACCGACGACGAAAGCCGGCTGAAGATGGCATTGGCGCAGGGCGAGCTTGAGCAGAAGGCGCTGGAACTGCAGTACATGACCGAGCAGTTGCAACGGGTGCAGGTGAAGGCCGAGCGCGCCGGCGTGGCGGTATTCGGCGATGTGAACGACTGGCAGGGCAAGACGGTGAGCATCGGCGAGAAAGTGCTGCTGTTGGCCGACCCAGGCAAGGTGGAACTGGTCGCGCGCATGCCTGCTGCCGAGCAGATCGGCCTTGATGTCGGCGACACCATCACGCTCTACCCCAATGCCAGCCCGACCGAATCGTTCAACGCGCGCATCGTTGGCGTCTCGTACAGCGCCGAAGAGACCGAGCAGGGCGTGCTGGCCTATCGGGTGCGCGCCACCTTCCTGCACGACACGCCGCGGCTGGGGTTGCGCGGTACAGCCAGGTTGTCCGGCCAATGGGTGCCGTTCATCTACTACGCGCTGCGCCGTCCAATCGCGACCGTGCGCCAGTGGCTGGGCTGGTGATGCTGCCTCCCCTGCGCCAGGAGCTGACATTGCATCCCGGCCCACCGGGCTTCCACGGCGCGCCAACCTGGACGCTGCATGATCCAGCGGCCAACCGTTTCTACGAGTTGTCCTGGCCGGCCTTCGAGTTGCTGTCACGCTGGTCGCTGGGCAACGCGGACGCGTTGCTCGCGGCAATCGCAGGCGAAACCACGTTGCAGCTGGATCACGGCGATCTCGAAGCGGTGTTGCAGTTCCTGAACCAGCACAGCCTGCTGCTGTCGTGGCGTGCAGAGGACAGTGCACGGCTGTCGCGGATCGCAACCGGGCAGCGCATGAGCCACGCGATGTGGCTACTCAAGCACTACCTGTTCTTCCGCATACCGCTGTTGCGCCCCATGCCGGTGCTCAAGCGGCTGGCACCGCGTACCCGCTGGGTTTTCCATCCAGCGTTCTGGTGGACGATCGCCGGCTTCGCGCTGACCGGGTTGTTCCTGGTGTCGCGGCGCTGGGACGAGTTCACCCACACCTTTTCCGCCTATGCCGGCTTGTCCGGCCTGCTGGGCATCGGCATCGCGCTGTCGTTCGCCAAGGTGCTGCACGAGTTCGGTCACGCGCTCACCGCGTATCGCTATGGCTGCCGCGTTCCGACCATGGGCATGGCCTTTCTCGTGCTCTGGCCAGTGCTTTACACCGATACCAACGAAGCGTGGAAGCTGACCCGCCGCGAGGACAGGCTGAAGATCGGCGCAGCCGGCATGCTGGCCGAGCTAGCGCTGGCCGCCTGCGCCACCTTGCTGTGGAGCTTCCTGCCAGACGGCCCCGTTCGAGCCGGCGTATTCCTGCTCGCCACCAGCACCTGGCTGATCACGCTGGCGATCAACGCCAGCCCCTTCATGCGTTTCGACGGTTATTTCCTGCTGTCGGATGCGCTCAACATACCCAATCTGCACGAACGTGCCTTTGCCTTCGGCCGCTGGTGGCTGCGCGAGCGCCTGTTCGGTTTCAATGATCCGGTGCCCGAACACGTCACCCCGGAGCGCCAGCGTTTCCTGATCGGCTTCGCCTTCGCTACCTGGCTGTACCGGCTGGTGCTGTTCTTCGGCATTGCGCTGATGGTCTATCACCTGTTCTTCAAGGCCCTGGGTCTTGCCATGCTGGCCGTGGAACTGGGCTGGTTCATCGTTCTGCCGATCTGGCGCGAATTGAAGCAGTGGTGGCAACGGCGGCGCGAGCTGGGCTGGAATCGTGCCACCCGGCGCACCTTGGTGCTCGCGGTGGTGGCATTGCTGGTGGTGGTATTGCCTTGGCGTGGCGGCGTGCGTGCTCCGGCCGTGCTGAGCGCCAGCGAAAGCCAGGCGCTCTATGCCGCCGAAACCGCCAAGCTGCGCGGTGCAGCCGCCACGGAAGGCAGCCGTGTCACCGCCGGCCAGCTGCTGGCGCAGCTCGATTCACCGGAGCTCGACTTTCGCTTGGAGGCTGCCCGCCAGCGCGAAGCGCAATTGCGTTGGCAGGTGGAGCAGCAGCCATTCGCCGACAAGCTGCAGGAAGCCGGCGATGTGCTGCGCCGCCGCTGGATCGCCGCCCGCGAGGAAGTATCGGGCCTCGCACTGCAACGCCAGCAGTTGCAGGTGCGCGCGCCGTTTGCCGGCCGGATCGTCGACGCCAACCCCATGCTCGCCGACGGCGCCTGGCTGGCACGCGGCGAGAAGCTGTTCCAGCTTGTCGGGGAGCGGAATACGCTGAAAGTCGAAGCCTATGTCGGCGAGGGCGATCACGATGCATTGCGCCCCGATGGCGGCGGCGTATTCATCGCCAACCTGCCGGAATTTGGCCGGATACGCTGCCGCGGCGCGCATGCCGAAAGCGTGAACATCCACGCACTGCCGCAGCCCTATCTCGCCAGCGTGCATGGCGGGCCCATCAGCACGGTGCAGCAACAGCAGGCACTGGTCCCGCTGGAGGCGACCTACCGGGTGCGGCTCGGTGATTGCGACCACCGCGCGCTGCCGGCCGAACTGGCCGGGCAAGTGACGCTGGAACGCACCCACCGCAGCCTGGCCGGCCAAGGCTGGACCTGGCTGGCCGCGCTGTGGCAGCGCGAGCGCGGCCTGTAGCGCACGCAAAAAAGCCCCGCCGTGGCGGGGCTGGCTGAAGCGGCGGCGATCTACTTACCGCGGTTCAGCTCCTTGTCGACCGAATACTTGCCGCCTGCCACCGTCACTTCGGCGGTCAGGCCGTTCTCGGTGAACTGGTAGGCATAGACACCCTTGGCAATCGGTGCAGCGCCCGTGACATCGCCACCAGCGTCGCCAGCCTTGGCGGCAGCCGTGCCCTGGCCTTCCAGCGTCCAACCCTTGGTGATGAACTTCTTGTAAGCCGCAGCATCGGTGAACACCAGCACCAGGCGCGAATTCTTGGCGCCCAGACCCAGGCCAGCCTTAGCCTGCACCACATTCATGAAGGTTTCTTTGCCGCCGCTGACGGCCACACCTTCGCCACCACCGGCGCCGAGGAACACCACCTGCACGCTGCCGGTATTGAACACCGCATAACCGGCGGCCTTGGCGATGTCATCCTTGGCCTTCGGATGCTTGGCATAGATCTCGTTCAACGACTCCTGCGCCATCTTGCGAATGCCAGCGCGGCGTTCGGAAGGGCTTTTCTTGCTCTGTTCAGTGTGCTGCTCCTTGTTGGCACCCGTAGCAGTTTCCGGCGCCACGTTGTCCGCTTGGACGTGCACCCCCGCCAGCAGCAGGGCACCCGCAAGGGCAGAGAGAGTATGTTTCAGCATGGGAGTACTCCTTTCGCAGAAGAGGCCTTTTCACCTTACTCGTCGCTTTTGATTCACCGCACTGAAAAATTAACACTCCGCATAGCTGGTGGCTGATGCACGCGCAGCCCAAGGCAGGAAGAAGCGTGCTTTGCGCTATGCTCCACAGGCATCCCGGAATCCTGCCATGACGTTGACCAACGGCCTTTTCATCCTGCTGGTACTGCTGCTTGCCAGCGCCTTCTTCTCCATTGCCGAGATCTCGCTCGCAGCGGCGCGACGCTTTCGCCTGCAGGCACTGGCCGATGAAGGGCAGCTCGCGGCGCAGCGGGTGCTGGAGCTGCAGCAACGCCCCGGTGATTTCTTCACCGTGGTGCAGATCGGGGTCAACGCGGTCGCCATCCTCGGCGGCCTGGTCGGCGATGCCGTGTTCTCCGAGCGTGCCCGCGACTGGTTCTTGCAATGGCAGGGCAACCCCGAGCATGCCGCGCGCTTCAGCTTCCTGGTTACTTTTGCGCTGACCACCGGCCTCTTCATCCAGTTCGCCGACCTCATTCCCAAGCGGCTGGCCATGCTCGCACCCGAGCGACTGGCGATGGCGGTGGTACAGCCGATGCAGACGCTGGTATGGTTGTTGCGCCCGCTGGTGCTGGTGTTCGACGGCATCGCCAGTGCCATCCTGCGCGCGTTCAAGCTGCCGGCCCGCCGCGACGAATCGGTGACGGCCGACGAGATCGTCGCGGTGATCGAGGCTGGCGCCGCTGCGGGCACGGTGGCGCGCACCGAGCATTCGGTGATCGAGAATGTGTTCGAGCTCGCCGAGCGCTTCGTCACCTCGGCAATGACGCCGCGCGAGCAGTTGGTCTACTTCGACGATGGCGATGACGACGCCGCGCTGCGCGCCAAGATCACCGCCGCACCGCACGCCAAGTATCCGCTGTGCCGCGACGGCATTGATACCGCCTATGCCTGCGTCGATGCCAAGCACCTGCTGGCGCGGGTACTGGCCAGCGGCAGCGCGCAACTGGCCGGCGGGCTCAACCCCGATAAGTTGCTGGCAGTGCCCGACACGCTGTCGCTGGCCGACATGCTGGAGCGCTTTCGCGAGGCGCACGATGATTTCGCTGTGGTCGTGAACGAATACGCGCTCGTCGTCGGCGTGATCACCCTGAATGATGTGACCAGCCACCTGATCGGCAGCGACCTCGACCCGGACGACGAGCAGATCGTGCAACGCGATGCCAATTCCTGGCTGGTCGACGGCGCCACCCCGGTCGACGACCTGAAGAAGGCGCTCGCCATCGATACGCTGCCGCACGAGGAAAACTACGAGACGGTGGCCGGCCTGTTGATGTGGTCGCTGAAGAAGCTGCCGCGCAAGGCCGAGGCAGTGGACATCGCCGGTTACCGCTTCGAGGTGGTCGACGTCGACCGCATGCGCATCGACCAGGTAATGGTGACGCGGCAGCCGCAAGTCGCGACGGGCTCGGCAAGCGACAGCTGATTCGATATCATGCCGGCATTCCGAGGAGCGCTGCGATCCGCACCCTAGCGGGCCAGGCTCGGATTCATCACAACGGCGCTCACCCCTTCCAACCCTCGCCGGGCTTGGGATGACGGGTGGGCCGCATCCCCCCGGCCACACAGGAGTACCACCGTGGCCGAATTCACCGATTACCACGTTGCCGACATCAGCCTTGCCGCCTGGGGCCGCAAGGAACTGAACATTGCCGAAACCGAAATGCCGGGCCTGATGGCCGTGCGCGAACAGTACGGCGCCCAGCAGCCGCTGAAGGGTGCGCGCATCGCAGGCAGCCTGCACATGACCATCCAGACCGGCGTGCTGATCGAGGCACTGCAGGCACTGGGCGCCGACGTGCGCTGGGTATCGTGCAACATCTTTTCGACACAGGACCACGCCGCCGCTGCCATCGCCGCCGCCGGCACGCCGGTGTTCGCCTACAAGGGCGAATCGCTCGAAGAGTACTGGGATTTCACCCACCGCATCTTCGATTTCGGCAACGGCCAGTACGCCAACATGATCCTCGATGACGGCGGCGATGCCACGCTGCTGCTGCATCTGGGCGCGCGCGCGGAATCGGATCTGTCACTGGTCGCCAACCCGACCAACGAAGAAGAAACCGTGCTCTACGCCGCGATCAAAGCGCAGATCGCCAAGGACTCGAAGTGGTATTCCACCCGCTTGGCCGCCATCAAGGGTGTAACCGAGGAAACCACCACCGGCGTGCACCGCCTCTATCAAATGCACGAGCAAGGCAAGCTCGCGTTCCCGGCGATCAACGTCAACGATTCGGTCACCAAGTCCAAGTTCGACAACCTGTACGGCTGCCGCGAATCGCTGGTCGACGGCATCAAACGCGCCACCGATGTGATGATCGCCGGCAAGGTCGCCGTGGTGCTGGGCTACGGTGACGTAGGCAAGGGCTGCGCCCAATCGCTGCGCGGCCTCGGCGCCACCGTGTGGGTCACCGAGATCGACCCGATCTGCGCCCTGCAGGCCGCCATGGAAGGCTATCGCGTGGTGCTGATGGATGAGATCGCCGGCGAAGCCGACATCTTCGTTACCACCACCGGCAACGTCGGCGTGATCACGCACGATCACATGAAGCGCATGCGCCACAACGCCATCGTCTGCAACATCGGCCACTTCGACAGCGAAATCGAGGTTGCCAGTCTGCGCCAGTACGACTGGGACAACATCAAGCCGCAGGTCGACCACATCGTCTTCCCGGACGGAAAACGCATCATCCTGTTGGCCGAAGGTCGCTTGGTGAACCTGGGCTGCGCCACCGGCCACCCCAGCTTCGTGATGTCCAACTCGTTTGCCAACCAAGTGCTGGCGCAAATCGAGCTCTTTACCAAGCTCGATCAGTACCCGGTCGGCGTGTACGTGCTGCCCAAGCATCTGGACGAGATGGTCGCCCGCCTGCACCTGAAGAAGATCGGCGCCAAGCTCACCACGCTGTCGGATGAGCAGGCCGCCTACATCGGCGTGCCCAAGGAAGGCCCGTTCAAGCCGGCCCACTACCGCTATTGATGCGAGACCGGCACCGGGCCAAACCGGTGCTGTCGCTTCCCCGGACGCTGCGATGACTACAAGCAAATCCCACATCAGCTTCGAATTCTTCCCGCCCAAGACCCAGGAAGGCGTGGAAAAACTGCGCGCCACCCGTCAGGCACTGGCACAGTTCAAACCCGAGTTCTTCTCGGTGACCTTCGGTGCCGGCGGCACCACGCAGGAAGGCACGCGCAATGCCGTGCTGGAAATCCAGCGCGAAGGCTTCAGCGCCGCGCCACACCTGTCGTGCATCGGCTCCACCCGCGAGGCCATCGCGGCCTTGCTCGCCGACTACCGCGAACACGGCATCCGCCGCATCGTCGCGCTACGCGGCGACATTCCGTCCGGCATGGTCGACGTCGGTGAATTCCGCTACGCCAACGAACTGGTCGCCTTCATCCGCGAGCAGCATGGCGACTGGTTCCGCATCGAAGTCGCGGCCTACCCGGAATACCATCCGCAATCGGCCAACGCCGAGGCCGACATCCGCAATTTCGTCGCCAAGGTCAACGCCGGCGCCGATGCCGCGATCACACAGTACTTCTTCAACGCCGATGCTTACTTCCGCTTCGTCGACGAAGTACGCGCCCGCGGCGTGAACGTGCCGATTTACCCCGGCATCATGCCGATCCAGAACTTCAGCCAACTCTCGCGCTTCTCCGACATGTGCGGCGCCGAGATCCCGCGCTGGCTGCGTTTGCGGCTGGCCTCGTTCGGCGATGACTCGGCGGCCATCCGCGCCTACGGGCTCGACGTGGTCACCGAGCTGTGCGACAAGCTGGTGGCGGGCGGTGCGCCCGGCCTGCATTTCTACACGCTCAATGCCTCGGGCGCGGTCAGTACTGTCTGCCAGCGGCTTGGCTTGTAACCCAGGTTTGAACCAAAAGAAAAACGCGCCTGACGGCGCGTTTTTCTTTTACTCGGCAGCTGCGTGGCGACATACAAAAAGAAACCCCGGTCCAAGGGGAGAGTGACCGGGGCATAACGGCCCTGGCATGTAGCCAGGGCACCCGCTCAGGGAGGAAAAGCGGGAGGTGCAGGGGCGCACCTGACTCATAAGATAGGAATCCGTTAAGAAAGTTCAAGCCAGACTAAGCACCGTCTGTCATGTCGCCGGCGGCCGCAGCAAACCAAGCCCCCACCACTTCCTCGACTTTCTCCATGCCCTGCTTCTTCAGGCTGGAAAACAGCTGCACCGTGAGCTGCGGCTGACCGTCGAATTCCTTTTCCACTTCCCGCAGGATCTTGGTCTGCTCCTGGCGCGACAGCTTGTCCGCCTTGGTCAACAGGCAGTGCACCGGCTTGCCGGTGGGCAGGAACCAGTCGAGCATGCGCCGATCAAGTTCAGTGAGCGGCCGGCGCGCATCCATGATCAGCACAAGGCCGATCAGGTTGCTCCGTCCCACCAGATACTGCCCGAGCAACTTTTCCCAATGCGCACGCACGGCCGCCGGCACTTCCGCGTAGCCGTAGCCTGGCAGATCGACCAGCCGACGTTCTGCACCAAAATCGAAGTAGTTGATATGCTGCGTGCGTCCCGGCGTCTTGGAGACGAAAGCGAGGCGCGTGTGATTGGCCAGCGTATTGATCGCGCTGGACTTGCCCGCGTTGGAACGCCCGGCGAAAGCCACTTCAACGCCTTCTTGCGGCAAGGTACGCAAGTCGTTGACGGTGGTAAGAAATTGCAGGCCGCGGAACAGGGACATGGTGTGTGGTGGGGTGAAAAGTCTTCGTATAGAATAACAGGATTTGATCGCATGCCGGCCGGAAGGCCGCGACAACAATAGATTTGAGGGAGCAGGGTTATGCGCAGTGCGCCTAAGGCCGCAGTATTCGTCGCAACGCTTGCAGCAGTGCTGATGAGCCCTTCCGTATTCGCAGCCGGCAAGGGTGATCCGGCCAAGGGCAAGCAGATCGTCGATACCGTCTGTGCTGCCTGTCATGGCGCCGACGGCAACAGCGTGGCCGCGGCCAACCCCAATCTCGCCGGTCAGCACCCCGAATATATCGTCAAGCAACTGACCGAGTTCAAGAAGCAGGTTCGCAAGAACCCGGTGATGCTCGGCATGGCCAGCCCGCTGTCCGACGCCGATATGAAGAATGTCGCCGCCTACTTCGCCGCTCAGCAACCGAAGGCCAAGGGCGCTTCGGACAAGGCGCTGATCGAAGCCGGCAAGAAAATCTATCGCGGCGGCATCGCAGCCAAGGGCGTACCGGCCTGTATGGCCTGCCACAGCCCGAACGGCGCCGGCATCCCGGCCCAATTCCCGCGCGTGGCCGGTCAGCACAACAGCTATACCGAAGCCCAGCTCAAGGCCTTCCGCTCGGGCGAGCGCGCCAACAACACCGTGATGACCCAGGTCGCCGCCAAGCTGTCGGATGCCGAGATCAAGGCTGTCTCGGAATACATCCAGGCCCTGAACTAATCCGGCCTTACCGGCCCTAAGCCGGGGACCGTACCAATCACAAGGGGCGTTTGCACGCCCCTTGTCGCTTTTATGACCGATAAACGCCTCAAACATCTCTCTTTTGGCCGCGCCTTGTTCGACCTGCTGTCGTCGATGCGCTTCGCCATCGGCCTACTCGTGGTGCTGGCCATCGCCGCCGTCATCGGCACGGTGCTCAAGCAGAACGAACCGTATGTGAACTACCGCATCGAGTTCGGTGATTTCTGGTTCCGCTTCTTCGAGCCGCTCGGCCTGTTCGATGTCTACCACGCCAGCTGGTTCCTGCTGCTGCTGCTGTTCCTGGTCATCTCGATCTCGCTGTGCATCTGGCGCCACCTGCCCGGCATGCTGCGCGATATCAAGAGCTTCCGGGAGAACGCCAGCCACAATTCGCTGCGATTGATGGCCCATCATGCCGAAGCCGATCGCGAACTCGATGCGGTGCAGGCCCGGCAGTATCTCGCCGCACAGGGTTTCCGCTTTCGCGAGCGTGAGGCCGAGGGCGTACGCGTCATCGCCGCCAAGAAGGGCGCCGGCCAGCGCCTTGGCTATTTCTTCGCCCATGCCGCCATCGTGGTGATCTGCATCGGCGGCCTGCTTGATGGCAACCTGCCGCTCAAGCTGCGCGAGCTCACCGGCAGCAAGGTGGCGGAAACCCGCGATCTGCCACAAAGCCAGGTACCGCCGCAAAGCCGGCTGCCGATGGACAACCTCGCGTTCCGCGGCAACGTGACCTTGCCGGAAGGCGGCACCGGCGACGTCATCTTCCTCAATTCCGGCCAGGGCTATTTCGTCCAGGACCTGCCGTTCGCGCTGCGGCTCAAGCGCTTCCATGTCGAGCACTACAGCACCGGCCAGCCCAAGCGCTTCGCCTCCGACGTCGACGTGCTCGACCGCAAGAGTGGACAGGTACTCAAGAGCGCCACCATCGAGGTGAACAAGCCACTGGTATACGACGGTGTGGCCATTTACCAGGCCAGCTTCGGTGATGGCGGCTCGCCGCTTACGCTGCAGCTATGGCCGCTCGGCGGCAAGCCCGCGCCGCAGCCGCTGGCAGCCCAATCGCAAAGCGCACAGGCGCTGTCCATCGACGGGCGCAGCTACAAGCTCGAGTTCGGCGACCTGCGCGTGTTCAATATCGAGAACCTCGGGCGCACGCAAAAGGAAACATCGACCGTTGCGGTCAGCCGCTTCGAGCAGGCGCTGACCGAGGCGCAATCGGTGAAGGGCGAACACAATCTGCGCAATCTGGGGCCATCGATCCAGTTCAAGCTGCGCGACGATGCCGGCCAGGCAGTCGAATATCTGAACTACCTCGCCCCCTTCGCCGAGAACGACGCGTTGTACCAGCTCACCGGCCTGCGCCGCGAGGTGGCCGAGCAGTTCGCCTTTGTGCGCATTCCGCTCGATGCCGAGGCCAGCCCCGCCACCTTCCTGCGGCTGCGCGCCGCGCTGCTCGATCCAACGCAGTTCCCCGAAATCGCCCGCCGCACCGCGGAGAAGGCCTTCCAGGGTGGTGGCTTCTCCGCCACCAACCGCGAACAGTTCGAACAGGTGACGCAGAATGTGCTGGCGCAGTTCGGCCGTGGCGGCTTCCCGTCACTCGATGCCTTCCTCAAGGCCAAGGTGCCGGCCGCCCAGCGCGATACGGTGGCGCAGACCTATCTGAAGATCCTGCAGGGGGCCGCCATCGATGCGATGGATCTGGCACAACAGCAGGCTGGGCTCGCCCCCATCGCGGTCGACACCAAGCAATATCGCTTCCTGATGGACAGCCTGGTTGCCGCGAGCGGCATGTTTGAGTACGGCGGCCCCGTCTACCTGCAGTTCACCGGCTTCGAACAGGTGCAGGCCAGCGGCTTCCAGCTGGCGCGCGCGCCCGGCCAGGCCATCGTCTACCTGGGCTGCCTGTTGCTGGTGATCGGTATCTACTGCATGTTCTACCTGCGCGAGGAGCGGCTGTGGCTGCGCGCGTCAAATGGCCGCACGCTGGTCGCGATGACTGCCAACCGCCACGATGGCGAACTCGATCGCAGCTTTGCCCGTCACGTGGCCGCGTTGCTGCCCGAAGACAAGGAATCTCCATGAACGCCCCCATCCCTCTGTTGCGGCGCAGCCCGCTCGATTTCGCCTTTGCCCTCCTGGTGATTGCGGCCGGCTTTATCGCGTTCAGCCGCTATCGCGAGTTCATGGACTACTACGAGCAGGGCATTCTGGCGGCATCGGTCGGCGGCATCATCTGGTTCGGCTGGTTCTGGCGACCAATGCGCGTATTCCTGCCTGTCTGTACCGTCATCGCACTCGGCGCCATCGCGCTGTACCAGGGCGAGCTGGCTCGGGGCCAGACGGTGTTCGGCCTCAAGTTCATGCTGTCGAGCCAATCGGCCGTGATGTGGATGTGCGTGCTGTTCTTCCTCGCCACCGCGCTGTACTGGCTGGGGCTGCTGCGCCGCTCCGCCACCGCGCTCTCCATCGCCTCCGGCCTTACCTGGGCCGCCGCTGCCGCCGCACTCGTTTCCAAGCTGGTGCGCTGGTACGAGAGCTATCTGATCGGCGCCGATGTCGGCCACATCCCGGTTTCCAACCTGTACGAAGTATTCGTGCTGTTCTGCCTGATCACGGCGCTGATGTACCTCTACTACGAAGCCAAGTTCCAGGCACGCGCCATGGGCGCCTTCGTACTGCTGGTGATCTCCGCCGCCGTCTGCTTCATCCTGTGGTACAGCCTCGATCGCCAGGCCCATGAGATCCAGCCGCTGATCCCGGCCCTGCAATCGTGGTGGATGAAGATCCACGTCCCGGCCAACTTCGTCGGCTACGGCGCATTCGGCCTTGCGGCCATGCTGGGCATGGCGTGGCTGCTGGCCGTACCGGGCGAGGCGCTGCCCGCCAGCCGGAAACTGCCGCTCTACGGCCTTGCTGGGTTGCTGGCAACGGCGGGCATCGCATTCCAGATCCAGGGCAGCACCTGGTTCCCCGCGCTGGGCGCCGGCACCGGCTTTGTCGCGCTGTTCATCCTGGCTGCAGCCGGCATGGTGCTGCTGGCCTTGAATCGTGGCGTGCTGGCAAGCTTCCTGCCCAGGCCGGAAACGCTGGACGAGGTGTCGTATAAGGCCATTGCCGTCGGCTTCCTGTTCTTTACCATCGCCACCATCCTCGGTGCGCTGTGGGCGGCAGAGGCCTGGGGCGGCTACTGGAGCTGGGATCCGAAAGAGACCTGGGCACTGATCGTCTGGCTGAACTATGCCGCCTGGCTGCATGTGCGGCTGGTCAAGGGCTGGCGGGGTACCGTGCTGGCCTGGTGGTCGGTCGTCGGTCTGCTGGTCACCACCTTTGCCTTCATCGGCGTCAACATGTTCTTGTCCGGCCTACACTCTTACGGCGCATTGTAGAGAAACGTATATTCGAGACAGCATGGCGCCAAGAATAAACCGTTTGTCGGCAAAGGCCGAGATTTTTGGCTTAAAAATGTAAGCAAATGCTGTGCAGCGCGGTACTCTTCCCCTAAATTAGAAAACAGCGATACTGTTGGGGGAAGGCGAAATGGCAACTGTCTACCAGAAAACCGAACTGGGCCAACGCGAATTGACCGAACGCAGCGGCCAAGTACCGCTCAAGGCACGGCAACTGTTGATCATGGTCGACGGCCGTCGCAACTTCGACGATCTGGCCTCGCTGATGCCGGGTGCGAGCGACGTGATCCGGCTGCTGCAGCAGCTCAATCTGATCATGCCGATTTCGGGCGACGCTGCCTCGCACGCCCCGGTGGTCCACACGCCTTATGACAAGCTGCCCCCCGACGCACGACTGAGCCAAGTGCAGCACGTGGTGATCCGCATCACCCGTGAATTCCTTGGCGAGAGCTGGGAATCCAAGCTCGCCGAGCGCTTCGCCACGCTGAAGGACGGTGAAGCGCTCGAAGCACTGGTCGAGGAATGGCTGACCGCACTGCGCCGCTCCGGCCATCGCGGTGCCGCCGACACTGGCCAGCGCGAAGTGGCGAATATCCTGCGTCACTGAGCTGTTCACCCCGGTTTGCCACCCAACAAAAAAGCCGGCTTGCGCCGGCTTTTTTGTACTTCAGGTCTGCGATTACTCGCCGGCCTTGGCACCGTTGAGGTTGGCCACGCCGAGGTTTTCGCCGCGAACCAGCGATACCAGTTCCACGCCTTCCGGCAGCTTGAGGTCCGACAGGTGGACCGAGCCGTGGGCAGCGTCGAGGTTGCCGAGATCCACTTCGACGAAGTCGGGGATCTTGGTCGCCACACAACGCACCAACACTTCGTTCAGGATGTGGCTGATGGTACCACCTTGCAGCTTCACGCCCGGCGAGGTATCGCCGTTCTTGAAGTGCAGCGGAACCTTCAGTTCAACCTTGGTGCTGTCGTCGACGCGTTGGAAGTCAACGTGCAGCACCAGCTGGCGGAACGGGTGGTATTGCACGTTGCGCACCAGCACCTGCTCGGTTTCGCCGCCAACGGTCAGCTTCACGAGGTTGGTGTGGAACGCTTCTTCCTGCAACTTGTAGTACATGCTGTTGTGATCGAGCGAAATCGCCTTCGGCTCTTTGTTGCCACCGAAAACGATGCCGGGCAGTTGGCCGGCCTTGCGCAGGCGGCGGCTCGCACCCGTACCCTGCAGATCGCGCGATTCAGCGCTGATTTCGTAGGTCATGGTCTTGCTCCAGTCAAAAACAGACGCCATCCCGCGACCAGGTGGCGCCCGATCCGGGGGACGATTCCCCCAAATAAGGCCGGCCCCGCCATCGGCGAGGCCGTTTTCATTCAATTAATCCACAAACAGCGAGGACACCGATTCCTCGTTGTTGATGCGGCGCATCGTCTCGGCCAGCAGGCCGGCGATCGAAACGACACGAATCCGGTCCGACACCTGCCCCGCTTCGGACAGCGGAATGGTATCGGTCACCACCACTTCGTCGAGGTCCGACTGCAGGATACGCTCGACTGCAGCGCCCGAGAACACCGGGTGGGTGGCATAAGCCAGCACGCGCTTGGCACCATGCGCCTTCAGCGCGGCAGCAGCCTTGCACAGCGTGTTGGCGGTATCGATCATGTCGTCGATGATCACACAGGTGCGATCGGCCACATCGCCGATGATGTGCATCACCTCGGCCACGTTAGCTTTGGGGCGACGCTTGTCAATGATGGCCATGTCGACATTCAACTGCTTGGCCATGGCGCGGGCACGCAGCACACCGCCGACGTCCGGGCTTACCACCATCAGGTTGTCGTGGTTCTGCGCACGGATATCCGCCAGCAGCACCGGGGTCGAGTAGATGTTGTCGACCGGGATATCGAAGAAACCCTGAATCTGGTCGGCATGCACATCGACGGTCAACACACGGTCAACACCAGCGACCTGCAGCATGTTGGCAATGATCTTGGCCGAAATCGGCACGCGGGCCGAACGCGGGCGGCGATCCTGGCGGGCATAGCCGAAATACGGGATGGCAGCGGTGATGCGGCCAGCCGACGCGCGCTTCAGCGCATCGACCATCAGCATCACTTCCATGATGTTGTCGTTGGTCGGCACACAGGTGGACTGCAACACGAACACGTCACGACCGCGCACGTTTTCCAGCAGTTCCACCGTCACTTCGCCATCGGAGAAACGGCCGACCGAAGCGCGGCCCAGCGAGATGTCGAGGTGATTGACGACACTTTCGGCAAGCTTGGGATTAGCATTGCCGGTGAACACCATGAGGCTGTCGTAAGCCATTTGCTAGCCTTGAAAAACGAAAAGCGTGTAATCGGGATTACACGCTTTTCTGTTCTTGAAACTGGCAGGGGAGGAAGGATTCGAACCCTCGAATGTCGGAATCAAAATCCGATGCCTTAACCAACTTGGCGACTCCCCTAATGAATTCGTCGATCTTTCAATCAGCGTATTCATATAACGGGTGCTGATCGAGTGTCTTAGCGTTGAAGCCGGTCAACTCGTCAGGAGACCGAGATAATACATAGCTACTTTCGGTTTGTGAAGCGAAAAATGCAAAAACACATGCGCCGGAGCCGGTCATGCGTGCCGGCGCATATTGGCCAAGCCAATCCCGCGCCGCCGCCACTTGCGGGAACAGCGAGCAAGCCACTGATTCCATGACATTTTCCGTTTTGGCATAGTCGATACCGTGCACGGAGACGGTCGGGCAATCGCGGCGCAAGGCCGTCGATTTGAAGATCGCAGGCGTCGGCACATGTATGCCGGGATGCAGCACGACGTACCAACCACGTGGCGTCTCCACCGGCGTCATCACCTCGCCGATACCCTCAACGAAGGCATTGCGGCCGAAGATAAAGAACGGCACATCGGCCCCCAGCTGCACACCCAGCTGCATCAGCCGGCTGCGGTCGAGGTTCAGCGCCCAGAGCCGGTTCAACGCCAACAGCACAGTGGCCGCATCGGAGCTGCCGCCGCCGATGCCCCCGCCCATGGGCAGGCGCTTGTCGACGCGGATGTCGGCACCAAGGCGGCAGCCAGTTTCCTGCTGCAGCAAGCGGGCCGCCCGCACGGTGAGGTCGGTGTCCGCAGGCACGCCTGGGATCGGATTGTGGTGGTGTATCTCGCCGTCATCCCGCACGCGCAGATGGATGGTGTCGGCGATATCGATCAGCTGGAACACCGACTGCAGCAGATGGTATCCGTCGTCACGACGGCCAACGATATGCAGGAACAGGTTGAGCTTGGCCGGGGCCGGATAGGCCTGCCACGGGAAAGAGATGGTCATTGCCAGGAGGAGACAGCGATGCGGACTTCGAAGCCTTCACGGTTCAGTGTCAGGCGTTTGGGATAGGGTGTGGCATCGAACAGCGCCACCTGCCAGCCTGCCTGGGCAAAGCGGCGGGTGGCACCGTCGGCAGCCAGCTCGTCGAGCGCCAGCTCCGGTGCCGGCTCACCTTCCAGCCACCAACGCAAATAGGAGACGGGCAAGGCGAGACCGGTGAGCTGCGTCAGCAGGGCATCGGCATCGGGCGCAGAGGCGCTGCGGCCGTCGGCCAGCGTCAGCGTCGCCTCGCCGGGTGTCACCGCCAACCGCGCCTGGGTGTCGCCGAGCGGGCTACCCAGCTCGACATCGATCCGCTCGCCGCTACGACGCCAGCGAAAATTGGCGCTCTCGTTGACCGGCCGGCCCGCCACCTCGCCGCGCGCGGCCAGCCGGCCGTCCGCCGCGAAGTCGCTCGGTACATCCGGCGTGCTCGGCACGCTGGCACAACCCGCGAGCAGGGCGACCGCGCCGACGGCCAGTGCAGAACGCCAAGCGCTCAAGGCTGCATGCCCAGCCGTTGCACCGTCTCGCGCAGCACGTCGTTGCGCGGATCGAGCTGTTGCGCCGCAGTGGAGACCTTGCGCGCTTCATCCTTGCGGCCAAGTTGCCACAGCACCTCGGCCAGATGGGCAGCGATTTCCGGATCGGGTAGCTTGGCGTGTGCCTTCTGCAGCAACTCGCGCGCCTCGGCAAGACGGCCCTGCCGATAGCGCAACCAGCCCAGGCTATCGATGATCACCGGGTTCTCCGGCTCCAGCGTAATCGCCTGCTCCAGATAGCCTTGGGCTTCGTCGAGCCGGGTCGAACGGTTGGCCAGCGTATAGCCGAGTGCATTCAGGCCCATCGCATTGCCGGGCTTGAGCTCGATATAGCGACGCAGATCGGCCTCGGCACGGCCAAGATCATTCATCAGATCGGCGATCAGTGAGCGGTCATACAACAGCTCCGGCGTATCAGGGCTTGCCTTGAGCGCATCGGTGAGCACCGAATAGGCGCGTGCATAATCCTTGGCCTCGCGCCATAGCTGGGCCTCGGTCTGCGCCTTCTCGGCACGGGCGTCCGCGCTGTCGACCGGCATCTTGGCAATCAGCGCCTGGGCATCCGCCACGCGGCCGAGCTTGGCGTAGACGCGCACCAGATGGCGATCAGCCATGGACTTGAGCTCGCCTTCCGCTCCTTCGTACCAGCGCACGGCATCCGGCCAGCGCTGTTGTTCCTCGGCAACCACGCCCAGGTAGTAATGCAGATTGCGCGTCTGGCGTGGCGCCTTGGCGACGGCAGCCGACAACAGCGCATTGGCCTTGTCAAACTGCCGCTGTTCGATGGCGATAAGGCCAGCGCCGACCAGCGATTCGAGATCACCCGGTGCCAGCTCCTGTGCTTTGTCGTAGGCCGCAGCTGCTTCCGGGTAACGCTTGGCCTCGGCATAGCTGCGCGCCAATGCATTCTGCAGTTCGGCCGACTTGGGCGCGGCACGCACGGCTTTTTCCAGGAATGCACGTTGCGCGTCAGGCTGGTCTTCCAGCAACTGTGCGCGATAGAGCAGCGACGGCTCCCATGCCGGACGCAGCACATCCACCCGGTCAAGTTCGGTCAACGACGACGCTTTGAGATCGGCATTGGCATAGGCGACTGCCAGCGCGAAATGCGCTTCGGGCAGGCCGTCATAGCCGGCGGCCAGCTCCTGGGTCAACTTCAGTGCCGCCTTGCGATCGGTCTGCTTGTCCCACAACCGATGCAATTGCAGCAGGAACGGCGCCACCTCCTTGGGCTGCATCGACAGCAAGGCCTGAAGGTGCGGGCGAGCGTCGTCCAGGCGATTGGCGCGGATCAGCAGGCTGACCATGATCTGCCGGGCTTCGGGCGATTGCGGCGCGGCATCGATCCAGCGTGCGCAGGCATCCAGCGCCTGGTTCAACTGGCCGGCGGCGATCGCCACCTCGGTGGCACGCTTGGCCACACGCGCATCGCTGCTCTTTTGCGCGAGCTCCGCCCAGGCCTGCGACGCGAGCTGGGTATTGCCACGCTGCAGCGCGATATCGCCGACCAGGAAACGCAGCAGCATATCCTCGGACAGCGATTGCGATGGATAGCTCGGCTCGACTTCGGGTGCTTCGGGCGTATCCGCCTCGGCGACCTCGCTGGCTGCCTGCTGCGCCGGCTGCGGCGTGGCGCACGCGCTCAGGCCCAAGGCAAGCAGCAGGGACAACAGGGCTGGTCGGCACGCGCGTTCAGTGAAGGCCATGGCACAATCCGGAGTAAGGTTGGCTGTGATTGGACACGGCCAGTTTAAGTGAATTCCCGCCACCCCGTCCAAAGCGCTGCCAATGCCCGAACTGCCTGAAGTGGAAACCACCCGACGCGGCATCGCCCCGCATGTCGATGCCGCCCGAGTCACCGAGCTCATCGTGCGCGAGCACAGACTGCGCTGGCCGATCCCGCCCGAGCTCGCCGAGCACGTCACCGACCAGCCGCTGCTGGCGCTCGAACGGCGCGCCAAATACCTGCTGTTCCGCTTTCCTGCTGGCACGCTGATCGTGCATCTGGGCATGAGCGGCACGCTGCGCGCGCTCACCGAGGCCTTTCCACCGGAAAAGCACGACCATGTCGACATCGTGTTCGACAACGGTCGCCGGCTACGCTTTCGCGATCCGCGACGCTTCGGCGCGGTGCTCTGGCAGAACGGCAATCCGCTTACACACCCACTGCTCGCGGCGCTCGGGCCGGAGCCACTGTCAGACGACTTTAGCGCCGACCATCTCGCGGCGCAGCTCGCCCGTCGGCAATCGGCCGTGAAACAGGTCATCATGGATAACCATATCGTCGTGGGAGTGGGTAATATCTACGCGTCGGAATCGTTGTTTCGCGCGCGCGTGGATCCAAGGCGCGCCGCCGCCAGCCTTAGTCGCATCGAGATCGAAAACCTGACGAAATCCGTCAAGGAAACGCTCGCAGATGCGATCGCCCAGGGTGGCAGCACGTTGCGCGATTTCGTCGACAGCGATGGTCGCGAAGGCTACTTTCTGCTGCAGTGCTATGCCTACGGTCGGGAAGGGGAGCCCTGCCGCGTGTGTGGCACTACGATCCAGCAGATCCGGCAAGGCCAGCGCGCCACCTATTTCTGCCCGTCCTGCCAGCATTGAGCAGCGGGTTTGCAAGATACAAGAAGGCCCTCGGGGAGCTGAGCATGGACTACCTGCACATGAACGATCTGGCGGTGAACGACCCCAGTGATCGCCTCGTTGGCGACTTCCAGGCCTACAGCGCCTGGCGCGGCCAGCTGTCACAGTCGGTGTCGCAACTGGCGCGCTGGCTGACCGAGCAGGACCTGGACGACGCCCAGACCCAGTTACGCGTGCAGACGCTGCTCGACAAGCTGAAGGACGACAAGCTCAACATCGCCTTCGTCGCCGAGTTCTCGCGCGGCAAGTCCGAGCTCATCAACGCCATCTTCTTCGCGCACTACGGGCAGCGCGTGCTGCCCTCGTCGGCCGGCCGCACCACCATGTGCCCGACCGAGCTGCTGTACGACGAGAAGCGCCCGCCGGCGATCCAGCTGCTGCCGATCGAGACGCGTGCACAGAACGTCACCACCAGCGAATACCGCCGCTACCCCGAGGAATGGCAGACCATCCTCCTCGACCTCGACAACGCCGAAGCGATGCTTGCCGCGTTCCGCCAGGTGGGCCAGACCAAGCGCGTGCCGATCGAGGAGGCGCAGAGCTACGGCCTCTACAATGAGGAAGATCCGGATCAGAAGATGACCGTCGGTGCCGACGGCATGATCGAGATCCCGGCCTGGCGCCATGCGGTGATCAACTTCCCGCACCCGCTCCTGGAGCAGGGCCTCGTCATTCTCGACACCCCTGGGCTCAACGCCATCGGTACCGAGCCGGAACTGACACTCAACCTGCTGCCCAACGCCCACGCCATCCTGTTCATTCTGGCCGCCGACACCGGCGTGACCAAGAGCGATATCGACGTGTGGCGCAACCACATTGGCAAGGTGCAGGGTGGCACCAGCGGCCGCCTCGTCGTGCTCAACAAGATCGACGGGCTGTGGGATGACCTCAAGACCCAGGGCGAAATCGATGCCGAGATCACCAAGCAGGTGACCACCACGGCCCAGTTGCTGGGCGTGCCCGAACGCCAGGTCTACCCGGTGTCGGCGCAGAAGGCGCTGATCGCCAAGGTACAGAACAACGACGAGCTACTCGAACGCGCGCAGCTGATGAAGCTGGAGACCGCGCTCTCCAGCGAGCTGCTGCCCGCCAAGCAGGATATCGTGCGCGACAGCACGGTGACCGAGGTCGAGGACATCGTCGGTTCCACCCGCAGCATCCTCGGCACCCGCCGCTCCGGCCTGACCGAGCAGCTCGATGAACTGACCAAGCTGCGCGGCAAGAACCAGGACGTGGTCGCGCAGATGATGGGCAAGGTGCAGACCGACAAGAAGCATTTCGAACAAGGCTTGGTGCGCTTCCAGGCGCTGCGCAGCGTGTTCAGCCAGCAGACCAACCAGCTGCTGACCCTGCTCGGCATGGATGCGCTCAAGGCCGAAATCGCCCGCATTCGCGCCGACATGGAACGCAGTCTGTTCTCGTTCGGCGAGGGGGGCCTGCGCGCCATCATGGATCGCTTCTTCAAGGACGTGAACGGCAACATCAGCAAATCCGCCGAACAGGTCGCCGAAATCCAGGCGATGATGGCCGCGATGTACAAGAAGTTCAGCGAGGAACACGGCCTGGGCCAGGTCACGCCGCCGCCGTTCTCCACGCTGAAGTACCACAAGGAACTGGCGCGGCTGGAAAAATCGTTCCGCGAGCACTTCAACACCATCAGCAACCTGTTGACCACCAGCCAGGGCCGGTTGACCGCCAAGTTCTTCGAAACGGTGGCAAGCCGCGTGGTCTACGTGTTCGAAGTGGCCAACCGCGACGTCGACAACTGGCTGAAAGCGGTGATGGCGCCGATGGAAACGCAGGTGCGCGAGCACCAGCTGCAGCTGCGCCGCCGCCTGGAAAGCATCAAGCGCATCCACAAGGCGACCGACACGCTGGAAGACCGCATCGAGGAGCTGGAAGACATGGACCGCCAGCTCGGCCAGCAGCTGGAAGAGCTGGAATCGCGACTGCGCCAGGTGTATGCCTCGCTCAACGCCCAGATCGGTCAGCGCGCCGCCGCCTGACGACCGCACCTTGGACAAGAACGCCGCCCACCGGGGCGGCGTTTTTCATGGCGGGTACATATAGTCGCGCGTCAGCGGCAGCGGGTACTGGTCCAGCCGGCCCGGTTTGCACACCAGGATCTGGTGCAGGGCCACCCAGTTGTGCTCGAAGGCATAAGCGCAACCGGCCAGGTAGGCGCGCCAGATACGGAAGCGCCGCTCGCCGGCGATCGTGAGCAGGCGCTGCGCTTGGTGCTCGAAGCGCCCGCTCCATTCGCGTAGCGTCAGCGCGTAGTGCAGGCGCAGGTTTTCGATGTCGGTGGCTTCGAGCCCCGCATTGGAAATGGCCTCGAGCACGAAACCAATGTGCGGCAGCTCGCCATTGGGGAATACGTAGTGGTCGATGAAATCCCCGCCACCGAAGGGCGTGGCGCCAGGGTCGGGATCGGTACTGGTGATCCCGTGGTTCATCGCCACACCGTCATCCGCCAATAGCTCGCCGATCCGCACGAAATAGTCTGGCAGGTTGGCTAGACCCACGTGCTCGAACATGCCGACGCTGGTCACGCGATCGTAGCGTTCGGCCACATCGCGATAATCCTGCAGGCGGATCTCGATACGATCGGACAAACCGGCTGCGCGCACCCGCTCGCTGGCAAGCTCGAACTGCCGATGCGACAGCGTGACACCGACACAGCGCGCCCCAAAAGCACTGGCGGCACGCAGCACCAGCGCTCCCCAGCCGCAGCCCACATCGAGCAGGCGCTGGCCGGGCTGTAGCCGGATCTTGCGCAGGATGTGGTCGATCTTCTGCTGCTGCGCCTGCGCCAAACTGTCCTGCGCTGAGCGGAAATAAGCGCAGGAATAGACCATGTCCTCGTCCAGCCACAACCGGTAGAACTCGTTGGACACGTCGTAATGCTGCTGGATCGATGCCGCATCGAGCTGCCGGCTATGCGCACGTCGCTGCGTGCGGGAGGGAAGCGACTGCCCGTCGTGGGCAGCCAATCGCGCCACCTGCTGGATCACCTCGAGGATGGGACCCTCGATATCCAGCAGCCCTTCCACATAGGCAGCTCCCAGCGTGCTGAGCGACGGCTGCAGCAAGTGCGGCAACGCACGCGGCGAGGTCAGCCTCAGCACAACACGGGGCGCAGCACCGAGCGCGAAGCGGCGGCCGTTCCACAGCACCAGCGCGATGGCAAGGTCGTCCATCCCAGCCCAGCGCGCCAGCCAGCGTTCAATGCGATGCTCGACCATGCGCGCGGGCAGGATGGCGGCGAACTGGCTCAGCATGCGCACTCCTCCGGCGGATCGCAGCCATTCTAGGCCGCCGCACCCAAGCCTTGCCGCAAGCGCCTGCCATCGCCGGTCCGGATGATCCGACCGAAGGCAGGCCGGCACGCTGCAGACATTGCGGCCTGCATTGCCGCGCAAGGAACGGGAAGCCGCCGGTTGCCGCGCGGCGCATCATGCGCTCATGATGTTTGCCATGGACGATGCCATGAACGCGCCAGCCCAACCCTTCTCCCCCGCCACCGAAACCGATCCACGCTGGCAGGCCGTCATCACGCGTGATGGCAGCAGCGACGGCCAGTTCGTCTATGCGGTGCGCAGCACCGGCGTTTACTGCCGACCCTCGTGCAAGGCCCGCACACCACGACCTGAGAACGTGCGCTTCTTCGCCGATGCCACTGCGGCCGAAGCGGCCGGATTTCGCGCCTGCAAGCGTTGCCGGCCGAGTGATGCCCAGCCGCGCCACGCCGAAGCGGTAACCGCGGCCTGCCGGCTGATCGAAACCGCCGAGACGCCACCGTCGCTCGCCGAACTGGCCCGGACCGTCGGCCTGAGCCCGCATCACCTGCACCGCGTGTTCAAGGCGGTGACCGGCGTCACCCCGCGCGACTACGCCGCCGCGCTGCGTGCCGAGCGGGTACGGGCACGGCTGGCCGCCGGTGCTGCAGTGACCGACGCGGTATTCGATGCCGGCTACAACGCGGGCAGCCGCTTCTACGAGGAAGCGGGCGCCGTGCTCGGCATGCAGCCGGCCGCGTACCGGCGCGGCGGCGCCGGCGTCACCATCCGTTTCGCGGTGGCGCAATGTTCGCTCGGTGCGCTACTGGTGGCACAGAGCGCGCGCGGCCTGTGCGCGATCTCGCTGGGCGACGACGCGGCCGCCCTGGTGCGCGAATTGCAGGATCGCTTCCCGCAAGCGGAACTGGTCGGCGGCGATGCGGCTTTCGAACAGGTGGTGGCCCGCGTGGTCGGCTTCGTCGAGGCCCCGCAGCTGGGTCTGGCGCTGCCGCTGGACATCCGCGGCACCGCGTTCCAGCAGCGCGTCTGGCAGGCTCTGCGCGAGATCCCGCCGGGCGAGACCGCCAGCTACCGCGAGATTGCCGAGCGCATCGGTGCCCCGCGCGCAGTGCGCGCGGTCGCTGGCGCCTGCGCCGCAAACACGCTGGCGGTGGCCATCCCTTGCCATCGCGTGGTCCGGCTCAACGGCGATCTTTCCGGCTATCGCTGGGGGGTGGCGCGCAAGCGCGCACTGCTCGAGCGTGAAGGCGCGGCATGACCGGCGATCTGTTCGCTGATTCCCCACCCGACTGGCGCGAGCCATTGGCGCCCGGCGCAGTGGTGTTGCGCGGCTACGCGCTCGCCGCCGCGCCCGTCTTGCTCGCCACCATCGCCGCCGTGCAGCGCCAGGCACCGGCGCGGCGTATGGAAACGCCAGGGGGCTACACCATGTCGGTTGCCACCAGCAGCTGCGGCGCGCTGGGCTGGGTGACCGATCGCAGCGGCTATCGCTACAGCGCCATCGATCCGGACAGCGGTACCCCGTGGCCACCGTTGCCTGCGACCATCCTCGACTTGGGCATCGCCGCCGCGCGCGAGGCCGGCTATCCCGGTTTCGCGCCCGATGCGTGCCTGATCAACCAGTACGAGCCGGGCGCCCGCATGGGCCTGCACCAGGATCGCAACGAGCGCGACTTCACCGCCCCCATTGTCTCGATCTCGCTGGGCCTGCCCGCCACCTTCCTGTTCGGCGGCCCGCGCCGCGCCGATCCCGCACGCCGGCTTCCGTTGGCCCATGGCGATGTCGTGGTGTGGGGCGGCCCCTCCCGCCTGTTCTTCCACGGCATCGCGCCACTGCGGCCCGGCCTGCACCCGGCCACCGGCGCCCTGCGTTACAACATCACGCTGCGCCGCGCCGGCTAATCACACCGGCCCTTGCGGCTAAATTTTTGTTCATCCGGCGTTGAGCTCGCTGCAAGGCGGGCAGGCACAGAATGCCTCTCACCGACACACACGAAGTCGGCACCCCAACACCGCAAAGGATGACCAAGATGAACCTCGCAACCAAGCTCGCTGCCGCCACCGTGATCGCCACCCTGGGCCTGACCGCCTTCGCCGCCGATCCAACCCCGGCTCCGACACCTGCCAAGCAAGCGCCGGCCAAGCACAAGGCCGACAAGGCCAAGGCCGAGAAGACAGACGCCAAGGCCGAAGCCAAGAAGTAAGCCCGGAACCGGCGCAGCGCCCCTTCCCCTGTTCCGGGCGAGGCGCCGATCCACCGCCTCCTCGCTCCACTTCCCAAGGACATTGCCATGCACATCGCTTCCAAGTTCGCCGCCGCCGCCGTGATCGCCACCCTGGGCCTCTCCGCCTTCGCCGCCGACCCGGCCCCCGCTGCCGCGCCTGCTCAGCCCAAGCACGCCGAGAAGCACCACGCCAAGCACAAGTCCACCCACAACAAGGCCCAGGCAGAAAAGACCGAAGCCAAGACCGAGGCCAAGTAAACCGGCTTCAACCGGGCCCGGGGTGGCGACGCTTCCCCCCTGTGTGCGTTGCGTGCCGGTCCCTCCATCCCAGGCACTGCACCCCGGCCCGGCCATATCGCGGCACGCAGTGCGCGGCTTCCCCTGGGTCGCGCCCTGCCTGCCGTTTTTTTTTTAGTGCCATCGCACGTTGTCAGCCGGCCAAGCGCGGGCAACAATTGCATCATCACCACCGCGAGGCCCCCCGTGCGCATACTCGTCGTCGAAGACCAAGCAGCCCAGGCCGAATACACGCAGAAGGCGCTGCGCGAGGGCGGCCACGCCGTGGATCTGGCGCGCGATGGCAAGGAAGGCCTGTTCCTCGCCACTACCGAGCAATACGACGCCATCGTGCTCGATCGCATGCTGCCCGCGGTCGACGGGCTCACGCTGCTGCGCACGCTGCGCGCATCGCAGATCACCACGCCGGTGCTGTTGCTGTCGGCGCTCGCCGAATCAGACGACCGCGTCGAAGGGCTACGTGCCGGCAGCGACGATTACCTGACCAAGCCGTTTTCCACCGCCGAGCTGCTGGCGCGGCTCGACGCAATCACCCGCCGTGCCCAACCCGGCCCTGCGGCGCAGACGCAATGGCTGCAGGTGGGTGACCTGCAGCTCGACCGGCTGGCCCGGCGCGCACGGCGCGGCAGCGTCGGCATCGAGCTGCAGCCGCGCGAGTACCAGCTGCTGGAATTCCTGATGCGCCACGCCGGCCAGGTGGTCACCCGCACCATGCTGCTCGAAGGCGTGTGGGACTATCACTTCGATCCGGGCACCAATGTGATCGACGTGCACATCAGCAAGCTGCGCGCCAAGATCGACGGACCGGACCTGCCGCCGCTGCTGCACACGGTGCGCGGCGCCGGCTACCGCCTGGGTGAGGCGTGAAGCCGCTGACGCCGTTGTGGCGCCGCTGGCGCCGTTTTGCCAGCAGCCCGTTCAACCGCTTCGTCCTGATCCTGCCGCTGTTCATGCTGGCCGCCACCGGCGGCTTCGTGCTGCTCACCTACCACGAATCGCAGCGCGCGCTGCTCGGCGAATTCCGCGCCGCGCTGCGGGAGGAAGTCGGCAACCTCGAACTGGTGTACCGCCAGGAGGGCCTTGAACCGCTGCGCGAGGAGATCGCCCAGCGTTCGGGGCGCAGCGATGCGCTCTACCTGCTGACCGAGCCCGACGGCAAGCCGCTGGCCGGCAACCTGAAGCGCTGGCCCGAGGGCGTGCCGCTGGTGGACGCACACGGCGTCGCCTTCCTCGATCCGCAGGACGGCAGCACCGTCGCCGCCGAAGTGTTCCTGCTCTATGGCGACTATCGCTTGCTGGTAGGGCGCCGGGCGATCTACGAACAGGTCGGCGCCCACCTGCTGCGCAACTATCTGGCGCTGTCGGTCATCGTGCTGCTGGCCTCGCTGGTATGCGGCTGGATCTTCACCACGCTGCTGCGGCGGCGGCTCGGCGCCATCACCCACACCGCGCGCGCGATCCGCGGCGAAGCGCGCCACACCCGCATCCCCATGGGCAAGAGCGGCGACGAGATCGACGCGCTGATTGCCGAGCTCAACGCCATGCTGGACCAGCAGGACAAGCTGCTCGACTACGCCCGCCAATCGTCGTTCGCCATCGCCCACGACCTGCGTCACCCGCTGTCCAACCTGCGCAACGGCCTGTCCGAGCTCGGTTCCGCGCTCAAGGGCAGTGAGCTGGTCGAGCAGGTCGATACCCTGACCGGCGACGTCGATCGCATCCTGGCGGTGTTTTCGGCGCTGCTGCGGCTGGGCCGGCTGGAATCGGGCGCACGCCAGCTGCAGCGCCAGCCCTGGCCGCTCGACGAGCTGGCCGACGACGTCGCCTCGCTCTATCAACCCGTGGCCGAGGATGCGGGGCGCACGCTGCGCCTCGTCACCACGCCTTGCGTGGTCGAGGTGGATCGCGAACTGCTGGGGCAGGCGCTGGCCAATCTGGTGGAGAACGCCTTGCGCTATGGCGAGGGCGCAGTCGAGGTCGGGGTGCGCGCCGACGCCCAGCACGCCGAGCTGACGGTGCGCGACCATGGCCCCGGCCTCAGCGTGGTGGAGCAGGCCCGCGTCACCGAGCCCTTCGTGCGGCTGGAATCGAGCCGCCACACGCCCGGCAGCGGCCTAGGCCTGACGCTGGTGAAGGCAATCGCCGAAGCACATGGCGGCGAGCTGCTGCTGACGGCCGCCCGGCCCGGCCTGGCGGTCACCATCCGCTTGCCACGTACTGCTGCCGGTTCGGAGCGGATCGACTAACGGCGAAGGTATGCGGAGTCCGGCCGCCGAGCCGCGCATCTGCGGGAATCTGACTGTTTAGTCGCGCACTCGCGCGGACGCGATTGGTTAGCAGCGTACCCGCGCGGAAGCCGATTGCTTAGCCGCGCACCCGCGCGGCAATGGCAGCGGTCAGCGTATCGAGCGAGCTGCCCTGCGCTTCGACAATGGCTTCGAGCAACGGCTGCAGCGGGCCCAGCGTCTCGGCTACCGCGCCGCGCACGCTGTCGACCAGTACCTGGGTCTCGCGTTCGATCTCGATATTGAGCCTGGCGCCTACTGCCTTGTCGCCGAAGGTGGTGGCGCGCAGCGTTTCCGGGATCAGCCACAGCTCGATCCAGCCGGCGACGCGGTCGACGTCGGCCACGGTAAGGCTGGCGCCGTTGATCGCGATATAGCCCTTGGCGAACACGTAGCGCAGCCATTCGGGCGCGATGGCGATGCGCAACACGTGGTTGTTCTCGGGCTGGCGCACCGCAACGAGTTCGGCAGTGAAATCGACATGACCGGACAGCGGATGGCCGCCGATTTCGGCGCCTTCCTTGGCCGCACGCTCCACGTTGACCGTGCTGCCGACACCGAAATTGCCCAGCGTGGAAAGCCTCAGCGTCTGCTGCATCACGTCGAATTCGGCCGCGTCGCCGCCGAGCAGCCGGGTCACGGTCAGGCAGACCCCATCGACCGCCACGCTGGCGCCGATAGCCAGATCGACCGCGAAGCCCGGCGGAAAGGCCAGGGTGAGCGTGCGCAAACCGGGGCGGTCTTCGATGGCGGTCAGCGTGGCGATGGCCTGGACGATGCCGGTGAACATGGGATTTCCTCGTGGCGCGCCGCCGGGATTGGCGGACGCTGGCTTGCTGTATGGGGCCGGGACGGGCCGGCTTCAACCCTGCGCGAGGATAACGCCGCGCAGCGCGCGCGGCGAGCAGATTGGTGCAAGGCGACTCGGACTCGGCCTTGCTCGGGTCATCCGCTGGGGATGGCGGCACGATAGCGCCTGCAGTTTTCACCCACATGACAAGCCACTCGACGCTGGCTGTCGCCGGTTGCTAGCATGCCGGCGTATCGCTTCCGGGAGAGTCGTTATGCAGGCCCGCATTACGCTGATCACGCTGGGCGTCGACGATCTGGACGCCGCCATCCGGTTCTACCGCGACGGCCTCGGCTGGCCAACCGAGGGCATCGTCGGCTCCGAATTCGAACATGGTGCGGTCGCCTTTTTCGAGCTGGGCAATGGCCTCGGTTTTGCGCTGTGGCCGCGCGCCAGCCTCGCGCACGATACCGGCCTGCCGCAGGGTCCGCGCAGCAGCACCGAATTCACGCTGGCGCACAATGTGGCGAGCCGGAATGAAGTCGATGCGGTGTTGGGCCAAGCGCTGGCGGCCGGCGCCGGCTTGGTAAAACCAGCAGCCGACACCTTCTGGGGCGGCTACGCCGGCTATTTCGCCGACCCGGACGGGCATGTCTGGGAAATCGCTTGGAATCCGGACCGCCTGCCATGAGCCCGCTGCCCGCCATGCTGGAAACCAATCGACTGACGCTGCGCCGCTTCATACACGACGATTGGCTCGCGATGCACGCGCACTATGGCGATGCCGAGTGCACGCGACATACCTTCCGCCGCGTGCTGACAGAGGGCGAGAGCTGGCGTGCGATGGCCAGCATAGAAGGACACTGGGCGCTACGCGGCTACGGCCCGTATGCCGTCGTCGAAACCACCAGCCAATCTGTGATCGGCACGGTGGGGCCCTGGTATCCCAACGACTGGCCCGAGCCCGAGATCAAGTGGGCGCTGGTGCGCTCGGCCTGGGGCCGTGGCTACGCCAGCGAGGCGGTGTGCGCCATCCAGCACGTACTCTCCGCTGCCGGCTGGTCGCCACCGATCAGCTTCATCCACCACGACAATGCGCCGTCGATCCGCGTCGCACTCGCGGTCGGCGCCCTGCTCGAGCAAGTCGTGACATTCCGCGATGCGCCGTGGCATATCTACCGCCATCCCACCCAACCCGCCAACCCGACCTCGCCATGAAATCGCTCTTCACCCTGCCCCTCTGTGCCCTGCTGCTCGCCGCCTGCTCGGGCAAGCCGCCATCCATGCTCGGCAACTGGACCATCGACCTGGAGCCGATGCTGGCCGAGGCCCGCTCGCTCAAGGCCACGCCCAAGGAGCTCGACGCCATCCGCGCGACCTACGACGGCGGGCAGCTTGCGGTCACCAACGAGGAGATGGTGCTCAGCATGGCGAACAGGAGCCAGACCACCTGGCGCTACCAGGTGGTGGCGCAAAGCGGCGATTGCTATGACATCAAGTTCAGCCACGCTCCTGCCATCTACACGCATTGCATCGACGGCGACCAGATGCGGGTGGCCGATCCGGATACCCGACTGACCACCATCTTCCGCCGGGGCTGACACAATGGCCCCGATCTTGCGTGCCGCACGGGAGCAGGACTGGCCCGCCATCCGTGCGCTCTACGCAGCGGGCGATTACGCCGGCACCATCGCTTCGAGTGATGCGGCGTTCGTCGCCTGCCAGGGCGACGAGATCGTCGGCGTGGTGCGGCTCGCCACCGAGCACGACACCGCAGTGCTGCGCGGCATGCAGATCCATGCCGACCATCGCGGTCGGGGCATCGGCCGCGCGCTGCTCGGTTATTTCGTGGCCAGCGTGGCCGAGCGCGATTGCTACTGCATTCCATATCCACATCTGCTGGCCTTCTACGGCGCCGCGGGCTTCGTTGAGCTCGACGAAGCTGCGGCACCGGATTTCCTGGTCCAGCGCCTGGCCGGCTATCGGGCGCTGAACAATGGCAAACACTATGCGCTGATGGTCCGCCCGGCCGATCACCACAAGGAACCCCGATGACCCAAGCCACCGCCATCGAGATCAAGGCCTTCGTGCCGGCGCGCGATTTCGCGCTGTCGCGCCGCTTCTACAGCGCGCTCGGCTTCCAAGAATGCTGGGCCTCGGACGATCTGGCCTACTTCACCTACGGCACATGCAGCTTTTTGCTGCAGCGTTTCTATGTGGCCGAGCATGCAGACAACTTCATGATGCATCTGCTGGTCGACAACGCCGATGCCTGGTGGCAACAGGTGGAACCGATCGCGGCCGAATTCGGCCTGCGCACCGTGCCACCACAGGACCAGCCCTGGGGCATGCGCGACTTCGTGGTGATTGATCCCACCGGCGTGCTGTGGCGGATCGGGCAGAACCTCCCCGCATGACGCTGCCGCTGTTGTACACCTTCCGCCGCTGCCCCTATGCGATTCGCGCCCGGCTTGCCATCGCGGCAAGCGGCGTTGCCGTGCGCGAGCATGAGGTGGTGCTGCGCGACAAGCCGGCCGCCATGCTGGCGATCTCGCCCAAGGGCACGGTGCCGGTGCTGCAACTGCCCGATGGCACGGTGCTGGAACAGAGCCTGGTCATCATGCGCTGGGCATTGGCCAGTGCCGACCCGCTCGACTGGCTGCCCGGGCCGGCAATCATGGACGACACCGAGGCGCTGATCGCGCGCAACGACAGCGAGTTCAAGCACTGGCTTGACCGCTACAAATACCCGGAACGCCATCCGGAACGCCCGCAGGCCGCCTACCGCGACGAGACCGGGATCATCCTTGCCGACCTCGATGCCCGCATTGCCCGGCACGGCCAGCTCGTCGCCGACCGCGCCACGCTGGCCGATGCCGCCATCGTGCCTTTCGTGCGCCAGTTCGCCGCGGTGGACGCCGAATGGTTTGCACAGTCATCCTATCCGGCGCTGCAGAGCTGGCTCGCGGGCTGGCTGGCGTCGCCGCTGCTCCAGGCAGTGATGGCCAAGCCTGTGCCAGCCGCCTGAGCGGCTTGCCCGGCCGATCCGGCTGCGGCACCATCGCCGGTCTCACCCCGGTTCCGCCATGCTCGATCTCGCCCTGCTGTTCGTCGTTTCGCTGGTCGCCAACACGCTGTCCTCGCTCGCCGGAGGTGGTGCCGGCCTGCTGCAGCTGCCCATCCTGCTGTTCCTCGGGCTCGCCTTCCCGGTGGCGCTGGCCACCCACAAGCTCGCCTCGGTGGCGCTGGGGGTCGGCGCCACGCTCAAGCATCTGCGCTCACGCACGCTGGACTGGCGCTTTGCCGGCGTGGTACTGGGCTTTGGCCTGCCCGGTGTCTGGCTCGGGGCCACGCTGATCCTGTCGGTACCGGAGCATGCGGCGCTGATTGCGCTGGCAGTGCTGACCACCGGCCTCGGCGTGCATTCGCTGCTGTCGCCGCAGCTTGGCCAGCACGACGTGCCGCGTGCACGCAGTGGCTGGCGGCTGTGGCTGGGTGGTGCGGCGCTGTTCGGCATCGGCGTGCTCAACGGCTCGCTCACCTCCGGCACCGGCCTATTCGTGACGCTGTGGCTGATCTGGTGGTTCGGCATGGACTACAAGCAGGCGGTGGCCTACACGCTGGTGCTGGTCGGGCTGTTCTGGAACGGTGCGGGCGCCCTGGCACTGGCGCTGCAGGCCGGCGTCTACTGGCCGTGGGTGCCGGTGCTGCTGGCCGCGTCGGTGCTTGGCGGCTACCTCGGTGCACACTGGGGCCTGGCGCGCGGCAACCACACCATCAAGCGCGCCTTCGAGGTGGTGACCATCGCCACCGGGCTGTCGCTGTTCTGGAAGGCGCTGCTCTGATGCTGCCGGGTGACTTCATCAGCGGTTATCGGCAACTCGATGCGGCGTTGCCCAATGCGCTGACGCTGGCGTTCGATGGCGATGCCCTGCTGCTGGCAGGCGACCAACCGGCCCAACTCGCCCAGTTGCCGGCCCCTGCCGCGCTCTACCTGATCGGCGAATACCGGGGTTGGGCGGTCCAGCTGGCGCTGCTGCCGCGCGACGCCGAACTCGCGCCCGGCCTGACCGCCACGCCACTGCGCGCGGCCTGGGGCGTGCTCGACGAAGCGCTGTGGCTGATCGCCGGCCGCGCCATCCAGCTCGCGACCTTCCATCGCACGCATGCCCATTGCGGCGTCTGCGGCAGCGCCACCGTAGCGGTGGTCGACGAGGCGGCATGCGCCTGCCCGGCCTGCGGCCATCGCGTCTGGCCGCGCGTATCGCCCGCAGTGATGGTGCTGATCCAGCGCGGCAACGGCGCCTTGCTGCTGGCGCGCTCGCCGCATTTCCGGCCAGGCATGTACAGCGCGCTGGCCGGTTTCGTCGAACCGGGAGAAAGCCTGGAGGCCTGCGCGCATCGCGAGGTGCTGGAGGAAGTGGGCGTCACCATCACCAATCTGCGCTGGTTCGGCAGCCAGAGCTGGCCATTCCCACACTCGCTGATGCTGGCCTTCGTCGCCGACTACATGGCCGGCGACATCGTGCCGCAACCCGGCGAGATCGAGGATGCACGCTGGTTCAACCGCGATGCCATGCCGGTGCTGCCCGGCGCCGGCAGCATCGCCTACCGGTTGATCCGGTCGGTGCTGGACGCCGGTTGACGCTGCGGCGCTTTAGAACAGCGGCAGCGTGGGATCGTTCTTGGGCTTGGCAACCTCGCACAGGTTCTTGGCCAGCGCTTCGGCTACCGGCGACGGGCTGCGACCGTCGGTGATGTCCTTGCCGTCGGCGTTCAGCAGGCCGGTCTTCTTGGTTTCGCAATTGGCGATCAGCGACAGGCCAGCAGGTTGGGCTGCCTTGGCCTCGTCGAGCGCATACAGTACCGCGGCACGGGTATTGGCGCTGACGCGCGCTTCATGGCGATCGATACAGTAGGTCCGCTTGTTGGCGGAGGATTCGAAGCAGGCCAGATCGGCCTCGGCCTGCGCAAACGTGGCAATGCCCAGGGCGGCCAGGGCTAGGATTTTGTACATCTCGACTCCAATGGAAGGCGCCGGCTGCGGCGCGTGAGGCGCATGGTAAGAAGCCGGCCCGCGCGCTGCAAGCGTGGTATCGCTGCTGCTGCTGCCGTCGGTCGCGCCGAAGCAGCCTCGATGCACGTGGCATAGTGGGCGCTCCTGAGCTAGCTTACAAATCGACCTGTCTCCGGAGCCGTGCCATGAGTGCGTCCACGCTTGCCCGCTTGCTGTTCGCCGGACTGCTGTTCATCGTCAGCGGCGCCGTGACCGCCAACATGCCGATCCATCGCAACAGCTACAGCGGCGACCTGCCGGAGCTGGCGAAACGCCGGATGATCCGGGTGCTGGTGGTACCCAACAAGACCAACTACTTCGTCGACCAAGGCACGCAGCGCGGCGTGACCTACGAAACCTTCAAGGCCTTCGAGGATGATTACAACAAGCGGGCCAAGACCGGCCATTTGCGCGTACACGTGGTATTCGTGCCGGTCTCGCGTGATCGGCTGATTCCCGATCTCGTCGCCGGGCGCGGCGATGTCGCAGCGGCCGGGCTTACTGTGACCGCGTTGCGTGCCAAGGATGTGGATTTTGCCCAGCCGGTGTACGACGCGGTCAAGGAGATCGTCGTCACCGGGCCGGGCGCGCCGGCACTGGCCAATGCCCAAGCGCTGTCGGGCCAGGAAGTATTCGTGCGCCGCTCGTCGAGCTACTGGGAAAGCCTCACGGCACTCAACGCGCAGCTTGCCAAGGCCAAGAAGCCGCCGGTCAAGCTCAAGCCGGCCCCCGAAACACTGGAGGACGAGGATCTGCTGGAAATGGCCAACGCCGGTCTCGTGAAGATCGTGGTGGTCGACGACTACAAGGCAGCCTTCTGGGCCAAGGTCTTCCCCAAGCTCTCACTGCACCCCGATCTGGCGCTGCGCGAGGGCGGCAAGATCGCCTGGGCCATCCGCAAGGGCTCACCTAAGCTGAAAGCCGAGCTCGATGCCTTCGTCGCCACGCACAAGGTCGGCACCGGCTTCGGCAATACCCTGGTCAATCGCTACCTGAAGAACCTCAAGTACGTGAAGGATGCCACTGCGGATGCCGAGCGCGCCAAGTTCGACCAGACCGTCGCGCTGTTCCGCAAATACGGCGCGCAATACAAACTCGACTGGCTGCTGATCGCCGCCCAGGGCTACCAGGAATCGCGGCTCGACCAGAATGCCAAGAGCCACGTCGGCGCGGTCGGCGTGATGCAGGTGATGCCTGCCACCGGCAAGGAGCTGAAGGTGGGCGATATCCGCCAGCTGGAACCCAACATCCACGCCGGCACCAAGTACATCCGCTTCATGGTCGACCAGTACTACGAGAAGGAGCCGATGTCGCAGCTCGACAAGCACCTGTTCGCCTTCGCCTCGTACAACGCCGGGCCCGCGCGGATCCGCAAGCTGCGCGCGGAAGCGAAGACACGTGGGCTCGACCCGAACCGCTGGTTCAACAACGTGGAAGCCATCGCCGCCGAGCGCATCGGCCGCGAAACGGTGCAATACGTGAGCAACATCTACAAGTACTACATCGCCTATACGCTGCTGATGGAGCAGCTGCAGCAGAAGCAGGCCGCCAAGCGCTGAAGCGGCGCATCAGGGAAACAAGCGCTGGCGGCGCCGGCTATGGCGCGCCATGATGCCGCATGCTCGACGCCCTGCTGCACTACGAGCTGCTGCCGCAGCTTGCCATCCTGATCCCGCTCGCCTTCACCGCCGGCCTCGTCGATGCCGCCGTCGGCGGTGGCGGGCTGATCCTGGTTCCCGGCCTGTTCGCCACACTGCCGCGCGAACTACCGGCCATGCTGATGGGCACCAACAAGTTCGCCGCAATGATGGGCACGGCCTCCGCCACCTGGCGCTACACGCGACGGGTGAAGCTCGACTGGCACATCCTGCTGCCCAGCGCCGCCGCCGCTTTCGCCGGCGCCTATCTGGGCGCGCGCGCCATCCACTGGCTACCGGCGGATCTGATCCGCCCGCTGGTGATCGTGCTGCTCGCCGCGATGCTGGCCTACACCTGGTTCAAGCCGGAGTTCGGTACCGTCGACGCCGGTCGGCCGCTCACCCGCCGCGACCTTTACACCGGCCTTGCCATCGGTGCGGCCATCGGCTTCTACGACGGCTTCTTCGGCCCCGGCACCGGCTCCTTCCTGATCTTCCTGTTCGTGCGCTGCTTCCACTTCGATTTCCTGCGCGCGTCCGCCTCGGCCAAGATCGTCAACCTCGCCACCAACGCTGCCTCGCTGGTGTTCTTCATTCCGGCAGGCATGGTGCTGTTCGCGCTGGCGATCCCGATGGCCATCGCCAATATCGCGGGCGCCCAGGTCGGCAGCCGGCTGGCACTGGCCGGCGGCAGCGCGCGGGTGCGCCAGCTGTTCCTGGTGCTGGCCTGCGTACTGCTGGCCAAGCTGTGCTGGGACACCTTCCTCAAGTAGCTCGCCGCGCCAGCCGCCTCGACCAGGTGGTAGCCAGCGCTGTGGAGACTTGATTGATTTTTACGCGATGGGCTATTTTGCCCCAGTGCGCGGCATGCCACGCCGCAGTACGGGTACTGTCAGCGGCAAATAACGCTGCAATGGGGCAAAACAGCCCGTGGCCCGGATGGCTGCGCCGCCATCCTCGCCAAGGTTTGATCGCCAATGCTCACCAATATCCAGCATGTTTGCGCTTGGCTTTGCGCCCGACCAGCTGGCACGGCTGCGTAAAAGCCAATCAAGCCTCAACAAAGCCCAACCACCGATCCGGAGCTGCACATGGCCTACTGGCTGATGAAATCCGAACCCGACGATGTCAGCATCGACGACTTGGCCCGCATGGGCAGCGTCGGCTGGTATGGCGTGCGCAACTACCAGGCACGCAATTTCATGCGCGACGAGATGCAGCTGGGCGACGGCGTGCTGTTCTACCACTCCAGTTGCCCCGAGCCCGGCATCGCCGGCTTGGCCGAGGTCAGCCGGCTCGCCTATCCCGACCCCACTCAGTTTGATCCCGAATCCAAGTACTTCGATGCGAAGTCGACAGCCGAAGCCCCGCGCTGGCAACAGGTGGATGTACGTTTCATCGCCAAGACGCCCTTGCTGTCGCTCGACGCAATGCGGCAACACCCGCAGCTTGCCGGCATGCGCGTGCTGCAGCGGGGCAATCGGTTGTCGATCACGCCAGTGACATCGACCGAGTGGGATTTCCTGCAGCAGCTGCTGCGCTGACCCCGGTTTCGCAGCGCATGCGGCAAATGCCGCTTGGCGGCGCCAGTCGGCGCCGTTATTCTGGCTGGCTATGAAAAAGCCACCTTTCAGTCTCGATGGCTTCCTGCTGGCGATGCTCGCCGCCGTGGCATTGGCGCTGGTGTGGCCCGGCATCGGCACCAGCAACGGCCCGCTGCACCTGGGCGTCATCACCACCTGGGGGGTGGCGCTGGTGTTTTTCCTGCACGGCGCGGCACTGTCACCACAGAGCCTGAAGGCCGGCGTGACCAACTGGCGGCTGCATCTGTTCGTGCAGACGAGCACCTATCTGCTGTTCCCGCTGCTCGGCGGACTGCTGGTCTGGGCCGGGCATGGCCACATCCCGGCCGACGTGTTGCTCGGCGTGTTCTTCCTGTGCGCGCTGCCATCGACCATTTCGTCGTCGGTCGCGATGACAACCATGGGCAAGGGCAACGTCGCTGGCGCCGTGTTCAATGCGTCGCTCTCCAGCCTGATCGGCATGGTGGCAACACCGCTGCTGATCGGGCTGATGATCAGCACCAGCGGCCACGCCATGCCACTCGGCGAGGCCATTCGCGATATCGCCCTGCAGCTGTTGCTGCCGTTCACGCTGGGCCAGGCACTGCGGCCGTGGCTAGGCGGCTGGCTGGCGCGGCACAAGCCGGTGGTCAACAAGGTGGACCGAGCCGTCATCGTGCTGATCGTCTACACCTCGTTCTGCGACTCGACCGCTGCCGGGCTGTGGCACGACTACGCCTGGTGGATGCTCGCCAGCATCCTCGGTGTGGCCGCGCTGCTGCTTGCCAGTGTGCTTGGCATCACCATTGCAGCCAGCCGGGCGCTGGGCTTTTCGCGTGCCGACGAGGTAGCTGCCGTATTCTGCGGCTCGAAGAAGAGCCTGGCGGCCGGTATCCCGATGGCGCGGCTGCTGTTCGCCGGCCACCCCGCGCTGGGTCTGATCGTGCTGCCGGTGATGTGCTACCACCAGTTGCAGCTGCTGGTCTGCACCGTGCTGGCGCGGCGCTACGCGGCGAGGGCAGAACCATGAGCGCCAGCTGGCTGCCGGCGCTGCTGGCCTGCCTCGGCGTTGGTGTGGTCGCCGGCTTTCTAGCGGGCCTGCTGGGCGTGGGGGGCGGGCTGGTCATCGTACCGGCGCTGTTGGCGGTGTTCCACTTGCTCGACATGCCGGGCGCCCACGCGCAGCACCTGGCACTCGGCACCTCGCTCGCCACCATCGTGGTCACGTCGATTTCCAGCCTGCGTGCCCACCATGCACGCGGCGCGGTGCGCTGGCCACTGTGGCGCGCCATCGCGCCGGGCATCGTGATCGGCACCTTTGCCGGTGCGCAGCTCGCCGGCCTCGTTAGCGGCCGTTTGCTGCAATGGGTGTTCGTGGGCTTTGCCTACGCCGTGGCAGCGCAGATGCTGGCCGGCCGCCAGCCTGCGCCACACCGCCAGTTGCCCGGCAAGGCGGCCATCAGTGGCTGGGGCATCTTCATCGGTGCGGTATCGAGCTGGGTGGGCATCGGCGGCGGCTCGCTGTCGGTGCCATTCATGACCTGGCACAACGTGCCAGTGAAGGAGGCGATCGGCACCTCCGCCGCCATCGGCCTGCCGATCGCACTGGCCGGCGCAATCGGTTTCATCGTCAGCGGCTGGCCGGTAGCCGGCCTGCCGGCCGGCAGCGTCGGTTTCGTCTACCTGCCGGCGCTCGCTGGCATCGCATTGGCGAGCTTTCCGCTCGCCAAGCTCGGTGCCGCGGCGGCGCACCGGCTACCGGTCGCGGTGCTCAAGCAGGTGTTCGCCGGCCTGCTGATCGTGCTGGCCACGCGCATGGCGTGTCAGCTGATACAGGGATGACAGAAACGCTAGCTCGCGGGCGCACTCACCCCCAGCACCAAACAAGCCGCCTCTCCCAGGGTTAAGACCGCGAGCAATGAAGCGCATGCAACACACTGGTCGCATGCTGCCCCCAGTGCGTGCGGAACGCGTTCCGCCATTCCCACGCGGCGGCGGCCCGGTTTCCCTTGCGATACAGCGCCAACCCGCCCTTCATATCCCGCCAGATATCCGCCAAGTCGTCAGCCACATCCCCGAGGCCCAACGTCAAATCCGTGAGGTCGGCCGGATCAAGGCAAACGCCGTAATAGTCGAGCGGGAGCATGCCGAAGCGCTGGTGGATCGCAGCCCAATGCTCATGGGGAATATCCGCAGCGCACTCCTCATCGAAGAGATCTGGAAGATCCAGCGCAAGGCGATACAGCTGCGAAACCAGCCTGAGCGCAGTGTCGACCTCTTCGTCCAATGGCCCCGGAGGTGCCTCGGCCCAGGCACAGAAGGCTGCCGCCTCGCGTGCGAAGTCATCGAGTTGCGGTATTCCCGCCACCAATGTCACTCAATGTTCTGGATCTGCTCGCGCATCTGCTCGATCAGCACCTTGAGCTCGATCGACGCGCGGCTGGTCTCGACCGATACCGACTTGGAACCCAGCGTATTGGCCTCGCGATTGAGCTCCTGCATCAGGAAGTCGAGCTTCTTGCCGACATTGCCACCCTTCTCGAGGATGCGGCGGATTTCCGAGAAGTGCGCGCCCAGCCGCGACAATTCCTCGTCCACATCGATCTTCTGCGCGAACACCACGATCTCCTGGCGCACGCGGTCATCGTCGCCGCTGCCGAGCGCCTCGAGGAAGCGCGCCTTCAACTTAGCCTCGTACTCGATGACCAGTTGCGGCACTCGCGGCTTCACATCGGCCACGATGGCCTCCATGCCGGCGATGCGCTCCAGCAGATGCGCCTTGAGCTTCTCGCCTTCGCGGTTGCGGCTGGCAGCCAGTTCGGCCAGTGCCTCGTCGAGTAGCGCCTGTAGGGCCTCGCCCAGCGCCTCGCTGCTGGCGGTGGCTTGTGTCAGCACACCCGGCCAGCGCAGCAGCTCACCCAGCCGCAGCTCACCGCCAGCCGGCACCAGCGCGCTCGCCTCGCGGGACACTTCCACCAGTTGCTGCAGCAGCGCACGGTTGAGTACCAGCGCAGCGGCACCGGCAGCCTGGGCATTGAAGCCGATGCGGCATTCGATCTTGCCGCGTGCCATCTTGGCGGCGATGCGTTCACGCACCACCCCCTCGAAGCTGCGCAACTCTTCGGGTGCGCGCACCGTCAGGTCTAGATACCGGTGGTTGACGGCACGCAACTCCAGGCTGAGCGTGCCTTCGGCCAGTTCGCGTTGTACGGCGGCAAAGCCGGTCATGCTGAATATCATGTTTTCTCCTCGCTACCTGCGCCTTGAATCCGCGACACCTGGTCAGGCACCCGCTTTACATTTGTACGGCGCTGTACCCACAATGGGCTTCAAAGCGGTCCAGTATAACAACCCCGATGGCCTCCCCCAGCAACCAGCCTCTCGCACGCGGCTATCAGCTGCAGAACTACACGATCGCCAAGCTGCTGTCTGCCGGCGGCTTTTCCATTGTCTATCTCGCCCACGACGAGAACGACTACCCGGTCGCGATCAAGGAATACCTGCCCAACTCGCTGGTACTACGCCAGGAAGGCTCGCAGGTGATGGCCAGCAGCGACGAGAATCTCGCGCTGTTCCGTCACGGCCTCAAGTGCTTCTTCGAGGAAGGCAAGACGCTGGCACACATCCAGCACCCGAACATCGTGCGCGTGATCAATTTTTTCCGCGCCAACGATACCGTCTACATGGTGATGGAGTACGAACGCGGCCGCACGCTGCAAAAGGAAATCCAGCTCAAGCATGCACGTGAAGGCGTGGATGAGAAGCTGATCCGCCACGTGTTCTACCACCTGTTGAATGGCCTGCGCGAAGTGCACCTGAACAAGCTGCTGCACCTCGACATCAAGCCCGCCAACATCTACATCCGTCGCGATGGCTCGCCAGTGCTGCTCGATTTCGGCTCGGCCCGCCAGACATTGACCAGCGAACACTCGCGACTCACCCCGATGTATACGCCCGGCTTTGCTGCGCCCGAGCAGTACCAGAAGAAGGATCCGCACGGCCCGTGGACCGACATCTACGGTGTCGGCGCCTCGATGTACGCCTGCCTGGCCGGCACCGCGCCGCCACCGGCGGACCAGCGGCAGAAGGAAGACAAGCTGCCCGATGTGGCCGAGCGCTGGGGCGATCGCTATTCGCCCGAGCTCCTTGCGCTGATCCAGCAATGCCTCGCACTCGATCCCGAGCAACGGCCGCAAAGCGTGCACCAATTGCAGAAGCAGTTGCTGGAGCCTGCCTCCGCGCCGCGCCGCCGCGGCGGGCTGATCCGCACGCTGCGCCGCTCCTGGCTCAACTTCACCGCCAAACCGTCGCGAGTGAGCGAATGAAATTCACCATCTACCAGGAGACCCGCCAGGGCGGGCGCAAGTACAACCAGGACCGCATGGGCTACTCGTACAGCCGCGATGCGTTACTCCTGGTCATTGCCGACGGCATGGGCGGCCACCTGCATGGCGAGGTCGCCGCGCAGATCGCGGTCGAACTCTTGACCGACCAGTTCCAGAAGAAGGCCGATCCGGCGCTTGCCAACCCCTCGCAATTTCTTGCCGATGCGCTGCAGCGCTGCCACGAGGCGATCTACCACTACGCAGCCAATCACCAGATGATCGAAGTGCCACGCACCACCTGCGTGGCTTGCGTGGTGCAGGACGGCATTGCCTACTGGGCGCATGTCGGCGACTCGCGGCTCTACCTGCTGCGTGACCGTCGGGTCTTCGCCCAGACGCGTGATCATTCCAAGGTGCGCAAGCTCGTCGAATCGGGCGCCATCACCGAGGAAGAAGCGCGCACCCACGCCGAGAAGAACAAGATCTACTCCTGCCTGGGCGGTTCCTATCCGCCCGAGATCGAGCTTGGCGGCAAGATCGCGCTGGCCGACGGCGATTCGCTGTTGCTGTGCACCGACGGTTTCTGGGGATCGCTGCCCGATGACGAGCTCACCCATTTCATGGGTGCCTTCCCGGTACTGTTCGCCATCCCACAGCTGATGGACCGCGCCGAGCTGCGTGGGGGCAAGTTCAGCGACAACCTCACCGCACTCGCCATCAACTGGCATGAGGAAGACGACGGCCCGAACGAGGATGCCTTCGTCTCCACGCAGAAGCTCGACCAGAACACCATCGCCACCCGGGTGGACCCGATCGATGCCAAGCGCGGCGGCGAGGTCACCGAGGACGACATCGAGCGCGCCATCGCCGAGATCCAGGCCGCCATCGCCAAGTACTCCAAGTAGCGCCGGCCATACCGGCGGGCTTGCCTTCGCCGGATATCGCTCCCTATACCTCAGCAGGACTTTCCAACGGAGGGAACAGGATGCGCAGATTCGGTATCGCGGCACTCATCGCCATCGCAGGCAACCCAGTGTGGGCCAACGACAACGCCATCGGCGGCTCGATCAGCACGCTAGGCGCTGGCGTCGAATACACCCGGCGGCTCGATGAACAGTTCAACCTGCGTGTCAACGCCAACGGCCTGAACTACAACCGCAGCGATACCATCGACGATATCCACTACGATGCGAAACTGCGCCTGCGCAATGCCGGCGTCCTCGCTGACTGGGTGGTGAACCGCTGGCTTCGGCTGTCTGCCGGCCTCTACTACAACGGCAACAAGGCCGATTTGAGCGGCAACCCCACCGATGGCAATTACACCTTCAACGGTGCCAGCTACCCTGCCGCCGCCGTCGGTGATCTCAGCGGCAAGGTCGACTTCAACACTTTCTCTCCCTATCTGGGCATCGGCTTCGGCAACCCGGTCGGCAGCGACAGCAACTGGACCTTCACCTTCGATGTCGGCGTACTGTTCCAGGGCTCACCCAAGGTCAGCCTGAACGCGCAATGCTCGCCACTGCTGTCCGCCGCCGACTGCCAGGTGCTGCAGGACAACGTCACCGCGGAAGAGGACGAAGTGCGCAAGGCCGCCGAGGACTACGAGTTCTGGCCAGTAGTGAAACTGGGCCTTCACTACGCGTTCTGACCGTCGCACCGGCATCGGCAGCGGCCATCCAGGCCGTCGCCGCGCTTTGCCAGGGGCAGGCCATGCGCTACAATTCTTTGATTTTTCTCGAAAAGAATCTCATGCGCCCTTCGCAACGTCTGCCCCATCAGCTCCGTCCTGTCCGCATCACTCGCCGCTTCACCCGCCACGCCGAAGGTTCGGTGCTGATCGAGTTCGGCGAGACCCGCGTGATCTGCACCGCCAGCGTCGAGGAATCGGTGCCGCCGTTTCTCAAGGGCAAGGGCCAGGGCTGGGTAACCGCGGAGTACGGCATGCTGCCGCGCTCGACCGGCT
Source organism: Chitinolyticbacter meiyuanensis (assembly GCF_008033135.1). Taxonomy (NCBI): domain Bacteria; kingdom Pseudomonadati; phylum Pseudomonadota; class Betaproteobacteria; order Neisseriales; family Chitinibacteraceae; genus Chitinolyticbacter; species Chitinolyticbacter meiyuanensis. The sequence continues at coordinate 4,200,495 of NZ_CP041335.1, forward strand.
CGCGGATGAAGCGCGAGGCGGCGCAGGGCAAGCAGAGCGGTCGCACCCAGGAAATCCAGCGACTGATCGGCCGCTCGCTGCGCGCCGTGGTCGATCTTGCCAAGCTCGGCGAGCGGCAGATTGTGATCGACTGCGACGTGATCCAGGCCGATGGCGGCACCCGTACCGCCAGCATCACCGGCGCCTTCGTGGCGCTCACCGATGCGATCAATGGTCTGATCGCCACCGGCAAGCTCGCCGAGAACCCCATCCGCGAAGCTGTTGCTGCTGTCTCGGTCGGCATCTATGGCGAAACCCCGGTGCTCGATCTCGATTACCTTGAAGATTCCGTCTGCGAGACCGATATGAACGTGGTGATGACCGCCGGCGGCACCTTTATCGAGGTGCAGGGCACGGCCGAGGGCGTGCCGTTCTCCCGCCATGAGATGAACGCGCTGCTCGATCTCGCTGATGCCGGTATCCGCGAACTGATCACAATGCAAAAAATGGCGCTCGACAGCTGAACTCTCTCAGGCAGATGGTGGCCGCGCCAGTAGCGCCGTCAGTCAACGATAGCTATACATGGAAGCATCATCTATCCCACGCGGATGTAAACCATGTGGAAATTGCTCGTCAGCTCTGCTTCGCTTGCATTGCTTCTCTTTGGTTGCGGTGGCGGTTCGCCCAACCAAGCCGAATCAACCTCTGTGAGGTTTACCAGTAGCAGTGACGGCGTAACGCCATTCATTAAACGCATAGGCGCGCAATTAGACGGAACGGGCGAACTTGCTAGCGTTTCATTTGAAATAGGCGCTCAGCCTGGAACCATCTCTCGCCCTGTACATGTCACACTTCTGCGCAGCTTCCTAGTTCGACGCGGCTTCTTCGAACCGACGACCGGCCAGCTGACGATTCCGGTATTTGGCCTCTATGCTGGTGCCAGCAACTCCGTAAAGCTGACGTTCGCCTACGTCGACGGTAGCAGCTCAACCAGCGACATCGTGGTAGATACCGCCCCCTATCGAGATGCAAACGGCGTGTACGATCGGCCGCGCGTTTTAACCGCTCGTATCGCCACTACGCCGCTGGGCTTCGATTTCATGGTGCTCAAAAGTGGGCTGACCACACCTGTCATTGTTGATACCGACGGCCAAACACGCTGGATCGGAGCAATGCCTAGCGACCCATTCTCATCATCGTCGTCCGTTTTTCTTGGCAATCGATTTCTCGTCGGCAGTGGCAAACAGATATACGCTCTACACCTCGATGGTGGCATTGACCAAGTCAACCTGAAAGATCCCGTGGCACAAAACTTCCACCACGACGTCTCCCCGGGAAAGCACGGCCTCTTGTTTGAAATAGACGGCGAACGAAATGGGACTCGTATCGTTGAATCGCTGCTATATGAGGCAGACGAACAGGGCAACGTATTGAAGACATGGGATATGGGGCAGATCTTCACCGACGCGATCGTCGCCAGCGGCGGCGATCCCAGCAATTTTGTCCGAGATGGCGTCGACTGGTTCCATATGAACTCGGCAGTCTACGACCCACGTGATGACACGTTGCTGGTGTCGAGCCGTGAAAACTTCGTCGTGAAGCTGGACTACGAAACTGGGCAGCTCAAGTGGCTGTTGGGGGATCCAACCAAGCACTGGTTTGTCGACTACCCCGCACTGCAAGCGCTCGCATTGACGATCAATGGGCACCCGCCAATTGGCCAGCATGCACTGTCGATTTCCAACGACGGCCAACTGCTGATGTTCGACAACGGCCTTGCTAGCCAGAACCACCCTGCGGGTACCGCCGCCGGGGCGAACCGGAACACAAGTGCGCCAGCGATGTACCGGATTGACGAGCAGACTCGAACTGCCACAGAAACATGGCGGTTCGAGTTTCCTGGAGGAATATCTTCACCGGTTTGTTCCAGCGTCTACCAGTTGCCCAACGACTCAAAGCTGGTAACCTACTCGTCCGTCGGGTTCTCAGCTACCGACCCGACATCTTCATTTACTACCCGCTTGGTTGGTTTGACCATAAACGGCACGGTCGCCTTTGATTTTGAGTACTCAAATCCTAGGCGTAGCTGTCTGGCTGCTTGGAACGCTACACCTATCGCATTTGATGCACTGACATTAGACTGATTTTCATCCACTAATACCAAGCCTGTCAGTTTGACCCAATCGCAAGCGCGAGAGGACAATCGCTTTTTATGCCATATGGTGCGCCGCCGCGGACAGCGCAATCTTCGCCAAAGTGAATACGCCTTCTCTCTCGCGCCGCTATTGCGTCGCCCCGATGCTCGATTGGACTGATCGCCACTACCGGCGCTTCGCTCGCACGCTGTCCCGCCACGCCTGGCTCTACACCGAGATGATCAATACCGGCGCCATCCTGCATGGCGAGCCGATGCGCCACCTGCGTTTCGACGAAATCGAGAACCCGCTGGCGCTACAGCTGGGCGGCTCCGAACCTGCCGATCTCGCGCGTTGCGCCAAGATCGCCGAGAACTGGGGCTATGACGAGGTCAACCTCAACGTCGGTTGCCCATCCGAGCGCGTGCAATCCGGCTCCTTCGGCGCCTGCCTGATGCTGGAACCGCAACTGGTGGCCGATTGCGTGAAGGCCATGCGCGATGCTGCCAGCGTGCCGGTCACCGTCAAGCACCGCATCGGCATCGATCAGGAGGAGCGCTATGACTTCGTGCGCGACTTCGTCGGGCAGGTGGCTGATGCCGGCTGCGGCAGTTTCATCGTCCACGCGCGCAATGCCATTCTCAAGGGGTTGTCGCCCAAGGAAAACCGCGAAATCCCGCCGCTGAAGTACGATTATGCCTACCGGCTCAAGCACGACTTCCCACAGCTGGAAATCATCGTCAACGGCGGCATCACCAGCCACGCCACAGCACAGGCGCATCTGGAACACGTCGATGGCGTGATGGTGGGGCGCGATGCCTACCACAACCCCTATGTGCTGGCCGAAGTCGATGCGCTCTACTACGGCAGCAACGACGCGATCCCAAGCCGCGAGGAGGCCATCCGCGCCCTGCGCCCCTTCGTGGAGGCGGAGCTCGCCGCAGGTACGCCGCTGCGCTTCATTGCCCGGCATATCCTAGGCCTGTTTCAGGGGCAGCGCGGTGCCCGCAACTGGCGCAGAATGCTGTCGGACGCCAAACTGCTGAAGGGTGCCGACTGGCGCCTGATCGAACAGGCGCTGGCCGAGATCCAGCCGACCGGGGAGGAGACTCTATGATGAAAGCATTGCTGATGACCGCCGCGCTATTCCTGGCCGGCACGGTGCAGGCCGACCAGATCACCTTGTTGGCCACCATGGGCAACAAGGCCGTCGTCGATATCGACGGCAAGCGCCATACCGTGGCCATCGGCCAGAAAGCTGGCGTCGCCAAGCTGGTGAAGCTCGACGGCGAAAGCGCTGTGTTTGAGGTGGATAGCAAGCAACGCCGACTATTGCTGGGCGAAGGTTATGTGGCTGGCAACAGCACAGTCAGCCAAGAAGGTGCCAGCGTTGTGCTCAGCCCGGACGCCAAGGGCCACTACTTCGCACAGCTTTCCATCAACGGCAATAGCGTGAATGGCGTGGTCGATACAGGTGCCACCCATCTTTCAATGAACGTGGAACAGGCCAAACGCCTCGGTATCGCCTATGCGAACGGACAACCCGCCCAAGCCCAGACTGCCAACGGTACTATCAAGGCTTGGATTATCCAACTGCAGCAAGTGAAGATCGGCGGTATCACCATCTACAACACGCCAGCCACCGTGCGCGAGGGCGGCGACGATACCCCCGTGCTGATCGGCACCAGCTTCCTCAACCGCTTCCAGATGAAGCGCGACCAGGAACTGATGATCCTGACCAAGAAGGCGTACTGATCCCATGACCAAGCGCATCGTGCTGGCCAGTAACAATGCCGGCAAGCTTCGGGAGTTCGCCAAGCTGTTCGCCACCCTCGACATCGAGATCGTGCCGCAGGCCGAGCTCGGCGTGAGCGAGGCCGAGGAGCCGCATCACACCTTCGTCGAGAACGCGCTCGCCAAGGCGCGTCACGCCGCGCGCGCCACCGGCCTGCCGGCCCTTGCCGACGACTCGGGCATCTGCGTTGCCGCGCTCGGCGGCGCGCCGGGCGTGTATTCGGCACGCTACGCCGGCGAGCCCAAGTCCGATGCGCGCAACAACGAGAAGCTGCTGGCCGAACTTACCAGCCAGACTGATCGCCGCGCCTGGTATTACGCCGCGCTGGTGCTGGTGCGCCACGCCGACGATCCGCAGCCCTTGATCGCCGACGGCGTCTGCCTGGGCGAAGTGCTGACCGCGCCGCAGGGCGACGGTGGCTTCGGCTACGACCCGCTGTTCTGGCTGCCGCAGTTCGGCAAGACCGTCGCCGAGATCAGCGCTGACGAGAAGGCGCAGATCTCGCACCGTGGCAAGGCGCTGCGCGTGCTGATCGCCAAGCTCGCGGAAACCGGGCTATGAGCGCCTGCGCCAACGAAGCGCGCTACGCCATCTGGCGGCGTGACGACGCCAGCGTGGTCTCCTGCACCGAGAAGGTGAAGGTGATGAACGAGAACCTCGACGAGCTGGTCCAGGCGATGCAGGACGCCTTCGAGGACGGCCTGTTGATGGAAGTCTCCGAAGGCCAGATGCGCGATGTGCTGCACCAGCTGGTCGACCGGCTGAACAACCCCTACCACCGCTGATTCCTCCGGCGGCGCCACGGCGCACGCCGGGCGCGCCACCATGCAGACCATCTCCCTCGCCAGCCTCAAGCGCACGCTCTCGCCCACCGCAGTGGAGCTCGCGGCGCTGCCGCCGCTGGCGCTCTACATCCATTTTCCCTGGTGCGTGCAGAAGTGCCCGTACTGCGATTTCAACTCGCATACGCAAAAGGGGGGCCTGCCGGAGGACGAGTACATCGCCGCGCTGCTGGCGGACCTCGAATCCTGTCTGCCGTCAGTGTGGGGCCGGCCAGTGTCGACCATCTTCATGGGCGGTGGCACCCCCAGCCTGTTCTCGGCCGGCGCGATCGACACGCTGCTCGCTGGCATCCGCGCCCGCATCAAACTGCTGCCCGATGCCGAGATCACGCTGGAAGCCAATCCCGGTACCTTCGAGGCGGAGAAGTTCGCCGGCTATCGCGCAGCTGGCGTGAACCGGCTGTCGATCGGTATCCAAAGCCTCGATGACGCCAAGCTCAAGGCACTGGGCCGCATCCATGGCCGCGACGAGGCGCTGGCGGCAGTCGAGATTGCGCACCGCCATTTCGACAACTTCAACCTCGACGTGATGTATGCGCTGCCGGAGCAAACACTCGCCGAAGCGCTCGCCGATATCGATGCCGCGATCGCGCTGGCCCCACCGCACCTGTCGGCCTATCACCTGACGCTGGAACCGAACACGCTGTTCCACCGCTATCCGCCCGCACTGCCGGACGATGACCTCGCTGCCGACATGCAGGATGCGATCGAGGCCCGGCTCGCCGCGGCCGGCTACCAGCATTACGAGACCAGCGCCTTTGCCAAGCCCGGCCATCGCGCGCGGCACAATGTGAACTACTGGCAGTTCGGCGACTACCTCGGCATCGGTGCCGGTGCGCACGCCAAGATCAGCTTTCCCGACCGCATCACCCGCCAGGCCCGCTACAAGCAGCCGGGTGACTACCTCGCCCGCATGGCCGCAGGCTCGGCGGTCCAGACCGAGGAGACGCTGACGCGCGCGCAACTGCCGTTCGAGTTCATGCTCAATCTGCTACGGCTTACCGACGGCTTTGCGCTCAGCCTCTATGCCGAGCGCACCGGCCTGCCGTTGCCCACGGTGCTGCCGCAGCTGGAACGCGCCTGTAGCGAGGGATTACTGGAACACGACGGCGACTGGGTACGCCCGACCGATCAGGGCCGGCGCTTTCTCAATACGCTGCTGGAACGCTTTCTTTGACCTGGCTGGGGTGAGGCGTACCGCGGTGATTGCATAAAACGTGTCCGCGTCATACGCTGCCCCGATCAATCTGCCCCTACACAGCATGCCTACGCTCAACCTTCTGTACGTCGAAGACAACGCGATCCTGCGCGCCACCATCTGCGAATACCTGGAAGACCTGGGGCATGCGGTCACCGCGCGAGGCAATGCCGAGGAGGCGCTGGCGGCGCTGGCCACTCAGCATTTCGACGTGCTGTTGAGCGATGTCAGCCTGCCAGGGCGCTCGGGCCTGGAGCTGGTGCGCGAGGCTGCCGCAATGCAGCCGGCGTTGCGGCTGGTGCTGGCCACCGGCCACACACTCGATCGCGAGCTCGACCAACTGGGCCTGCCGGTGCAACTGCTGGCCAAGCCGTTCGACCTCGACGCGCTGGAAGCCGTACTCGACGTGTAGGTGCTCTCCTACGCGCTGTCGGAATCGTCCGATGGCGCGTCCTCCTCCCGGCGGCGAAGATGTCAGCCTATCGCCCATAGCGTCCGTCCGGATTCAAAGATGGCCCAGACCATCCTTATCGTCGAAGACAATGAAGACCTGCTCGAATGCATTGCCGAGGAGGTGATCCATCTCGGCCATCTGCCGCTGTGCGCCCGCAGTGTTGCCGAGGCACGCGCGCTGCTCGCCGAGCGCGACGACATCGGTGCTTTGCTGGTGGATCTGGAGCTGGGTGGCGATCTGAACGGTGAACAACTGGCCCAATATGCCCAGGCACTGCGGCCCACGCTGCACGTGATCATTGCCACCGGCCACGATGCCGGGCAGCTGAGCGCCGAAGGGCGCGACCGCTATCCGCTGTTGCGCAAACCCTATTCCCTCGCCGAGCTGGCCCACGCCCTCGACCTGCCATGACCCTGCATACCGATACCCCCAAGCTCTCCGAAACCGAAGCCTTTCGCAAGGTACTGTCGCGCAATGTGATGCTCCCCTTGCTGTTGGGACTTGTCAGCGCCGGCGTCTTCGTCGCCTTGCTGATGTACCTGGTCTCGGTAATGCGGCTGGTCGACCATTCCAACCAAGTGATCAGTGCCGCCCACGAAAGCAGCAAACTGATCATCGATTCGGAAACCGGCCTGCGCGGCTACATGCTCACCGGCCGGCGCGGATTCCTTGCGCCATACAACAACGCCGTCGGCAATGTGCCGGCCGAACTCGATGGCCTTGCCCGGCTGGTCAACGACAACCCGCAGCAGGTCCGCCGGATCGACAAGGCGGGCACGCTTTTCAAGGAATGGCTGAGCTACAGCGAGCAGGCGATCTGGCTGAAGGACAACGGCGGCGATGTCAGCAGCCACGTCGGCTCCGAGCGTGGCAAGAACCTGATGGATGCGATGCGCAGCGAACTGGGCGCGCTAATTGCCGAAGAAGAGAGTCTGCGCAACGCGCGCAACCAGAGCAGCAGCAACACCGTCACCTGGCTGGTGTTCGGCATCATTACTCTGATGCTGCTGGTCGGCGCCGGCATCGCCTACAACGGCCGGCGCCAGCTGCTGGGGCTGTCGCAGATCTACAGCGAGGTGTTGGGGCAGGCACAGCAGCAGGCCAGTGCGCTGGCCGAACAGGCCTGGGTGAAGACCGGGCAGAACGAGCTTGCCGCCAAGCTCCTGGGTGAACAATCGGTGCAGGAGCTCGCGCGTGGCGCGCTGGAGCAGCTGGTGCGCTACCTCGGTGCCCGGGTGGGTGCGCTCTACGTAGGGCGCGACGACGGCCGCTTCCTTCTGGAGGCTGGCTACGCACTGCCGGCCGAGCACCCCGCCCCGCGCTGCGCGTTGGCGAAACACTGGCCGGACAGGCGCTGCGCGAGGGTCGGCCACAATGGGTGGAACTGCCGGAAGCCGGCTACCTGCCGGTAAGTTCCGCGCTCGGCGAGATCGGCCCGTGCCGCCTGCTGCTGATTCCGGTGCAGGATGCCGGCATCCCGATCGGCGTGGCCGAGCTCGGCTTCGTCGGCGATGTGCCGGTGCAGGCGCTGGAGCTCGCCACGCTGGCCGCAGAGGACTTGGCTGCAGCACTGAAGGCCGCCCGCTACCGCGAGCAGCTGCGCACCACGCTCGACGAGACACAGCAGCTGAACGAGGAGCTGCAGACCCAGCAGGAAGAATTGCGCACCGCCAACGAGGAGCTGGAAGAGCAATCACGCGCACTGCGCGAAACGCAGTCGCGGCTGGAGAACCAGCAGGCCGAACTTGAGCGCAACAACGAGCAACTCGCCGAGCAGTCGGAGCGGCTGCAGCAGCAGAAGGACTTCCTCAACGAGCGCAACGTGGCGCTGCGCGACACCCAGCGCCAGCTGGAGGATCGCGCCGGCGAGCTGCAGCGTGCCAGCCAGTACAAGAGCGAATTCCTCGCCAACATGTCGCACGAGCTGCGCACACCGCTCAACAGCGCGCTGATCTTCGCCAAGCTGCTGGCCGACAACCCGCAGGGCAACCTCAGCGAGGAGCAGGTGCGCTTCGCCGGCATGATCCACGGCGCCGGCAGCGACCTGCTCAACCTGATCAACGACATCCTCGATCTGTCCAAGGTCGAGGCCGGCATGCTCGATATCCATGTCGAGGACGTGATGCTCGCCCGCATCGAAGAGCACCTTGCCGCACTGTTCCAGCAGCAGGCGGAAAACAAGGCGCTGCGCTTTGCGATCCAGCGCGAATCCGGTGTGCCCGCCAGCCTGCAGACCGATCCACGCCGGCTCGAACAGATCCTGAAGAACCTGCTCGCCAACGCCATCAAGTTCACCGAGCAGGGCGAAGTCACGCTGACACTGGCCGCGGACAACGACGGCATCGCCTTCACCGTGGCCGATACCGGCATCGGCATCGCGCCCGAGCAACACGCCGTGATCTTCGAGGCCTTCCGCCAGGCCGATGGCACCACCAACCGCAAGTACGGCGGCACCGGGCTGGGGCTGTCGATCTCGCGCGACCTCGCTGGCCTTCTGGGCGGGCGCATCACCGTGGATAGCCAGCCGGGCAGCGGCAGCCGCTTCACGCTGTGGCTGCCTGTCGGCGCTGCGATCGGTGCGGCCGAAGCCCCCCCCGTACCGGAACCTGCGCCATTGCCGCCCGCCCCCGTGCCGGAATCCACCGGTGCGAGCTTTGCCGACGATCGCCACAACCTGCCCGAGCAGGGCCGGCTGATGCTGGTGATCGAGGACGACGAGCGCTTTGCCGGCATCCTTTACCAGTTGGCACGCGAGCGTGGCTTTTCCTGCCTGGTGGCGCTGACCGCACATGAAGGCGTGGCACTGGCACGGCAACACGCGCCACATGCCATCCTGCTCGACCTCAAGCTGCCGGACCAGAGCGGCATGACCGTGCTGGAGCAGTTGAAGGAAGACCCGCGCACCCGCCATATCCCGACCCATGTCGTCTCCAGCCTGGACCGGGGCGATGCCGCGCTCTACATGGGGGCCATCGGTTACCTCGCCAAGCCGGCCGCCCGCGCCGACCTGCTGGCGGTGTTCGAGCGGCTGGAGGACAAGCTCGCGCAGAAGATCAAGCACGTGCTGCTGGTCGAGGACGACGCGATGCAGCGCGAGAGCATCACCCGCCTGATCGCCGATCCCGAAGTGGAAATCACCGGCGTGGCCTACGCCGAGGAAGCGCTGCAACTGCTGCGCGAGCGCGTGTTCGACTGCATGGTGATCGACCTGACACTGCCGGACATGCCCGGCACCGAGCTGCTGCAGCGGATGGCGGGCGAGCTCTACTCGTTCCCGCCGGTGATCGTCTACACCGGCCGCTCGCTGTCGCGCGACGAGGAATCGGCGCTGCGCCGCTACTCGCACTCCATCATCATCAAGGGCGCGCGCTCGCCCGAGCGGCTGCTCGACGAGGTCACGCTGTTCCTGCACCAGGTGGAGACCGAGCTGCCGCCCGAGCGCCAGCGCATGCTGCAGGCCGCGCGCAACCGCGACCGGGCCTTCGATGGCGCCACGCTCCTGGTGGTCGACGACGACGTACGCAACATCTTCGCACTGACCAGTGCGCTGGAAATGAAGGGCGCCCAGGTGGTGGTGGCCCGCAACGGCCACGAGGCGCTGGACCAGCTCGACGCCCGGCCCGATATCGATCTGGTGCTGATGGACATCATGATGCCGGAGATGGATGGCTACCAGGCAATGCGCGAGATCCGCCAGCAACCGCGCTTTGCCGACCTGCCCATCATCGCCGTCACCGCCAAGGCGATGCGCGACGATCAGGAGCGCTGCATTGCCGCCGGTGCCAACGATTACCTCGCCAAGCCGATCGACCTGGATGCGCTAGTCTCGCTGGTGCGGGTGTGGATCTCGCGTCCGGGGCGCAGCCTGTGAGCACGCCGCCGCACGATTACGCCGAGCGCGATTTCGACATCGAGCTCAGGCTGCTGATCGAAGCGATCTACCTCAAGTACAGCTATGACTTCCGCAACTACTCGCCCGCTTCGCTGAAGCGGCGCGTGCAACATGCGCTGGTCCAATTCGAATGCCGCACGGTATCGGGCCTGCAGGAGCGCATCCTGCATTCGCAGCAGCAGTTCGCCGAGCTGCTGCAGTACCTCACGGTGCCGGTGAGCGAGATGTTCCGCGACCCGGCCTATTTCCTCGCGCTGCGCCGCGACGTGCTGCCGGTGCTCGCCACCTATCCGTCGCTCAAGATCTGGATCGCCGGCTGCAGTACCGGGGAGGAGGTCTATTCACTGGCCATCCTGCTGCACGAGGAAGGCCTGCTCGAACGCACCCTGATCTACGCCACCGACATCAACCCGCGCAGCCTGCAGCGTGCCGAGGACGGCATCTACCCGGTGGCCGACCTGCAGCGCTTCACCGCCAACTACCGCGCTGCCGGCGGCAAGCGCGCGTTCTCCGACTACTACACCGCCGCCTACGGCTCGGCCATTCTCGATCGCCAGCTCAAGCGCCAGGTGACCTTCGCCGACCACAGCCTCGCCACCGACAGCGTGTTCGCCGAGACCCACCTGGTGTCGTGCCGCAACGTGCTGATCTACTTCAACCGCGAACTGCAGGACCGCGCCTTCGGCCTGTTCTGCGATTCGCTGTGCCATCGCGGCTTCATGGGCCTCGGCAGCAAGGAGACCGTGCAGTTCTCCAGCCATGCCACGGCCTTCGAGACGGTGGCGCGCGACGAAAGGATCTACCGCAAGCGATGATCCACGTTCCCCTCCCCGCCCAGGCCGTGGTGATCGGCGCCTCCGCCGGTGGCATCGATGCGCTGCTGCGCGTGCTGCCAGCCTTGCCCGCCAGCTATCCGCTGCCGGTGATCGTGGTCATCCACCTGTCCGACCGCTATCCCAGCCTGCTGGCGCAGCTCTTCGCCGCACGCATGGCGCTGCCGGTGCACGAGGCCGAGGACAAGCAGCCGATCGAAGCCGGCCATGTCTATTTCGCACCGCCGGGCTACCACCTGCTGGTGGAGCGCAACCGCCATTTCGCACTCAGCATCGATGCCCCGGTGCACTACTCGCGCCCGGCGATCGACGTGCTGTTCGCCTCGGCCGCCGATGCCTACGGCGCCGGCCTCGTCGGTGTGCTGCTCACCGGCGCCAATGCCGACGGCGCTGCAGGCCTTGCCGCGATCGCCCGTTGCGGCGGCCGGGTGTGGGTGCAGTCGCCGGCCGAGGCCACGGTATCGGCGATGCCCGAAGCGGCACTCAAGGCCACCAAGCCGGATGCCATCGTCACGCTGGATCAACTGGCCACCCTACTGGTAGCCCTGCCTGGCAAGGAAAGCCCATGAACGACCTCGAACGGGCCAGCCTGCTGCTGGTGGATGACCTGCCGGGAAACCTCGCTGCGCTGGAAGCGCTGATCGGCCACGACGGCCTCGACATCCATCAGGCGCAATCGGGCGCTGCGGCGCTGGAGCTGCTGCTGCGCCACGAATTCGCGCTCGCCATCGTCGACGTGCAGATGCCGGGCATGAACGGCTTCGAGCTCGCCGAATACATGCGCGGCACCGAACGCACCAAGCATATTCCCATCGTCTTCGTCAGCGCCGGCGGGCGCGAGCTCAACTACGCGTTCAAGGGCTACGAGAGCGGCGCGGTCGATTTCCTGCAAAAGCCACTCGACGTGCACGCGGTGCGCAGCAAGGTGAAGGTGTTCGTCGACCTCCACCGGCAAAAGCGCGCGCTGTCGCGCCAGCTGCAGGCCTTGCAGGCGGCGCAGCACGAGCAGGAGATCCTGATGGCGCAGCTGAAGGCGACGCAGGCCGAGCTGGAGGTGGCGATCCGCAACCGCGACGATTTCCTCTCCGCCGCCGCGCACGAGCTGAAAACGCCGCTGAACGTGCTCAAGCTGCAGGCGCAGATGCGCGAGCGCCAGTTGAACGACGGTGAAGCACCCTGCGGCGAGAAGGCCGCACGCATGGTCAAGCGCGAAACACGGCTGATCGAAACGCTGGTGCGGCAGATCGACGATATGCTCGACATCTCGCGCATCCGCACCGGCAAGTTCTACCTGAACCCCGGCCGGGTCGATCTCGCCGAGCTGGTCGGCGACATGATCGAGCAGTTCGCCGAGCAGCTCGAATGTGCCCAGATGCCGGTGCACCTGCTGCTGCAACCGGGCATCGTTGGCCACTGGGACGGTTTCCGGCTGGAACAGGTGCTGGCCAACCTGATCACCAACGCCATGCGTTACGCCGCCGGCAGCCCGCTCACGCTGACGGTGAGCGGCAATGGCGAACAGGCGCAGCTGATCGTGCGCGACCAGGGGCCGGGCATCGCGCCCGAGCACCACTTCCGCATCTTCCAGCAGTTCGAGCAGGCCGGCAGCGGCAACGGCGGCCTGGGCCTGGGGCTCTACATCTGCCAGCAGATCATCGGGGCCCATGGCGGCCATATCGCCGTGCATAGCCTGCCGGGCGAAGGCACCGCCTTCATCATCGACCTGCCGGTGGCGCCGCCACTGTAGGACGATACCGACCGCATCTTCGTCCGGATCACGATGCCCACCGTTTTCAGCGGTGGGCATCATGGTTTCACACCCCACCCGGGGCCAACGACGGAGCTGCCATGCTGTACTGCACCTTCAATTTTCCCGATGAACCGGAAGCCTGCTATCTGAGCGCCTGGGGCGGCAAGCACCGCCAGCGCCATCATGTAGCGATCTACGACCAGCGCTCCGGCGATATCGTCGCGCGCTTCGCCCTCGACGGCATCGACGTGCCGCAGCAGGAACTGGAGCTGATCCACCGCCGTGCGATCGCGCAGTTCCGCCGCCACCGCGCCGCCACCTGCGCCGAGCACTACCAGGAACTCGATCGCCGCGGCCCCGCCTGGCGCGGCGACATCATCCATCTCTGACCCCTGCCTGCCGGCAAAGGAGCCATCATGTCGCTCAGTCTCATCCTACTGATCATCCTGATCCTGCTTCTGCTCGGAGCGATCCCGACCTGGCCGTACAGCAGCGGCTGGGGCTATGGGCCCAGCGGCATCATCGGTTTGTTGCTGGTGGTGCTGGTCGTGCTGATGCTGCTCGGCAGGATATGACGGGCCGATGATGCAGCGTCGCGGCGGGATCGCACTCGGCATCGTCCTTGCGTTGGTGGCGGTGGTCGCCGTCGCCATCGCATTGTTCGACTGGAACCTGCTGCGCGGCCCGATCGCCGAGCGCGTCACCCGTGCGACCGGGCGCAGCTTCGCCATCCGTGGTGATCTCACCGTCGATTGGTCGCGCCATCCCACCATCACTGCGCGCGACGTGGTGCTCGGCAATGCACGCTGGAGCACCGAGCCGACCATGGCGTCGGTGCGTGCCATCTCGGTGCGCATCGATCCATGGCCGCTGTTTTCCCGGCGTGTCGCGCTGCCTGTATTGACCGTCGATGCGCCGCAAGTCCATCTGGAACGCAATCCGCGTGGTCAGGATAACTGGCACGACCTGCTGCCCAAGAGCGATACGCCGAGCCGCTGGCGTTTCGACGTCGACACCATCCGCATCAACGAAGGCCGGCTGCGCTGGCTGGATCGCCCGGCGGGCAGCGACGTCAGCGTGACCGTACGCTCGCAGGGCAAGGACGTGCGCGACAGCACGCTGCAGTTTTCCGCCACCGGCCAGTACCAGCGGCAGGCGCTGCAGCTCGCAGGTCGCGTCGGTTCGCCGCAGCGGCTGCAACAGGCGCTGGCCGACCGCAATCGCAACTACCCGCTGCAGTTCGCCGGCACCGTCGGCACCACCCGCGTTGCCGCCAATGGTCAGGTGCGTGGCCTGCAGCGGCTGGAAGGGCTCGATGCACAGTTCGAGCTGTCCGGCCCCAGCCTTGCCGCGCTGTATCCGATACTGGGCGTGCCGCTGCCTGCCACGCCCCGCTATGCCGTCAGCGGCCGGCTGCGCCACGATGCCGCGGTGTGGGATCTGAGCAAGATCGCCGGGCGCATCGGCAACAGCGACATCGCCGGCGACTTCCGCGTCGACCGCGGCCGTACGCCGCAATTCATCTCTGCCAACCTGCACTCGCAACGGCTCGATCTTGCCGATCTCTCCGGCTTCCTCGGCGCGCGCGACAACCAGAGCGGCAAACCAAAGACGGTGCCCGGCCCACGCGTACTGCCGCAAGCGCGCTTCAGCGTGGAAAAGCTCAATGTCGCCAATGCCGACGTGAAGCTGCGCGGCCGCCGCATCCAGACTGCCGACCTGCCGCTCGACGATTTCAACGCGCACTTATTGCTGCAGGACGGCGTGCTGACGCTCGATCCGCTGGAATTCGGCGTGGCCGGCGGCAAGCTCGCCGGCAAGGTCAGGCTCAACAGCCGCGCCGCGCCGATCGAAACCCGCATCGCGCTGCAAGCCAGCCATATGTCGCTACGACGGCTAGTGCCCAAGCTCGACTTGGGCGAGAAGGCCAGCGCGGGCCTGGTTGGCGGCCGCGCCCAGCTCGCCATGCGCGGCGATTCGGTTGCACAGATGGCCGCATCCGCCGACGGTGAGCTGGCACTGCTGATGCAGGGTGGCCGGACCAGCAAGCTCCTGATGCGGCTGGCCAACCTCGATCTTGCCTACAGTGCCGCCATCCTGCTGTTCGGCGATGAACAGATCGACATCCGCTGCGCCGTGGCAGGCTTCGGCGCCAAGGACGGCCGGCTCACCGCCAACACGCTGCTGCTCGATACCGAGAAGCAGGTGGTGAACGGCCAGGGCTGGATCAACCTCAAGGACGAGACCTTGGCGCTGCAACTGCGCGCCAAACCCAAGGACATCAGCCTCGTCGCGCTGCGCGGCCCGATCCTGATCGACGGCACGCTGGGCAAGCCGCAGGTGCGCCCCAGCTTGGCGCAACCAGCCGGCCGCGCCGCAGTCGCCGCCGCATTAGCCACTGTCGCGCCACCCCTGGCGCTGTTGCCACTGATCGATCTGGGCGGCGCCAAGGATGCGCCGTGTGCCCAGTTGCTGGCCAAGCCGCAGACCAAGACGGCGCCCGCCGTCACGCCCAAGCCAGGCGCCAGGCCCGGTACGACGCCAACGCCGCAACCGCACGAGCGCCAGGGCACCTGGAACCGCCGCTGATCACGCCTGGTCGGCCCGCTCCAGCGCGGCGCGATGCTGGCGCTCCTCCTGCTGGCGCCGGCGATACAGCGTCACCTGATGCGCGAGCTCGGCGCCGTAGAGGAATATCTGCGCCGCGTAGAAGATCCACACCAGCACTAACACCAGCGCCCCTGCGGCACCATAGGCCGAGCCGACGGCAGTGGTGCCCAGGTAGAGCGTGAGCAGGGTCTTGCCGGCCATGTAGAGCGCGGCGGTGATCACCGCACTGAGCCAGACGTCGCGCCAGGGGATGATCTGGTCCGGCAGCAGCTTGTAGATGGCGGCGAACAGCAGCGTGACCACCGCGCTGGTCAGCAGCGTACCCGCCAGATCCATCAGCCACAGCATCTCGCCAAACCAGCCGGCGTAGCGGGCCTGCAGCAGCGTCAGTGCCGTGGACAGCAGCAACGACACCAGCAGGATGAAGCCGGTGCTGACCACGATGCCGAACGACAGCAGCCGCGCCTTGGCTTGCTGGAACACGGTGCCATGGCGATGACGGCGCGTCCCCCAGATCACGTCGAGGCTGCTCTTGAGCTCGTTGAACACCGTGGTGGCAGCGAACACGCTGGTGCCGATGGCGATCAGCGCCTGCCAGCTCACGGTCGGCGCGAATGCGCTGCTGTCGATCACCGCCGCCACCGCCGCTGTCGCGTTTGGCCCCATCAGCGCTCCTACTTCATTGAGCAGCTCGCTGCGCGCGACATTTTCGCCGTAGAACCAGCCGGCGATGCTGATGGCGATGATCAGCACCGGCCCCATCGAGAACAGCGTGTAGAAAGCGATCGCCGCGCCCATCGACGCACCGCGGTGCTCGCTCCAGCTCGACAGCGCCGCCCATAGCAAGCGTGCCACGGTCATCAGGTTGCGCCAGCTCCGTTGCACGTTCACGCAGCACTCTCCTTGTGTAGGCCAGCGCCGACACCACGCCCGCGCCGCGACCGACAGCGAGTCGGGAAGCCCGCTGCCTGCGCCTTCAGGCGCTTCTTTTTAAGCTGATTCCCAAGCTGCCCCACAACCGGGGCAGCACCCGCAACAGGAGCATCGCCATGCAACGCTACCCTTGGGCCGACGACGATCTCGAAGCACTGGAAGAAGAGCTGTCGATCGACGTGCACCGGCTGCGGCGCGAGCGCACCCCGCGCAACGAGCGCCGCGATGACGAGTACTCGGTGCCGCGCCGCCATGTCCGCCCCACCCCGCGCGATCTGCCGCGCCTCTGAATCCCCCCGACTGGAGTAATCACGATGAAACCCAGCCTTGCCCTGATCGCTACCCCACTGCTGCTGGCCGGCATGCTGACCGCCTGCGAGAAGAAGGATGAAACCGCAGCCAACGACGCTTCGATGGAAGCCAGCATGCCGACGACGATGGCCGAAGCATCGGCCGCCGTGCATGCAGGCTTCGATAACGCCGCCAGCGCCACCGCGAGCGCTGGCCACGCCATCGCCAATGCCACCGACAACGCGGCGCTGACCGCCAAGGTCAAGACCGTACTGGCCGCCGACGAGGGCCTGAAGACGCTGGCGCTCAACATCGACAGCGAGAACGGCGTCGTCACGCTCAGCGGCGAAGTGGACAGCGAAGCGC
This sequence comes from Chitinolyticbacter meiyuanensis, assembly GCF_008033135.1. NCBI lineage: Bacteria > Pseudomonadati > Pseudomonadota > Betaproteobacteria > Neisseriales > Chitinibacteraceae > Chitinolyticbacter > Chitinolyticbacter meiyuanensis. The sequence goes on from NZ_CP041335.1 coordinate 4,217,573, forward strand.
AGCGCAGCCGGGCCGAGCAGCAGACCAAGTCGGTGGAAGGCGTGCAGACCGTGAACAACCAGTTGACCGTGAAGCACTGAGGAGGGCGCGCCATGTGGAAGAAATGCACTCCATGGCTGGCCCTGGCGGGCCTCGGCCTGCTGGCCTGGCATTGCGCCTGCCAGCGCCGCAGTTGCGGCACCGCCTCGCCTGCCGACGGGCCGTTGCAACGTTGGGAAGGCGAAGGCGGCAACCTGCCGCCCTCCGCCGGCCAAACCCCGGCTGCACAGCCGTGAGCGTTCAGGCCGCCTCGGCATGCAACACCCGGTCCAGCGGCATGCGCGCCAACACCGTGCAGCCGCTGCCGAGCCGGCTGATCAGCCGCAGCTCGCCGCCAAAGGCGAGCAGCCGCTGCTCCATTCCAATCAGGCCGTGATGACCCACCGGCCGACTGCGCACGTCGTCCGGATCGCAGCCGTGGCCGTCATCGACCACCGCCATTTCCAGCCAGCCCGCATCGACCGCCAGCCGTACGGTAACGCTGACAGCGTGCGCGTATTTGGCGGCATTGTTCAGCGATTCCTGGGCGATGCGGTACAGCGCCAGCGCTGCATCATCGTTGAGCCGCGGCAATTCGGTCGCTGCCGCCAGCGTGAATTCGCAGTTGTTGTCGCGGCCACCGTGATCGTCCAGCAGCAGCTGCAGTGCATCGAGCAAGCCCAGGTGCAGCAGTGCGGACGGCCGCAGGTTCTCGATCAGGCGGCGCTTCAGTGAAATCCCGTCGTCGAGCAGCGCCATCGCGCGCGTCAGTTTTTCCTGCAGCGCTTCGGGCGCGGCTTCCGGCAGCTGGCGGCGTACCCACGACAGATCGAGCTTGATCGCAGTCAGCAGCGAGCCCAGCTCGTCGTGCAGCTCACGCGCCAGCCGGTGGCGCTCCTGCTCGCCGACCCGCTGCAGATAGCCGGCCAGCTCGGACAACTTGTAGGTGCGCTCCAGCACCAGCGCTTCCAGGTGTTCGCGGTAGCGAGCGAGTTCAGCCTCGGCACGATGCTGCACGGTGATGTCCTGCCCCAGCACGAAGATGCCGGAGACGTGACCATCGGCCTCGATCACCGGCTGGCACGTCAGATTGACCACGATATGAGTGGGCGGCGCTTCCGGGTGGCGCTGCAGCTGGCCGGTGAGGCCACGCCCGATATAGGGCTCGCCAGTGGCGAGCACCTGGGCCAGCACATCGGCGAAACCACGCTCGGCCAGCTCCGGCAGCGCGTCGGCAAACGGCCGCCCAAGCAGCATGCGATCGCCCACCAGCTCGACCATGGCCTCGTTCACCAGCTCCAGCGTCAGCGCCGGGCCGCGCAGCACAGCAAGAAAACCCGGCGCCTGGGCGAACAACCGGCGCAGATGCTGCGATTCGGCATCAAGCAGCGTATTGATCTGCTGCACCTGCTGCGCCCGGCGCAGCACGGTGCCGCCCAGGGCCTGCATCGCCTCGGGCTCGGCGGCGAGGATCACGCTTTCGGCCTTCTGCCGCAGCCGCTGCAGCGCGGTCACGTCCTCGGTCTGCTGCATCAGCCCGGTGAGCTCGCCGGCGGAGTTGTGCAATGGTACGTGGGTGCAGCTCCAGTACCGGTCGTCGAAACCGCACTGCTGCCCTTGGGCGTCGTAGCGCGGCACCGGGTAGTGCACCAGCGGCACCAGATCGGTCTGGCCGCTGTCGAGCGCACGATGGAATGACTGGGCAATCGCGTTGATCGCCTCATCGTCCTCCGGCGTGGGAAAGGCATCGAAGATATACCAGCCGATCAACGTGTCGCGGCTGCGACCAGTCGCAGCCAAATAGGCCGCGTTGACGTCGCGAATGACGAGCTCGGTATCCATCACCATCAACGGCGACGGCGTCAGCAGGAACAGCGCGTGGTAGTCCATGGCTTACTGAGGAGCGTGCAGCCGCTCGGCTTCGGCCTCGATGCTGGCGATGGCCTCGTCGAAATGCAGCGATTTATCGTAGAAGTAATCCACGCCAAGCGTGCGCGCGCGCTGCTCGTACACCGGGTAGGCGTGGTTGGTCAGCACCACGCGCACCGGCAACCGGCCTTCGCGCGCATGCTGGTGCAGGTGCTTCAGCACGTCAAAGCCGGTGCCCTCACGCAGCTCGAGATCGACCACCAACAGGTCGAACTCGTCGCTCTTAAGCCAGGTGATGGCTTCATCGGCGGTCGCGGCAGTGGCCGCGAAACGGATATAGCCGATGCCCGACAAGGCCTCGGTCAGCGCATCGCGGATCACCGGGGAATCCTCGATCAGCATGACCCGGACTTCTCGGCCATCGACATCGGTAACAGCTGCGGGTGTGCTCATGGTCTAGCGCTTGTCTTGCTGGCGCCCCGAGGGGTGCCGTGATCTGGTTGGCGCGGCGGCAGCCGCGCCCCGTAAGGCCAGACTGCTCCGTCAGCTGATCAGCTCGTTCTTGATCGCGTAATAGGTCAGATCGGCATTGGTCTTAAGGTTCATCTTCTCGAGCACGCGGGCGCGATAGGTGCTCACTGTCTTCACGCTGAGGAACAGCTCGTCGGCGATCTCGGTCGGCGATTTGCCGCTGGCGAGCTTGAAGAACACCTGGAACTCGCGCTCGGACAGCGTCTCGTGCAGGCGCTTGTCGCTGGGGTGGGTCAGCTCGGAGGCCAGCAGATCCGCCAGCTCCAGCGACAGATAGCGGCGACCGGCGAGGATCACCCGCAGCGCCTTGATGATCTCGTCCGGATCCGCATCCTTCGACAGATAGCCACGGCAACCCGAGCGGATCAGGTTGAGCGCGTACTGCTCTTGTGCGAAGCCGGACAGGATCAGCACCGGCAACTCCGGGCGGATGCGCTGCAGATCGCGCAGTGTGTCGACGCCGTTCTTGTCCGGCATGGAGATATCGAGCACGACCACGTCGTAGTCGTTCTTGCGCACCAGCTGGATCGCTTCCAGCCCCGAGGCCGCTTCACCGGCCACGGCCATGTCGTCCTCGAGCTCGATCAGCGTGCGCAAGCCGGAGCGCACGATCTTGTGATCGTCGACCAGCAGGACACGTTTCTTCATCATGGGCCAGCTCCTGTAGGGCCGCGGTGGCGGCCGCTCAATCGCGGCTCAGCCAGTCCGACAGCTCGTCTGCATGTTCCTCTTCGACCGCGAGGATATCCTCCAGCATGCGCCGTGTGGTCGGATCCTTGTCGCCAAGGTAGCGGATCAACTCGCGGTAGCTGTCGATCGCAATCCGTTCGGCGATCAGGTTCTCGCGGATCATCGTCTGCAGCCCGTCCGGCTGCACAAAATCGGCGTGACTGCGTTCAAGCAATGTGGCCGGCGACAGATCGGGCTTGCCACCCAGCTGGACGATGCGCTCGGCAATCCGGTCGGCATGTTCCAGCTCCTGGTCCGCATGCACGCCGAACTCGCTGGCAATCGGCTCACTGGCAAGGCCCGAGGCGCAGTGCGCATGGCTCTTGTAACGCAGCGCACAGACGAGTTCGGTCGCCAGCGCATCGTTCAGCAACCGCACCACTTCCGCCACATCCCCCTGGTAGCTGAAGGTGCGGGCACCGTCGCCAACCTGGCTGCGCGCACGCTGTCGGATCGCTTCGACATCGAGCTGGAATGTTTCAGACATGGGGTACCTCCTGGGTATACGGCGCTCGCCCGTGTCGCGGGCCTGTGATATACAAAGTTGACTTGGCGGCATCGCGCCCGTCTCGAATCACACTGTAGGCCCAGCCTTCGCGGCGCTGAATGGGCAATGGGCTGAAGCCCCTGTAGGAATACGCTGACACGTGCTTTCAATCCGCCGAATCCACCATGCTCTGAGCCGCTCGGCACGCGAGGCGGGCTGGTCGCTGGCGCTGGCCCTGGCGGCTTGCGTCGCCGCCGCGCTGGTGGCGCTTGCCATCAATGTGCTGTGGGTCAGTCGCAGCGAAGCGCAACTCGTTCACATCGTCGAAACCCGTGACCGCATCGACCAGCTCAGGCTGCTCGACCAGCTGTTGTCGCAAGCCGAGAGCGCCCAGCGCGGCTACCTGATCCTCGGCGACTCGCGCTATGCCACGCCTTACAACGACCGCGTCGACCTGTTGCGCCAGCAATTGTCCGAACTGCAGCAGGGTATCGCGCGCAATGCCGAGGTCGAGGCCCGGCTCGGCGAGCCGGTGCGGCGCTTGGCGATGACCATCAGCGAGAAGATCGCCGAGATGGACGTGACGCTGAAATTCGCCAACGCCGGCGACTTCGTCCAGGCACGCGAGGTATTCCGCACCAATGTCGGCCTGCAGAAGACGATGAAGATCAGCAGCATCGTCACCGGTCTTGTCCAGTTCGAGACGCAATATCTGGTCGAGCAGCGCAAGGGGCGGGACAAACTGCTGTTTGCGCTGCGCAGCTCGATGGCGGTGACCACGCTGCTGGTGCTGCTGTGCGTGGTGCTGATGCTCAAGCGCCTGCTGGGTGACGTGATGCGCGCCCAGACGGAACGTGAGGCGCTGCGGCAGCGTGAACGCGAGCTGGACGCACTGGTGCGCCAGCGCACCGATGAAATGGAACGGCTGGCGGTGCAGTACCAGCTCGATGTCGAGCGCGAGCGCCATCGGTTGGCCCGCGAGCTGCACGACGAGCTCGGCGCCATCCTCACCGCCACCAAGATCGATCTGCACTGGGTACTGCGCCAGCTTCACGACCAGTACCCGATGATCAGCGACAAGCTCGCCAAGACGCAGCGCAACCTGGATCAGGCCATCCAGTTCAAACGCCGGCTGGTGCAGGAGCTGCATCCGTCGCTGCTGTCCACCTTTGGCCTTCTGGCCGCGATCCGCACCTTGGCCGAGGAGGCCGCCGGCCGCGGCGAATGGCAACTTACGCTCAACCTGCCCGAGGACGGCGCGCAGATCAACGAGGTGCAGGGCCTGATCATCTACCGCATCGTGCAGGAGACGCTGCACAACGCGGTGAAGTACGCCGAGGCCAATTCGGTGTCGATCAGCCTGATCGTCGATGTCGAATTCCTGAAGCTGGAAGTAGCCGACGACGGCGTCGGCATGGACCCGAACCGGGTGACGCCGAATCACTACGGCATCACCGGCATGCGCCACCGGGTGACGGCCATCGGCGGCCGTATCAACATCGTTAGCGCGCCTGGTGAAGGCGTCATGGTCTGCGCGCTGATCCCGCGCCGGATCGAAGCAGCCCCTCCTGGCACGCCAGAGCGCCGCTACGATTGAGGCCGGTTACAGCTGGCCGACGTGCAGCCGCGTCATCACGCAGCGGTCGCGTTCTTCGGCTGCCATCGCAGCGCAGCGACGTTCCGCCTGCTTCACTTCACTGTCCTGCCAGCTGACGGCCGTGCCGCCGCGAAAGGCCTCGGCATTCGCCGCGATCTCCTGCCAGGACAGGTCACGCCGCTGGCGCGCGGTTTCGCGGCAGGTTTCGCCCACCGCAGCGGCATCGCAACGCCCCAGCGCCAGCTCATAGGCGGCGGCCACCTTGTTGCGCGCTGCGTTGATCCGCGCTTCGGCGGTGCCCGACACCTCGGCGGCCAGGTCCTCCAACGCGATGCGGCGATCGAGCGCCGCTTCCTCGGCGCAGGATTGCGCGCCGCGGCACTGGTCCAATTGGTTGCGATACTGCAGTTCTATCTGGCGACGGCCTTCGCGCAGCGCTTCGCCTGCACCGGCGGCGCCCGCCGGCTGCAGGCCGGCCAGCAGCGCGAAGTTCAGCAGCAGCGAACATTGCAACATGCGTATCCGGCTCATCGTATTCTCCTCGCCGGCGCCGCCCATGCGGCGACGCCGGCCCATGCATCGCGCTTACTTGGATTTGTCCGCGGCGTCCTGCACCTTTTCGCCGCCCTTCTCGATGTCCTTGCCCACGCCATGGACGGTGTTGCAGGCAGTCAACAGGGTGAAGACGGCAAGGCTCAGCAGTGCGATCAGGCGTTTCATGATGTTTTCTCCTTGGTGTTGCCCGGGGCATCCCCGCCACCGTGCATGCTGCCAATGTGCCAGCCCGGCACGGGATGCCACCATCGTATTGCGCCGCAATTTTTTGTCGGATTGCGCCGACAAAACAGGCACTTGGCTGCACCCTGGCAATGAAAACGCCGGCGCGAGGCCGGCGTTTTGGCGAGCAGCGGCGCAGGTTTACTGGCCGTAGCGATCCTTGGCCTGCTTCACGCACGCGTCCTTGTCGTCGCCCGACAATTCATCGCAACGAGCCTTGGCTACCTTGTAGTCGGCCTCGCGCTTTTCCTTGCTGGCTTCATCGACGGCACTCACGCCGTCCTTGCGTACTTCGAGGTCGGCCAGCGCCTTGTCACGGTCGGCCTTGGCCTTTTCCTGGCAGACATCCTTCTTGTTGCCGGCCAGGTCATCGCACTTCTCGTTGGCCACATTGAATTCGGACTTCACCCGCACGCGCTCGGCATCGAGCCGTGCTTCGGCGGTGTTCTTGCGCTGGGCATTGATCCGGGCGAGTTCGATGTCGCGATCCGCCTTGGCCTGCACTTCGCAGATGTCCTCGGCGTTGCCCGACAGGCCATCGCAGCGCTTATCGGCCGCGTCATAACGTTGCTTCACCGCGCGTTCCTGCGCATCGAAGCCATCGGCGGCCTGGGCGGCCCCGCCGAACGCCAGCAGCACGCCGGTACAGATCAGGGTCTTGAAGGCTTTGGTCATCGCGTATTCTCCTTTGCTGTTCTTGCTCCCCGCCCGGATGCGGGCGGGGCTGATCGATGGTCGGCGCTCAGTGCCACTTGCAGTCGACACGGCGCTCGAAATCCTTGATCTGCTTCTCGGTTTCTTCCTTGGTGATGCCATAGGCTTCCTGGATCTGGCCGGCGAGCTGTTCGCGGCGACCCTCGACGCGGTCGAGCTGGTCGTCGGTGAGCTTGCCCCACTGCTCGCGTACCTTGCCCTTGAACTGCTTCCAGTTACCTGCCACTTGATCGCGATTCATGACATTTCTCCTTGGTTGAAGGCCGGTGATCGACCCTGCAGCCCATGCTAGGCGTCTGGCCGCGCTCGATCCGTCGGCCTGCCGCGCCTCGGCACGCCGGACTGCCGCGTATTGCGGCGTCGGGCTTCTCCTACAGCAGCGCGCCAGCGCCAGTCGCTTTACAATCGCCGCCACACCCACCGTTCCGGAGCCAAGCCCATGAGCAAGTCCATCATCCACAGCGACCACGCCCCCGCCGCCGTCGGCACCTACTCGCAAGCGGTCAAGGTCGGCGATACCGTGTACCTGTCGGGCCAGATCGGCCTTGATCCTGTCAGCAACACGCTGGTCGATGGCTTCGAAGCACAGGCCCACCAGGTGTTCCGCAACCTGCGCGCCGTGTGCCAGGCCGCCGGCGGCGACCTCTCGCACATCGTCAAGCTCGGCGTGTTCGTGGTCGATCTCGCCAACTTCGCCAAGCTGAACGAGATCATGGGCGAGTACTTCAGCCAGCCGTTCCCGGCACGCGCGGCCGTGCAGGCCGCCGCGCTGCCCAAGGGGGCGCTGGTGGAAGCCGATGCAGTGATGGTGCTGGGCTAAACCCACTGCACCGGCCGCGCCGTTCCTCGACTGTGACGGGACGGCGCCTGGCAAAAAGCGCATGCTGGGTGACCATGCTTTCCGGATGCCCGCCATGCGCCTCGATCTCTGGCTCGCCTTCGTCGCCGCCACGCTGCTGATCTCGGCCACGCCCGGCCCCAACATGCTGTTGATGCTGTCGCACGGTGTGCGCTACGGCGTGCGCGCCACGCTGGCGACCATGGCCGGCGCACTGCTGGGGCTGCTGCTGCTGATCGGGCTGTCCGCGCTCGGGGTCGGCGCCATCCTCGCCGCCTCGGTCACGCTGTTCACGGTGCTCAAGCTCGTGGGTGCAGCCTATCTCGTCTACCTGGGCGTGCAGGCCTGGCGCGCCGGCGAATCGCTGCACCTGCCGCGCGCCAATGCCGACGGCGCCCGCGCCCGGTTCCGTACCGGCCTCGCTGTGGCGCTGTCCAATCCCAAGGCCATCCTGTTCGCGGCCGCCTTCCTGCCGCAATTCATCGATGCCAAGCTGCCGCAATGCCCGCAATGGGCATTGCTGCTGGCGAGCTTCTTCGTGATCGAGGCAAGCTGGCAGGCGGTTTACGCCTGGGGCGGCGGCCGGTTGGCCGGTTGGCTGGCAGCCCCGGGACGGGTGCGTGCCTTCAACCGCGGCTGCGGCGCCACCTTCGTCGCCGCCGGCGGCCTGCTGGCAGCAGCCCGCCACTGAACCACCACGGCCCCAGTCTGACGCGACCTTGCCTATAGTAAGGTTCATCGCCGTTATGACGGGGTCGTATCATGGCTGCACTCAAGGACAGGTCGCTGCGCGCCAAGGTGCTGGTCGCCGCCGCGCTCGCCGTCGCCACCGGCTTTACGGTGATGATCGCGTTGATCGCGGTGAAGATCCAAAGCGGCGCCACCGCCGACGGCATCGCGCTCACCCATAAGGAAGCGGAAGACTACGCCACGCGCGTGAGCGACTATTTCGCGCTGGGCTATACGCTGCCCCAGCACCTGGTGCAGGTGGTCCAGGCACAGCAGCAAGGCGCCGCGCCGCCGGAACGCGCCGTCGTCTCCCGGCAGATCATGGCGCTGCTCGCCGGCTTTCCCGGCGCCTCGGGCTTGTGGATGGTGTGGGAGCCCAATGCCTTCGACGGCAAGGACGACCAGTTCCGCCTCGACTGGCCGCTGCACGACCCTTCCGGGCGCTACACGCCCTACGTGATCCGCAATGGCGGCAAGATCGAGCAGGCGCCGCTGGCAGCCTCCGACGAGGTGCCCAAGTTCGAGCAGTACCGCGAGCATCCGCAGGACTACAAGCCGCAATACGAGGCCGCCGGTTGGGGCGATTTCTACTACACACCCAAACAGCGCAACCGCGACACGGTGACCGAGCCGTATCCCTACGAGGTCGGCAGCGAGAAGGTGCTGATGTCCTCGCTGGTATCGGTGATCCGCAAGGACAACGCCCTCGTGGGCGTGGCAGCAGTCGACCTGCCGCTGGGTACGCTGCAATCGGGCATCGGCAACTACAAGCCACGGGGCGTCGGCCACGTGACACTGGTCTCCAACGGCGGGCTCTATGTGATCCATCCCGACGCCGCCCAGCTCGGCAAACCGCTCGATGCGGCCCGCTACCCGGCCGGCTTCAAGGACGCCGTGGCAGCCGGGCGCAGCGTGGAGTTCGAGCGCGATGGCCTGCTGCATGTCTATCGCCCGGTGAAGATCGGCGACACCGGTCAGGCCTGGTCGCTGGGGCTGTCGGTGCCGATGGACGCCATCCTGGCTGACGCGCGCGCCGCCCGCAATCACGCCATCGTCGTCGGCGTGGCCGCCACACTGATCATCCTCGCCGTGCTCGCCACGCTGTTGGGCGTGCTGACCCGGCCGCTGGCGCGGCTGGCGCAGGCGATGGAGGAATTGTCGTCCGGCGAAGGCGACCTGACGCGCCGACTGGACGTGACGGCACGCGACGAGATCGGCCGCACCAGCGAGGCATTCAACCGCTTCGTCGGCAACCTGCAGACCATGTTCCGCGAGGTGCGTAAGCAGAGCGACCAAATCGCCGCCGCTTCGGTGCAACTGCGCCAGGGCGCCGGCCGGGTCGCCGAAGCCTCGCACCAGCAGGCGGAGGCGGCCACCGCCACGGCAGCCAGCGTGCAGCAGGTGACGGTCAGCATCCAGCACATCGCCGATTCCACCGACGATTTCCGCGATACCGCGCGCAGTGCCGGCCGCGATACGGCAGCCGGCCAGGGCCAGGTGGAACAGGTGGCACGCGAGATCGCCGAGATCGATGCCGCGATGCAGGCGCTGACGGCGACCATGGACCAGTTGGGCGAGCAATCGAGCCGCGTGAACCATATCGTGCAGGCGATCCGCGCCATCGCCGACCAGACCAACCTGTTGGCGCTGAACGCGGCCATCGAGGCGGCGCGCGCCGGTGAGCAGGGCCGCGGCTTCGCGGTGGTGGCCGACGAGGTTCGCCAGCTCGCCGAGCGTACTGGCCAGGCCACGGTGGAGATCGGCGGCATCGTCGGCGAGATCCAGCGCGAGATCACCACCGCCACCGACGGCATGCACGGCGCCCGTGGTCAGATCCAACAGGGCGTCGCGGCATCGCGCGATGCGGCGCAGGCACTGTCGGGCATCCGTGATCGCGCCGACAACCTGGTGGAGAACGTCGGCCATATCGCCGAGGCGACCCGTGAGCAGGCGGCCGCCAGCACCGACATTGCCCACCATGTCGAGCGCATCAGCGGCATGGCACAACAGAACGACGAAGCTGTGGCTCAGGTGGGCCGCGCGGTGGCGGACCTGGAAAACCTGTCGTCGCGGCTACGCGGCCTGGTCGAGCGCTTCCGCATCTAGCCAGCGGCGTCAAGGCGAAGCAGACCACAGCGGCAGCAAGGCAAACGCGCTATGCTGCGCCTTGTTGCCGCCTTTGCTTTCACGCCTCTTGCTTCGTCATAAATATTCCTACCTCGCCGTGCTGCTGGTGTGGCTACTACTGACCGCCGCCGTGCTCGCCGCCTACGCCGGCATTGCGCTCAACGCGGCGCAGGCACGCCACCAGGCGCTGCACCAGCAGCTGCAGGACCGCCTGTGGTACCAGTTCGCCAGTGCGGAAATGGCGCTGGAGAACTTCGCCGCCTTCCAGAGCAACCCGCGCAGCCGCTCGCTCGCCATCGACCGTACCTATGCGCGCAAGCTGCTGTCACGTTATCCACACCTCTACGGCCTGCAACTGATCCGGCGGGTGCCGGCCAGCGAACTCGACCGCTTCAGCCAGGCATTGCGTGAGCTGGGCGAGCCGGGCTTCACAGTGCACGCGGTCGATCGCAACGGCCGCACCGTGCCACTGGTGCAGCGCCGCGATTACCACCCCATTGTGTTCATGGAGCCGGCGCCGCCGCCGGGCGTCGACCTGCTCGGGCTCGACGTGACCGACCGGCTCAGCATTGCCGGCGCCAGCGGACCGCGCACCATCGCCACCAAGCCGTTCCGGCTGCTGGAAGGCGAGGATGGCTACGGCATGACCCGGCCAGCTGCCAGCTGGACCATTGATGGTGCGGGCCATCCACCGCTGCTGTGGGTGGGGCTCGTCATCAAGACCGCTGCAATGAAACCGGAGCTCGCCACGCTGCCGGTCGGCATGCAGGTGAGTGCCTGGCACGACGCTGATCGCCAGGCGCGGCTGTTCGACCTGGCCGCGCCGCAGGTCAGCGCCTTCGAGGCGCGCTGGTTTCCGCAGCTGACACTGGGCACGCGCATCGCCAGCGACAGCCAGCCCTACGTGCTGGAAACGCGCTGGCAACTCGGCTGGTCCGTGCTCGATCGATCGCTGCTCTACACACTGGGTGCAGTGCTGGGCCTGCTGCTGCTCACGCTGCTGACCGTGGTACGGCTGGTGCATGCGCGCCACGATGCCCGGGCGCGGGCGGCGGCGCAGCTGGCGCACCTCGCCACCCACGATGGCCTCACCGGCCTTGCCAATCGACGCCTGCTGGACGACGCCCTCGAGGGCAGCATCGCCAGCAGCACGCCGTGCACGCTGGTGTTCCTTGATCTCGACCGCTTCAAGCCAATCAACGACGAGCACGGCCACGATGCCGGCGATCATGTGTTGAAGACGGTCGCGCAGCGGCTGGCGCTGTGCGTGCGCGCCGACGACACACTGGCGCGCTGGGGCGGCGACGAGTTCGCGCTGCTACTGCCTGGCGAGATGAATGCAGCACGCGAACGCGAGCTGCTGCGCCGGCTGACACAGGCGCTGATGGAGCCGATCAGCTGGCAGCAGCACAAGTTCACGCTCGGCGCGAGCCTCGGCGTCGCCCACTATCCACAGGACGGCGCCACCGCCAAGGCGGTGCTGCAGGCGGCGGACGGCCGCATGTACCAGCACAAGGCGCTGCGCCGCGCCAATCCGCTGGCGCCACCGCCGACACCGCTGGAGCTGGCACGGGGCTGAGGCGCATCAACGATCAGGCCCCGCATCGCGGGGCCTGTCGGGTGATCAGCAGTGGAACTGCACGTTGTCGATCAGGCGAGTGCTGCCCAGTCGTGCCGCGATCAGGATCACCAGGTGGTGATCGGTATGGGTGGCCGGCTTCAACGTATCGGCATTGCGCGTCTCGACATAGTCGATCTCGTTCCAGCCGCGAATGCGCAGATCCATCACCACCTCGGCCGCGAGCTTGGCGTAGTCGCGCTCGCCGCCTTCGATCGCCCTCTTCATCCGCGACAGATGCCAGTAGAGCCGCGGCGCTTCCTTGCGCTCCTCGGCGCTGAGATAGCCATTGCGGCTCGATAGCGCCAAACCGTCCTCGGCGCGTCCGGTATCGACCGGCACGATCTCGATCGGCATGTTGAGATCGCTCACCATGCTCTGGATCACGAACAGCTGCTGGAAATCCTTCTTGCCGAAGCAGGCCACATCCGGCTGCACGATGTTGAAGAGCTTGGTCACCACCGTGGCCACGCCACGGAAATGCCCTGGGCGGAAAGCGCCGCACAACTCATCCTGGATGGCGGGTGGCTCGACCTTGTACTGCTGGATCACATGTGGATACAGCTCCTTCTCGTCCGGCGCGAACACCACGGCGTTGTCGCACTCGGCGGCGATCAGCGCGGCATCGTTCTCCAGCGTGCGTGGATAGCGGTCGAAATCCTCGCCCTGGCCAAACTGCAGGCGGTTGACGAACAGGCTGACCACCACGGCGTCGCCACGTTGCTTCGCTTCGCGCACCAGCGCGATATGGCCCGCATGCAGGTTGCCCATGGTCGGCACGAAGGCGACGCGCCCGGCGCTTTTGCGCCACTCGCGCAGCTCGGAAATGGTATGGATGATGCGCATTGCAGGTCTCAAGCTTGGGGAATGGGAGACGGCACCAGATCGAACGGCGCCTTGCGGTAGTTGCTGACCGACGAGATGGAATGCAAGTAGCTGACGAGCTCGGGCAAGGGCTGGGCATGGATGTCGGGGTACAGGCATTCACCGGCATGCTCCACCGGATAGGCCAGCCGCTCGACGCCGGGTGTGAATTGGGCATCGATCCCTGGACGGGTATTGCCGCGCGGATCGCAGCGATACCAGCCGTAGCCCGGCAGGGAGACGGCGACGAGGCCATGCAGGCAGTGCGGCGGCGTAGGGCCATCGACCGTCAGCCGCTGGTAACACAGGCCCGCGGGAATGCCGTTGGCGCGCAACAGCGCCACCAGCAGATGACTCTTGGCAAAACAGAAGCCGGTGCCGGTGGCCAGCGTTTCGCTGGCGCTCACCGGCACTTCCTCGCGGTTGAAATCGTTGCAGTGCCCGATCTCGTCGCGCACCCACTCGAACGCCGCCTGCGCGGTCGCTTCGACATCGTCGCGGTGCAGCGAGGCAGCCAGCCGGGCCACGTCCGGGTCGGTAAAGTCGAGCACCGCACTGGGCTGCAGATAGGCGTCGGTTTTCATCATTCCTCGCTCAACCAGCCCTGGCGGCCAGCCTCATTGAGTTCGGCCTCCAGTTCGGCCCAGAGTTCGGGAAACACCGGTGCGATGCGTATGCGGTTGAGCCGCAGCACCTGGGAGAGCTTCACGCCGTTCTCGCGCCAGCTGCGGCCGTGTTGCGCCAGATTGAGCAGGATGGGCATCAAGCGGTCGATCGCCTTGGCATAGCGCGCCTCCGGCGTCGCGCCATCCTCCATCTCATGCCATAGCGCCAGCAGCGTCGCCCCCTGCTCACCAGGCAGCAGGCCGAACAGCCGCTCGGCAGCGCGGGCTTCGCCTTCCTCGCGCGCGGCAATGGCGGCGGTGTCGTAGACATTGACGTCGCCGACCTCGACCTCCGGAATATCGTGCACCAGCAGCATGCGCAGCACGCGGTCGATGTCGATCTGGAACGCGGCCTGCTCGCGCAGCGTCAGCGCCAGCAGCGTAACCTGCCAGCTGTGCTCGGCCACATTCTCCAGCCGGTCCATGCCGACCGGCCGGCTCTTGCGGGTAACGCCTTTGAGGCCGTCGGTTTCCAGGATGAAACGGCGCACCGCCTGGAACGGCGTCGCGCCGGCCATCAGAAGCTGTGCTCGTCGGCCGGGAAGGTGGCCGCTTTCACTGCCTTCACATAGGCCTCCACGGCGGCCTGGATGCTCGACGCGCCCTGCATGAAGTTCTTCACGAAGCGCGCCTTCTTGCCGGGGAACACGCCGATGGCGTCATACAGCACCAGCACCTGACCATCGCAATCGACACCGGCACCGATGCCGATGGTCGGCACCGCCAGCGACGCGGTCACCGAGCGCGCCACGGCGGCAGGCACCATCTCCATCAACACCAGCGCAGCGCCAGCCGCCTGCACCGCCAGCGCATCGCGCTTGAGCACCTCGGCCTCAGTCTCGCTCTTGCCCTGCACCTTGAAGCCACCGTAGGCATTGACCGACTGCGGCTGGAAGCCGATGTGCTGGCAGACCGGAATGCCGCGCTGGGTAAGGAAATCGACGGTCTCGGCCATCACCATGCCGCCCTCCAGCTTGACCATCTCGGCGCCGGCCGCCATCAGCCTGGCGGCATTCTCGAACGCCTGCTGCGGCGAGCACTGGTAGCTGGCGAACGACATGTCGGCAATCACCAGTGCCTGTCTGGCACCGCGCGCCACACACTCGGTGTGGTAGATCATCTGTTCCAGCGTCACCGGCAGCGTGCTGCTGCGGCCCTGGATCACGTTGCCCAGCGAATCGCCGATCAGCAGCACGTCCACTCCGGCCTCGTCGAGCAAGGTGGCGAAACTGGCGTCGTAGCAGGTCAGCATGGCGATCTTCTGACCGTCCTGCTTCATCTTGGCGAGCGTGGAAAGCGTGGTTTTCATGGCGAGGTTCCCTGAAGGCACAGCGCATTCATGTTGCGCCGCAAGACGAGTGTAGCCGAGGCGGATAGCCGCGGTTTATAGGGGAAACAGCAATTGGTCCGCCACCTTGGGCAGCAGGCGCGCCACCATGCCGTGGCCGGGGATGGCGAGATCGGGGGCGATCTCGGCGAGCGGCACCAGCACGAAGGCGCGCTCGTGCATGCGCGGGTGCGGCAGCGTCAAGTCGGTGGTCTTCACCATCAGGTCGTCGTACAGCAGCAGATCGAGATCCAGCGTGCGCGGCGCGTTCTTGAAGGTGCGCATGCGGCCGAGCAAGGCCTCGATCGCGAACAGCGATTCCATCAGCGCATCGGGCGTCAGCTGGGTTTCCAGTTCGGCCACCGCGTTGACGAAATCAGGCTGCTCGGCAAAGCCCACCGGTGCGGACGAATACAGCCGCGAGTGCTTGACCAGCCAGCTTTGCGGCAGCAGCGCGATCAGCTCGAGCGCCCGCTCGAGCTGTACGACGGGGCGCCCCAGATTGGCGCCGAGCGCGATAAAGGCACGGGCCATGGCTGCGGCTCACTCCTCGCCAGCCGTGGCGACACCGGCAGCACGCGGCTTGCGGCGGCGCTTGCGCGGCTTCTTGTCGCTCTTGGCCGGGTTGCCAACGCGGGCGATCATCGCCAGCCGGGTGTCGCCGTCCACCATCTGGAACTGGGTCCACCATTCGGCCAGCTCGCCCTCGACCAGGCCGCACTCGGCGCGCAACAACAGGAAATCGTAACCGGCACGGAAACGCGGCTGCTCCAACAGGCGGAACGGCCGCTGGCCGACGCGTTGCTCGAAGCGCGGCTGCAGCATCCAGATCTCCTTCATCGCCGTGCCGTAGCGCTTCGGAATGGCCAGGCGCTTCTCGACCTTGGCCTCGACCTCGTTCATAGCGTCGACCAGCGCCGGCACCGGGTATTCGCCAGCGGCGGTCTGCTTCTGCCACAGCGCCTCGACCTCGTGCCACAGCAGCGAGGCGAACAGGAAACCGGCGGAGACCGGCTTGTCGCCGGCAATGCGCTCGTCGGTGTTGGCGAGTGCCTTCTGCAGGAAGGCCTTGGTCGCGGGCTCGGACAGGAGCTTGTCGAGCAGCGGGAACAACGGCTTGTGCAGCCCCTGCTCGCGCAGGCTCATCAGGCAATCCCACGCCTTGCCCGAGAACAGCAGCTTCATCATCTCGTCGAACAAGCGCGCCGACGGGATGTTCTCCAGCAGCGGCGCGAGTTCGGCGATCGGCTTTCGGGTCGGCGGGGTGATGGTCAGGCCGAGCTTGGCCGCGAGGCGCACCGCGCGCAGCATGCGCACCGGATCTTCGCGATAGCGCAGGCTGGGATCGCCGATCATGGCAAGCCGCTTGCCGGTGAGATCATCGACGCCGTGGTGGAAGTCGAGGATCTCCTCGCGGCTGGGATCGTAGTACAGCGCGTTGACGGTGAAATCGCGGCGCGCGGCGTCTTCCTCGATGTTGCCGTAGACATTGTCGCGCAGTATGCGGCCGGTGGCATCGGTCGGGGCATCGGAAGCGCCGCGGAACGTCGTCACCTCGATGATCTCTTCCTCGCCGTGCTCCCAGAACGGCACGTGCACGATGCGAAAGCGCCGGCCTATGATGCGCGCCCGGTGGAACACGTGCTTCACCTGCTCGGGCGTGGCATTGGTCGCCACGTCGAAATCCTTGGGATGCTTGCCAAGGATCAGGTCGCGCACCGCGCCGCCGACGACATAGGCTTCAAAGCCCGCGTCCTGCAAGCGATCGCACACCTTGAGCGCCCCGTGGTGGATGTGCTCGCGGCGCACGCCGTAATGCTTGGCGTGCAACACCTGGCGACCAGGGCGACGCAGTACCTTGCCGATCAGCTTGCGTATCATCGTGGGTGGAGTGGGGAAGGACACTGGTAAAAACCGGCCATTATACAGATCGCGTCGGAAAACCTGCGGTGGACCCCCAAGGTCAGCGTCACCCGGCTGTCGGCATGCCGCCGCGCCCGGCCTAACCCGCTGTACGGGCGGCTTGCCGCTCAAGCTGTCACTGCCGCCCACCCAGGCTCGCGTGGTGAACTGGTGACCACACAGCCACAGGATAGTCCGATGCGCACGTTCCGCTACCTTCTCCTCAATGTCTTCAGCGAAAGCCATTTCGCCGGCAATCCGCTCGCCGTGTTTCCCGCGGCGCATGGGCTGACCGACACCGAGATGCAGCAGCTGGCCCAGCAGCTCAACCTGTCCGAGACCACCTTCGTCACCGCGCATGCCAGCGCCGACGCCGCCGTGCGCATCTTCACACCGAACTACGAGCTGCCGTTCGCCGGCCACCCTACGCTCGGCACCGCCTGGGCGGTGGCGCAGGGCCGGGCGGATGTCACGCTGGCGATGCCGGCCGGCCTCATCCCGGTGCGCCTCGATGGCGACGTGGCCACGCTCACCGCGCAACCGCCGCGCTATCGCGACGCCACGCCGACCGCCGAGATCGCCACCGCGCTGCGCCTGCCAGCCTCAGCCTTCGCCGGCACGCCACGCTGGGTGAACACCGGCACCGAGCAGCTGGTGGTGCCGCTGGCCAGCGCGGAGGCGGTCAGCGCCTGCGCGCCAACGGTCGCCGCGTTCGAAGCGGTGGCCACCAATGCCGTGGGCGTGGCGCAGATGCTGGTGTGGGCGCGCGATGGCGCCGATATCGTCGCCCGCTTCTTCTGGGTGCAATACGGCGCGATCGGAGAGGACTACGGTACCGGCTCCGCCGGCGCCAACCTCGCCGGTTGGCTGCTCGGCGAGGCCACGCCGCTGCCATTCATGGCGACCATGATCCAGGGCCGCGGCATTGGGCGCCTTGCCCATGTGCGGGTCTTGATCGACGCCGATCGCGCGATCCGTGTCGGTGGTCGGGTGGTGCAAGTGGGCGAAGGGGCGTTGACGCTGCCTGATTGAGGTTGCCGCGCTGCAGCAAATGGAACTGTTGCCGGTTGGGCGAAGTCACTCGGGTCTTTATACTTCGCCTTTTCCCGCCTCCATGTTCCCGCCTGCCATGAAGTTCGCCCCTCTCGTCATCGCCGTCGCCGCCGCGCCGCTGATCACCCATGCCTTCACTCCCCAGGTGCCGGAGATCGCCGCCAAATCGTATTACCTGTTCGACTACCAGAGCGGCGCCGTGCTGGCGGCAGATGATGCCAACGCGCGCGTCGAGCCCGCTTCGCTGACCAAGCTGATGACCGCCTATCTCACGTTCAAAGCGGTGAAGGAAGGCAAGCTCAAGCTCGACCAGCAGCTCACCGTGTCAGAAAAGGGCTGGAAGACCGAGGGCTCGCGCATGTTCCTCGACCCCAAGGTGCCAGCCAAGGTGGACGACCTGATCAAGGGCATGATCGTGCAGAGCGGCAACGATGCCTGCGTGACGCTGGCCGAGGCCATTGCCGGCAGCGAGGAAGTGTTCGCCCAGCTGATGAACCGCGAGGCCAAGCGCCTGGGCCTGTCCGGCAGCCATTTCACCAACTCCACCGGCCTGCCCGACCCCAACCTCTATACCACGACAACTGACCTCGGGAAGCTCGCCGCCGCCATCATCCGCGACTTCCCCGAGTTCTATCCGATCTACTCGATGAAGGAATTCTCGTACAACAACATCAAGCAGCCCAACCGCAACCTGCTGCTGTACCGCGATCCCTTCGTCGATGGCCTCAAGACCGGGCACACCAACTCCGCCGGCTTCAACCTCGTTGCCTCCACCCACCGCGACGAACGCCGTTTGATCTCGGTGGTGGTCGGCACCGCCAGCGAGCAGATGCGTGCCGCTGAATCGGCCAAGCTGTTGAACTGGGGCGTGCAGTTCTTCGAGACCCCACGCCTCTACGAAGCCAAGAAGGCCATCGCCACCGTGCCGGTATGGAAAGGTGCGGCCGACGAAGTGAAGGCCGGTTTTCTCGACAACCGTTACATCACGCTACCGCGCGGCGACGCCAAGAAGCTCAAGCTCGACTTCACCAGCAACCAGCCCTTGATCGCGCCGATCCAGCTCGGGCAGCAGATCGGCACACTCAAGGTCAGCGTCGAGGGCAAGGCCATCGGCACCTATCCGGTGGTGGCGCTGGAAAAGGTCGAGCAAGCGGGCATCTTCGGCCGCGCCTGGGACAGCATCCGGCTGTGGTTCAACAAGCTGTTCGGCTGATGCCGCTTTGCCTCTGAGCATGCCACTTTGTCGGCTGCGCGACGCAGCGGCTTACCGTACCTCACGTACTGTCTCGCCGCTGCTTGCTGGCCTTCGCGTGTCACGCCCGGATGCTGCGCGGAATACCCCAGACCGGCCAATGGTGCTGCCTCCGCGTTCGTGTACCAGCCGCCTGACACGGCCCTTGCCGGTGCGGAACTCGCTCCGGTGGCCAGTTGGCGAACCGCAGATGCCTGAGGTCACGGGTTCGGCGCTAAACTGGAAGCCCATCGCCTAGGAGATGCCCATGCTCGAGATGCGCCCCGGCTGCGAATGCTGTGACCGTGATCTGCCTGCCGATGCGGCTGGCGCCATGATCTGCTCGTTCGAATGCACGTTCTGCGTCGATTGCGCGACCGGCGTGCTATCCGGTATCTGCCCCAACTGTGGCGGCGAGCTGGTGGCCCGGCCGCGCCGGCCCACCGCCAAGCTTGCCAACAACCCCGCCTCGACCGCGCGCACCTACAAGCCGGCCGGCTGCGCCACGCACTGAGCCTGGCCATGGATGCTGCCCCCACGCTCACCGCCTTTCTCAACGGCCGCTTTGCGCCGCTTGCCGAGCTGCAGGTGTCGGTGCTGGACCGCGGCTTTTTGTTTGGCGACGGCGTGTACGAGATGATCCCGGTTTACGCGCGCCGGCCGTTCCGCCTGGCCGAGCACTTGCGCCGGCTGCAACGCAGCCTGACCGCCATCTCGCTCCCCAATCCGCACAGTGATGCCGAATGGACGGCCATCGTCGAGCAGCTCGTCGCTGCTCAGCCGTTCGATGACCAGTCGATCTACCTGCAGGTGACGCGCGGCGCGGCCTATCCGCGCAACCACGTCTTTCCCGCCGAAACGACGCCCACGGTGTTCGCCTTCGCCGATCCGCTGACGCCGCCGGCACGCGAAGCGGTCGAGCTGGGCGTCACCGCGATCTCGATTCCCGACATCCGCTGGGGCCGTTGCGATGTGAAGGCCATCTCGCTGCTCGCCAATGTGCTGGCCAAGCAGGCTGCGGTGGCGGCAGGCGCGGCGGAAACCGTGCTGTTCCGTGACGGCTGGCTCACCGAAGGCGCAGCCAGCAATCTCTTCGTGGTGCAGCACGGAGTGATTGCCACGCCCGCACCCTCGAACCGCATGCTCACCGGCATCACCTACGACGTGGTGATCGAGCTCGCCCAGGCACATGGCCTGCCGCTGCAGGTCCGCGACGTAAGCGAGGTGGAAATACGCGGCGCCGACGAGCTATGGCTCACGTCGTCGTCCAAGGAAATACTCGCCATCGTCGCCCTCGACGGCGCCCCGATTGGAAACGGTATTCCCGGCCCCATCTACCGACAGATGTACACGCACTACCAGGAGGCCGCGCAAGCGCGGCGCAACACACCATGAGCCTGAAACCGACCCAACCCAATGCTGGTGAACCCACCGGCAACAAGCTCGAAGACCTGCTGACCTTCCCGGCGGTGATCCCGGTCAAGGCCGTCAGCCTGAAAGGCGCAGACGCGGCCGAGTTCGAGGCTGCGGTGGTCGCCGTCACCGTCACCCATGTGCCGGGCTTCGCCGGCGGCGAACTGGT
Source organism: Chitinolyticbacter meiyuanensis (assembly GCF_008033135.1). NCBI lineage: Bacteria > Pseudomonadati > Pseudomonadota > Betaproteobacteria > Neisseriales > Chitinibacteraceae > Chitinolyticbacter > Chitinolyticbacter meiyuanensis. Next base: position 4,238,231 of record NZ_CP041335.1, read on the forward strand.
GACGATCCGCGCGTCGAGCTCGGGCTCTTACTACTCGGCAACGCTCAGCGTCACCTTCGACAGCGCAGACCAGTTCCGCCAGCTCGATGCCGCACTGCGCGCGCATCCGCACGTGCAGCTGGTGCTGTAAGGCGTGCTCGCCGAGGTCGTCACCGCGTTTCCCGCCGCATTGCCGTGGGTGGACGGTACGCCAGCCGTATCGCCACCCGGCTCGTCGGTGCGCCTGCTCGGCCAGCAGCCCTACGAGCCGACCTGGCATGCAATGCAGGCGTTCACCGACGCGCGCAATTCGGATACGCCGGACGAGATCTGGCTGCTGGAGCACCCGCCAGTATTCACGCTTGGCCAGGCCGGCAAGACCGAACACATCCTGCAGCGCGGCAACATCCCCATCGTGCAGATCGACCGGGGTGGCCAGGTCACCTACCACGGCCCAGGCCAGTTGATGGCCTATACGCTGTTCGACCTCAAGCGGCTTGGGATCGGCGTGCGCGAGCTGGTGCGCCGACTGGAGAACAGCGTGATCGCATTGCTCGCCGATTACGATCTCCCCGCCTACGGCAAGGTCGATGCACCCGGCGTGTATGTGCGGGATGCGGCGGGCGAGGAAGCCAAGATCGCCGCGCTGGGCCTGCGCATCCGCAATGGCTGCTGCTTTCACGGCCTGTGCTTCAACGTGGCGATGGATCTCGCGCCTTACGCCATGATCAATCCCTGTGGCTATCAGGGCCTCAAGGTGGCACAGCTCGCCGACTTCGGTATCGCGACCACACCGGCCGCGATTGCCGGTAAAATGGCCGACAAAATCCTGCAACAAATCAGCTGATTAGCCGCCGATTCGCGCGGCACTGGCGCCCACGCACATGACCGACACCGTCAAGACCGCCCCGCAATCCGCCCTACAGGGCGTGAAACTGAAGGGCGAAGCCAAGACCGCCCGTATCCCGATCAAGATCGTCCCGCTCGAGGAAAAGCTGAAGAAGCCGTCGTGGATCCGCGTGCAGGCGCCCAGCACCACCAGCCGCTTCTACGAGATCAAGGACATATTGCGCAGCCAGAAGCTGCACACGGTGTGCGAGGAAGCCTCCTGTCCCAATATCGGCGAGTGCTTCGGCAAGGGCACGGCCACCTTCATGATCATGGGCGACATTTGCACCCGCCGTTGCCCGTTCTGCGATGTGGGCCACGGTCGGCCCAACCCGCTCGATGCCGACGAGCCGCGCCATCTGGGCGAGACCATCGCCGCGCTGCGGCTGAAATACGTGGTGATCACCTCGGTCGATCGCGATGACCTGCGCGACGGTGGCGCCCAGCATTTCGTCGACTGCATCAGCCACACCCGCTCGCTGTCGCCCGCAACGCAAATCGAAGTACTGGTGCCCGATTTCCGCGGTCGGCTCGAAGTCGCGCTGGAACTCTTCGGCCAAGCGTTGCCGGATGTGATGAACCACAATCTGGAAACCGCGCCGCGGCTCTATAAGCAGGCTCGCCCGGGCTCGGACTACCTGCACTCGCTCAAGCTGCTGAAGGATTTCAAGGCGATGTACCCGGAGGTGGCAACCAAGTCCGGCATCATGGTGGGCCTCGGCGAAACCGACGAGGAAGTGGTACAGGTGATGCATGACATGCGTGCCCACGACATCGACATGATCACCATCGGCCAGTACCTGCAACCCTCGAACGGCCACCTGCCAGTGCTGCGCTATGTGCATCCGGACCAGTTCAAGGCCTGGGAAACGCTGGCCTACGAACTCGGCTTCAAGCACGCCGCCGTCGGCGCCATGGTACGCAGTTCCTACCACGCGGATCAGCAGGCTCACGACGCGGGGTTGTGACCGCTTGAACTGCGATGACAACAGCCGGCCATGTGCCGACTGTTTGTTTTTGTGTCGCGGCAAGGCACACTGAATGATTCGTTCACGAGCCCGCGCCATGTCCGACCTGCCCCGCCACCAGCTCTCGATGACTGTGCTGATGATGCCCGAGATGGCCAACTTCTCCGGCAATGTGCACGGCGGTCAGCTCTTGAAACTGCTCGACGAGGCGGCCTACGCCTGCGCCAGCCGCTATGCCGGCACCTATGTGGTGACACTGTCGGTCGATCAGGTGCTATTCAAACAGCCGATCCATGTCGGCGAGCTCGTCACCTTCCGCGCCAGCGTGAACTACACCGGCAACACCTCGATGGAGATCGGCATCCGGGTGGAGGCCGAGAACATCCGGACCCGCACGGTACGGCACACCAACAGCTGCTACTTCACCATGGTGGCACTTGGGGATGACGGCAAGCCGATCGCGATCCCGCCATTGGTGCCGGCCAATGAAGCCGAAACCGCGCGCTGGCGCGCAGCCGAATCACGCCGCCAGCGCCGGCTCAAGCACGGCTAGTCCGGCTTGGGTCTTTGCTGCGCCGCCTTGCGCGACCGCACTTGCTTGCGCAGCACCAGCCAGTTCGGCGAGCGGAAGCGCACCAGCTGGCGATAGAGCAGCACATACAGCACCACGAACACGGCGAGTGCAATCTGCAGTGCCAGCGGGTTCTTCCAGAACAGCACCGCCGGCACCACGCTGGTCGAGCACAACAGCCACAGATAGGGCGACGTCAGCGCATTGCGCGTGGTCTTGTGCCGCGCCTCCTGGCTGCCGACCGCCCAACGCACCAGCCGCTTGTACACCAGCATGTGCAGGTGTACGCCATCCGGCATGCCGGGCGACATGCCGCGTACGAACTTCTTGCGCCAGATCGAAAACAGCGTCTCGAACACCGGATAGATCACCACCAGTAGCGGGAACCATGGTGTGACACGATCGTGCCGCGCCACCAGCAGCACGGCCATCTCGCCGACCATGAAGCCGATCAGATAGGCGCCGCCATCACCGAGAAAGATATGACCACGCGGGTAGTTCCAGACGAAGAAGCCGAGGATCGCACCGATCATGGCAAACGAGGTGCGCCAGATCAGCGGGTCCTGCAGCTGCCACCCCACATAGCCGAAGGCGGCAAAGATCATCATCGACACCATGGCGGCCAAGCCGTTGTAGCCGTCGATGATGTTCACCGCATTCGCCACCCCGGCCACCGCCACGGCGGTGAACAGCAGCGCCACCGGCCAGAACGACACCATCGGGTCGAGCATCGGCACGTCGATGCGCTCGATGCCGGCATCGAGCAGCCAGAAGCCCGCCATCGCCGCGATCATGGTCAGCACTAGCCGTGCCAGCGGCGACACCGCCTTGGTCAGATCCTCGATCAAGCCGCCGAAAAAGGCCGGCAGGCTCACCAGGATCAACAGCCAGAACGCGCGCTCCTCGAGGATGCCCTTGTACGAATACCAGCTCGCCACGGCGAGCAGCCCCGCCATCACCGCCACGCCGCCGATGCGCGGCACGGCGTGCACATGGAATTTCTGTACGCCGCCCAGATCGTGGTCGGCCGACAATCCGCCGTGCCAATGGCTGGTGCGAATGATCAGCATGGTGCCGAGGAAGGACAGCAGAAAGCTGATGAACAAAACCTGCATGGGTCAGCGTATCCGTGACTTGAGCCAGCCGTTGACGGCGTAATGAATGAAATACCAGATCGACGCCGGCAGCGACAGCCGCTCCACCTCGCGGTGGACCTTCCATTGCCAGGCGGCGGCGCTCGACTTGTTGCTCGACACCGTGCCTGGGTGCACCCGATACAGCGCCAGCGGCTCGCCGATGCCGATCACCTTGTCGCGACAGGGCCCGAACTCGGCGGCAATGCGGCGGGTGAGCCGGATCCACAGCGCCAGATCCTGCCGCTTGCGGATATCCGGCATCCGCTCGCGCCCCAGCGCGCCGGCGTCGAAGATACCGGTCAGGCAACCGATATGGTTGGACTTGAGCAACATCACATGATTGACCCATGGCGGCGGCACCACCGGCCGCTCGCTGCGCACGCCAGCGGTGTCGATCTTGTGGTAGGCGCTGTAGCACAGCAGCGCGCCATGCCGCTGCATCGCTGCCAGCTGCGTGGCGAGCTTGTGCGGCAGCCAGGCATCGTCGCTATCGAGAAAGGCGATGTAGCGACCGATGCTCGCATCAATCGCCAGATTGCGCGCCCGTGCCGGCCCGCCCTGCCCGGCACTCTGCAGCACACGGATGCGTGGATCAGCCAAAGCCATCTCTTGGGCAACAGCGACCGTCTCGTCGGTCGAACCGTCGTCGACGATCAGCAGCTCCCAATCCTGATGCGTCTGCGCCTGCACCGAGGCCACCGCCTCGCGCAGAAAGGGCAGCGCGTTGTAGGCCGGCATCACGACACTAACGAGGGTATCGCGTACGGGGATTTCGCTCATCGCGTCAGCCCGCCTTTCCGTAGTGGAACAGTGCCGGCCAGCGCGTGCCGATGCGGCGCGCATGCCGGGCCCAGAAATACAGCGATGCAATCAGGCATAGCGGCACACCGAAAATCTCATAGAAGGCGATGGCGCGGGCGCGAACAAACTCCGGCCGGGCGAACTGTTGGCCCGAGCGCAGCTCGGGGTGGATCACCGTCACTCGATCCAGGTGCGAGATGCGCGCACCGGCGCGCAAGGCGCGCGCCAGAAACACCGGCTCGTCGCACACCGGGTAGGTGGCGCCGGCGCCCAGCCGCAATGGGAAACGCACCGCATGGCGCCGCAGCCAGTCGGCTTGCGCGATGATCTGGATGGTGCCCACGGTGAGGATATGCCGGCGGTTGTAGCGCAGGCCATCGGGCCGGCGCTTCATCGCGCGACCATCGGGCAGCAACACCGAAGCGATCAGGATCTCGTTCTCGGCGCGTTGCGGCAGATCGGCGAGCAACACGTCGATCGAGGCTGCCGGCAGTGTCACGTCGTCGTCCATGAACCACAGCCACGGCGTGGCGCAGTGAGTGATCGCCACATTGCGGCTGTGAGTGACGCCGACGGTATCCAGTGGCAACACCGTCACATTGTCCGGCCAGCCGCCGCGATCCTCGCCCGGCCGCTGCCACAGCAGCAGGTACTGCACGCGTGAATCGAACGCCCAGTCGCGCACGGCAGCGATGCGCTCGCCGAACACCGCGACGGCCACGGTCAGCAACGCACTCACGGCAGCCTCCGGTAGCCGTGCAGCGCACGAGTCACCTGGAAGCAGATGTCTTGCACGTACTGCCGCAGTTTTCGCGGCAACCGCGGGCTGAATACTTTCTGCCAAAAACCGGGATCGAGATCGAGCCGATCGCGCTCGATATGGCTGCCCGCCAGCAGCTCGGGATGCGACAGCAGCGGGGCGTAATAGAGCCGGATGCCGGTACCGGCCACGTAGCGATCCCAGCCATCGGCCACCAGCGTCGTTGCCCGGCCGCGTTGCAGCAGCTGCTCCGCGCTCTGCTTGGTGATCACATAGCCGCAGGTGCGCTTGATATGCGGATAGCTGTAGTCCGCCAGCTGGTACAAACCCGGCGTGGCGGTCGGCTTGCCGTAGAGGCGCTTTCTGGACACCAGCCCTTGCTGGCCACCAGCAATCAGGATGGCGTCGTCAGGCAGCTCTCCGGCCAGCGCCAGCACCTGGGCCAGCGCTGCATCGTCTCCCTCGATGTCGTCTTCCAGCACCAGCGCGCGCTTGGCCGTCGTCTGCAGGAAGGTTTCGTACGCCTGCAGGTGCGACAGCGTGCAGCCAAGCTCGGCCGGCGACATCAGCCGGCGGTAGTTGTGGTAGAAATCGACGGTGCGCTCGAAGAAGGCACGCGCCGGCATGGCGCGGCCGTCGACGGCTTCCACCAGCTGGAACGCAGAAGCATGCTGCGGGAAGCGAGCCGCCAATGCCTGGCGCCGGGCTTCGTCGCGCGCCAGCGAAACCAAGTAGATCGAGTAACTCATTGTGCCTTGTCCGTCGCCTCGAGCGGCATTACCCGAATGCCAGCCTCGCGTAGCAGCGTGTAGTCGGCGGGCCGGTTGATGTCGCCATGCTGCACCGCAAGCGTTTGCACGCGCGGCCACCCAGCGACAGAAAGCAGGCTGGAACTGAAAAAACTAATGACCTCCACGCCAAGCGCGGGCTCTGCCTGCAAGCGTTGTGCCAACCAATCCTCGAATACTTCGGGAGCCTCTACACGCTCGACTCGCTCGACAATGTAATCCTCGCGTGGGTGGGGGAAATAAAGGTCTGGTTGAAGCAGATCAACAGCAGCTTGGTTGAGCACCTTGCATCGCTCACGATCCGCTTCATACACCGGCTGCCCGAGGAAGACCCGCAACCAGCGGCTTGGGGAGGCCACTTCGATTGGCGCATCGAACAGCGGCAAGTAGCGGGAACGCTCGAATACGTTCGGCTGGCGATAGATCGTGTGATGCTGCGCCGATTGGGCCCGGATGGTATTGAGGTCATGCCGCACGCCAATCAGCACGGAGACCAGCGCCCGCTTCCTGCCACGCGGCTTGGGCACATCGAACAATCCCCCACGGATCAGGTTGCCCAGACCATCATCGAAGGTCTCCAGCCTGCGATAGTGCAGCTTGGAAAGCAGGTAATGCACCAGCCATTCGTTGGCAGATCCAAGGTACGCCACGTCGAGCCTGCCCCATCCCAGCGCAGCAATGCGCATGCGCACGAGATTGCCGCCGCTGCCGCCCCCCAGCACCACATAGCGCGAGCGAACACAAAGTCGGGCCAGTCGCTGATAGTAGTGGCGTGCCTTGTCGTTGTCGTGCTTCGTGTAGTAAAGCAGCTGCCATTCCGCAGGCGTCTCAACAATCAGCCGTTCGCCAATCAGCACGTGCAGCGGCGTGGCACAGATCAGCAACCGGCGCTCGCTCATGCGACTGCTCCAAAGGCGCTACGCCATGGCATTGGATGGTGGCGGGCGGCAAAGAACCAGGTCGCGGCGAAGAAACAGGCCTTGGACAGTGCAAACGCCAGCGCCGCGCCGACGAGGCCAATCGCGTGCACCAGCGCCAGCGCCAGCAACACGCTCAGCACCGCACACGACAAGGTGATGCGCGACAGCACCGCGGTCTTCTTGGCGTAGAACAGGTAGTTGGTCACCATCAGATACATGCCGTGAAAAGCCCCACCCAGCGCAATGAACAGCACCACCTGCTCAGCGCCGGCATAGCGCGGGCCCAGCACCAGCGCCGCCAGCGGCGGCGCCAGCCAGCCGAGTAGCAGCGCGAATACCGTGATGGCGGCAAAATAGCCGTAAGTGGCCCGCACCACGCGGCGCAGCGTGGCAGCATCATTGCGCGCCAGCACGCCAAACAGCCACGGCGCATAGGCCTTGTTCACGGCATCGGCCAAGAGCTGCACGATCATGCCCAGCTGCAAGCCGGCGATATAGAGACCGACCGCGTGTTCATCGAGCGCACCCGCGATCACGAAACGATCGGCATTGGCGAGCGCCACTCCCCCCAACGCATGCGGCAGCAACGGCACGCCAAAGCGCAGCAGCTCGCGCAGCGATGCACCATCTGCCCCCCAGCGCAGTTGCTGCTTGCGGGCCAACGTCCACAGCGCCACGGCGGCGGCGACCAGCGCCGCCAGTACGAGGCCGGTTGCCCGGCCGTGCCAGTCCGGCAATACGGTGGCGATCAAACCCAGCGACAGCAGCACATTGCCCGCCGCCTGCGACAGCTGGAACGCGGCATACGGCCGCGCCTGACCCGCGGTCTGCCAAGCCGCCAGCCGCACCTGCGCCACCATCTGCAGCGCCGCCAGCACCACGCACAACGCCAGCCACTCGGGTGGCAGCCAGGTCTCTCCCGGCCACAAGGCCGCGCCCAGCCAGGTGAGCACCGTCAGCACCAGCGCCGAGGTCCATACCAAGGTTAGCGCACTGCCGACGAAGCGCGGAAACGCCTCGGGCGCTCGCTGGTGATAGAACACATTGAGCGCGCCGGGCGCGGACAGGCCGACCAGCGCCACCATCACCGCGGTGATCGCTTGGAATAGCGCAGCGATACCGAACTGCTCCGGCGTCAGCAGCCGAGTCAGCACCGGCAGCGCGAGAAACGGGATGGCGCTGCCGCCCAGATTGGCCAGCAGATACCAGGTGGCCGAACGGGCCAGCCGTGAACTCATGAGCCCTCGCCCTCGCGCAACAGGATGTCGGCTAGCAACAGGTCAGCGCGATGATCGATATCGACGGCGCGCTCGGCCGGCATCACATAGGCATAGCTGTTCGCGCCCAGGAAACCGCCCTGCGCCAGCAAGCTGGCAGTACGCGCGATATAGAGGGCGCCATTGAGCCGGTAGTAGGTCGGCAGATCCTGCGAGCGTTTGCCCAGCACCTCAGGGCGCAGGAAGCCCGCCAGCGAACCATCATGCGGCAAGGTATTGCTCCACAGCGGGCTGTGCTCGGCTTCGGAGACCGAGACTACGCTGTCGGCGCCGGTATCGCGAAAGCGCGCAAACGCCGCGCGGATGTCCTCCGCGGTGCGCAGCGGGCTGGTCGGTTGCAGCAAGGTCGTTGTCTCCGGCACGCCGGATTCGGCCTCCAGCCAGGCCAGCGCATGGCGGATCACGTCCATCGAGCTTGCGGTATCGGAGGAGAATTCGGCCGGACGCAGGAAGGGCACGTCGGCGCCATGCGCGCGCGCGATGTCGGCCAGCGCCCCGCTGTCGGTGCTAACCAGCACGCGGTCGAAACAACCACTAGCCAGCGCTGCCTCGATGGTCCAGGCAATCAGCGGCTTGCCTGCCACCGGCAGCAGGTTCTTGTTCGGCAAGCGCTTGCTGCCAGCACGCGCGGGGATCAGTGCCACTGATGAGTTGAACACGGCTCGTCCTCGATCAATTAGAAAGCCAAGCCAAACCCACACCAACAGGCAACCGATTTACTCGCTGCGAAGGTGTGCCATGGCGGCAGTAGGCAGGTCGTGGAAGCGTTTCACGAGGAGGCTTGCGAAATCGGTCTCGCGCAACACCGCCATGATGCGGTCAGTGGTGCCACCATCGCCATACGGATTGACTTGGCTGGCTGCGGCTTGCCGCGCACTCTCGCTCGCCACGTGGGCGAGGCCCGCAGCAATGGCATCGGCCGCTGGCGCCACGTGCCGGACCGAGCCGGCACGCACCCGCCCTTGCTGGCGCGCACCGATATCGAGCGTCGGCACACCGAGCGATGGGGCTTCGATGATGCCAGACGACGAATTGCCAACCACGGCAAGCGCGTGCTTCACGGCAGAGAGATAACGCAACGAGCCCAGCGAAGCGAACAGCACCAGCCGATCCGGATGTTGCGCCTGCCAGTATTGCCAGCGCGCGTTCACCGCGCGGCCGCCGGTGTCGGCATTGGCCCCTGTCACGACGATTCGGGTGCCAACCTGCGTCAGCAATGCCTCCACCAATGCGTCGACCTCGGCAACGGCGTCACCATCGGCCAGCGTGACCGGATGGTAGGTGACCAGCCAGTAGCGCTCATCCTCGGTCAGCTCCAGTTGCGGCAACAATTGCGCTCTGGAGAGCAGCGGCAGTGTCTTGATGCTGTCGATGCCGATGGCACCAACGTTGAACACCCGAGCCGGATCTTCACCCAACTGGATCACGCGGCGGCGATAGTCCTCAGTAGCGGTGAAATGCAGGTGTGCGCACTTGGTGATGGCGTGGCGGAACGCTTCGTCGTACGCGCCCTCGGTGGTCTCGCCACCATGCAGGTGGGCAATGGGAATACGGAACAGCGTGGCTGCGGCGGCCACAGCCAACATCTCATAGCGGTCGCCCAGCATCACCAGCAGTTCAGGCTGCAATCGCGCAAACACATCGGCGAAACCGGATAGCGCGAGGCCCATGCTCTTGGCCGTCGCCGTCGCCGTATCGCCTGTGAGCAGCATCTCGACCTTGGCATCGATCGCAAAGCCATCGGCCTCGATTTGTTTCCAGGTCTGGCCAAACTCGGGTGCGAGGTGGGCGCCGGTCACCACCAGCTGCAGTGATACTGCGCCATCAGCCTGCAGCGCGGCGATCAACGGCCGCAGCAAGCCGTATTCGGCCCGCGTGGCGGTGACAACGCAGATCCGCCTTACCACGCGATCACCTCGTCTTCGGCGTAGTCGCGGCTTGCCGTTCGGCCGATCAGCTCGGGCCAGCGCATCGGGCTGATGCCGGTGCCCGGCCGCTTGATCGCCAGGTTGTCGGCGCCGAACACCTCGCCGGCCCGGATGGCGCGGGCAGCGACGATGCTCTTCCTTGCGATCGGCCGATTCTTGGCCTCAGAGGGCGTCGGCTGCTTGATACCGTTGCCCAGCGCGGTTTCCACCGCGCGGATCGCGGCCACCATACTGGCGAGTTCACCCGGCTCCAGCGACGCCTTGTGATCAGGCCCGGGCAGGTTGCGATCGAGCGTGAAGTGCTTTTCGATCACCCGCGCACCGAGCGCCACGGCGGCGACCGAGATCGCCTCGCCAGCGGTATGGTCCGAGTAACCGTAGGCAGCGCCGAACAACGCACCTAAATTGGGCATAGCACGCAGGTTCACATCCGATAGCGGCGTCGGGTATTCGGTATTGCAATGCAGGATGGCCAGTTGCTCACGACGGAGGCCATGCGCCAGCAGCACCCGTACCGCGTCGTCGATCTCGGCCACCGTCGCCATGCCGGTCGAGAGTATGGTTGGCCGCTGCAGGGCGGCGATGCGGCATAGATAGGGATAATTGGTGATCTCGCCGGACGGGATCTTCCACAGCGGGATATCGAGTGCGATCAGGTAGTCGATGCTGGCCGGATCAAAGGCCGTGGAAAAGAACAGGATGCCGCGCTCCTGCGCACGCTGGCGCACGGCGTCGTGCGCCTCGGCCGAGAGCTCCAGGCGCTTCAGCATCGCGTATTGCGATTCCTCCACCCCCGTGTTGGCTTTCTGGTAGTCGGCCGTCACTGCATCGCGCGACACCAGCGCGGCGGCCTGGAAGGTCTGGAATTTCACCGCATCGGCACCGGCGTCGGCAGCGGCATCGACCAGCTGCAGCGCAAGCGCCACATCGCCATTGTGATTGACGCCAGCCTCGGCGATGACAAAGACGCGATCCTGCCAGGGCGTCATGAAACTCTCCTTGCGGGCACGCCGACCCAGGTGCCGGCCTCATTGATATCGGCCGTGACCACTGCGCCGGCGCCGATCACCACGTCGTCGGCAACGATCACGCCCTGCAGCACCACGGCACGGCTGCCGACCAGGCAACGGCTGCCGATGCGCGCGCCGCCATTGACGATGGCGCCAGTGGCCACATGGCTATGCGCGCCGATCACTGCATCGTGCTCGACCAGCGCGCCGCTGTTGATGATGCAATTGGCGCCGACGTCAGCATCGGCATTGATGAGCGCGTGGTGCAGCACTGCAGAACCCTCGCCCAGCCGCGCCGATGGCGACACTACGGCCGTACTGGCAATCAACGTTGCCAGCGGCAGGCCCAGCGCCTTCAGTTGATCGTACAACCGCACGCGCACCGCGGCCGATTTCACTTGCCCGACGGTGATCAGGAAACGCTGTCCGCCAGTAGCCTCGTTCAACCAATTGTCGTCGCCCAGCCAGGGTGCGCCTTGCATATCGGCTTGAGGATCGCGATCCACGAAGCCGGCCACCGTCAGCCCAGCGCTGCGAGCGGTCTCCAGGCAGGCGCGACCATGTCCGCCACCGCCGATGAACACCAGCGCACTCATGGCCGCACGCTGCTCGGCAGGTTGACGAGACGCGCCGCCAGCCATTCGGCATGGGGCAGCGGCCCGCACTGGGCCTGGGCAAACGCCGGCAGCGTCTGCATCAGCTGCCATACCGGTCGGGTCATTACGCCCAGACCATTGCTGTACGCGAGGAAGGCATCACGCTCGGCTTCGTCCTCAAGCAATACCGCGTTAAGCCAGTAATTGCTGCGTGTGCCGGATGGCTCCGCGACAAATTCGATGCCGTTCGCCGCGCAGAAAGCGGCATAGCGGGCCGCGGTCTCGCGCTTGTCGGCAAGAATGCCCGGCAACTGCTCCAGCTGCGCGCAGGCGAGCGCGGCATTCAGATTGGGCAGCCGGTAGTTGTAGCCGACCTGGTCGTGCGAGAACGCCCACGGATGCGCCTCTTTGGCGGTGGTGGTGAGATGCTTGCCCAGCCTGCCGAGGCGCTCGTCGTTGGTGACGATGCAGCCACCGCCGCCGCAGGTGACCGTCTTGTTGCCGTTGAAGCTGAACGCCCCTAGCTGGCCGATGGAGCCGGTATGGCGCTCGCCAATGTAGGAGCCCAGCGATTCGGCGGCGTCCTCGATCAACACGATGCCCCACTCGGCACAGATCGCATTCAGCGCGTCGATATCGCACGGCAGGCCGAAAGTATGCATCGGCACGCAGGCCGCGATGCGCCGGCCGGAAGTACGGTTGTAGCAGCCATCGTCGCGCCGCTCGGCATGCTCGGTGAGGAAGGCCGAGAGCGCGGCAGGCGACAGCCCTAGGGTGTGCCGGTCGACATCGATAAAAACCGGGTGCGCGCGCTGGTAGCTGATGGCATTGCAGGTCGCGACAAAGGTCAGCGGCTGAGTGATCACTTCGTCGCCATCGTTTACGCCGGCGAGGATCAGCGCCATATGCAGCGCGGCCGTGCCATTCACCGTCGCCACCGCATATTGCGCGCCCGTGATCTCGCGCATCATCGCCTCGAAGCGATCGACATAGGCACCGACCGACGACACGAAAGTGGAGTCGATGCAATCGAGCAGATACTGCTTTTCGTTGCCGGCGAAACGGGGCGCATGCAGCGGAATGAAGCCATCCGCACCGTAGAGCTCGCGGGCGAAGGCAACCAGTGCCTCAAGCCGGGGGGACATCAGCGCACCCATCAGACGTTGTAGAGATCGGGCTTGTACTTGGCGAGGTTAGCCGGCTCGAGGAACCAGCTCACCGTTTCCTTCAGGCCCGCCTCGATGCTGTATTGCGGCTCGAACCCGGTCAGCGAGCGAACCAGGCCGTTGTCGCACCACAGACGGAAGACTTCGGATTTTTCCGGCCGGATGCGCGCCTCGTCGACGATGAACTCGACATCCGAGTCCATGATGGTCTTGATCAGGTTGAGCGTATCGCCCACCGAGATTTCGAAATTGGAGCCGATGTTCACCGTTTGGCCAACCGCAGCGTCGCACTCGGCCAGCGCGATAAAGCCGCGGCAGGTATCGGTGACATAGTTGAAATCACGGGTCGGGCTGACATCGCCAAGCTTGATCTGCTTCTTGCCAGCAGCGATCTGGCTGATGATGGTCGGGATCACCGCCCGGGCACTCTGGCGCGGACCATAGGTATTGAAGGGGCGGGCGATGGTCAGCGGCAGGCCGAAGGCGTTGTAGAAGCTCATCGCCATCGCATCAGCGCCGATCTTGCTCGCCGAATAAGGCGACTGCGGCTGCAGCGGATGTTTCTCGTCGATCGGCACGTATTGGGCCGTGCCATAGACTTCGGACGTCGAAGTGTGGATCACCCGCGACACGCCATTTTCCTTGGCTGCCTGGCAGATGTTCAACGTGCCGCGCACATTCACATCGACATAGCTGTCCGGCGCGACATAGGAATACGGGATGGCAATCAGTGCCGCCAAGTGGAACACCACGTCCTGACCCTTGGTGATGGCTTTGCAAAAGTGCGGATCACGCACATCTCCGCTCACCACTTTAATTGCATCGCGACAGGCCACATCCTCCAGCCAGCCCCAATAGTTGAACGAGTTGTATTGCGCCAGCGCGGTGACTTCGTAACCGCGGCTGACCAGCATTTCAACGAGGTGGGAGCCGATGAAGCCATCGGCGCCGGTAACAAGTGCTTTCTTCATTTACGCATCAACATCCGTTCAACAGCGCACGCATTCTGCTTGCGCAAACTCTAATCCATATCCCTGAAACGCAATCCTTGCGCATCTTTCTGCGACAAAATCGGCGCCTTGATGGGCCAGTCGATCGCCAAGTCGGGATCATCCCAACGAATGGACTTCTCGGCTCCGGGCTGCCAGAAAGTCGTCACCTTATACGCGACTTCCGTATTGTCATCCAGTACAACAAATCCATGTGCAAAGCCAGGCGGAACCCAGAGTTGAAGCCTATTTTCGGCAGAAAGTTCTGAACCACACCATTGCCCAAAAGTAGCTGAATCACGACGCACGTCGACCGCAACATCGAAGATGCGCCCTGCAAGAACACGCACCAGCTTTCCTTGCGCGTGAGGCTCACTTTGATAGTGAAGCCCCCGTAGTACACCCCGGCGTGAACCTGAGTGATTGTCCTGCACGAAACGGACGGAATACCCGAGCGCCTTGTCAAAATGCTGCTGGTGAAAACTCTCGAAGAAAAAACCTCTTTCGTCCTCAAAGAGCGTCGGCTCAAGCAACAGCAAATCAGGGATTGTCGTTGTACGTATTTTCATCGGGGGTAACGTTCAGTAAGCACCGCCTGCAAATAGCGGCCATAACCCGTTTTGGCCAACGGTGCGGCAAGCTCCGCCAACGCACCATCGTCGATCCAACCTTGTCGCCATGCTACTTCTTCCGGTGCGCATACCTTGACCCCCTGGCGTGCCTCCAGCGTCTGGATGAATTGCCCGGCCTCCAGCAACGACTCGTGAGTCCCGGTATCCAGCCATGCATATCCCCTTCCCATCAACTGGACATCGAGCACACCCGCAGTGAGGTAAGCGCTGTTCACATCGGTAATTTCCAGCTCCCCGCGCCGGGAAGGCTTCAATTGGCGTGCAATATCCACCACCCGATTGTCATAGAAATACAACCCGGTCACAGCGAAACTTGATTTCGGCTGCGCCGGCTTTTCCTCGATGCTCGTCACCCGGCCGGCGCCATCGAATGCCACTACCCCATAGCGTTCCGGATCGTTCACCCGATATGCAAAGACCGTGGCCCCGCTCGGCTTGGCGGCTGCGGCAGCAAGCAGCCCCGGCAGATCGTGGCCGTAGAAGATATTGTCGCCCAACACCAGCGCTACTCCATCCTCGCCGATGAAATCCTCGCCGATCAGAAATGCCTGCGCCAAGCCATCCGGACTGGGTTGCACGCGATAGCACAGTTTGAGCCCCCAACGCGCACCATCACCGAGCAGTTGTTCAAAGCGAGGGGTATCCTGCGGCGTGGAGATGATCAGGATGTCGCGGATACCCGCCATCATCAGCGTGGACAGCGGGTAGTAGATCATCGGCTTGTCATAGATCGGCAGCAGCTGCTTCGACACCGCCAACGTCGCCGGATAAAGCCGGGTTCCTGAACCACCAGCCAGGATGATGCCCTTGCGGATAGATTGCATTGCTCACCTCGATAAGGGCGCGCACACGGTATCGAGCACTTGCGCCAAGTGATGCCGCCAGTCTGGCAGAACGAGGCCGAACGTGCCGCACAGGTATCGGGAATCGAGCACCGAATAGGCCGGTCGCGTTGCGACCTGCGGATAATCGACGCTGGCAATCGGGCGGATTTCCGAGGGCTGCAGGCGCAAGCGCATTCCTCGCGCCCATGCCCCGGCAACAATCGCCTGCGCATAGCCGTGCCAGCTCGTCTCGCCTGCGGCGGCCAGATGATACAGCCCATCGGGAAAGCCGATACGGTTTCGCAAGTAGTCACGCAACAACAGGCCGGTCACGTCCGCGAGCAACGCCGCAGCCGTGGGTGTCCCTCGTTGATCCGCCACCACGGACAAGACGTCACGCTCGGCGGCCAAGCGCAGGATGGTCTTGGCGAAGTTGCCGCCGTGCACCCCGTAAACCCAGCCGGTACGCAAGATCAGATGCCGACAGCCGCTGTCGGCAATCGCTTGATCGCCCGCCAGCTTGCTGGCCCCATAGACCGACAATGGCGCGGCCGTCGCGCCTTCCGACCATGGCGTCGCCCCCCGCCCGTCGAACACATAGTCGGTGGAGTAGTGGACCAGCAATGCATCATGCCGGGATGCCCAAGCAGCCAGCAGTGCCGGCACCGTCGCATTGACGGCATGCGCGCGGTCCGGCTCAGATTCAGCGCGGTCGACTGCTGTATACGCCGCCGCATTGACGATGATCTGAGGTCGCACTCGATCGAGCAACTGGCCTACCGCAGCCACGTCAGCAAGATCGCATTCAGCGCGACCGTACATGTGCAACGAACCCAGCGGCGCCAAGCTGCGGGCAAGCTCGAAGCCCAGTTGACCGTCCTTGCCTGTCAGCAGCAGTCGCGGCGCGTCATTGACCATAGTGCAGACCAACCCAATCGCGATAGCTGCCGCTGGTCACACCCGAGATCCACTCCGGATTGGCGAGGTACCACGTTATCGTTTCCCGCAAACCTGATTCAAAAGTCTGTGCCGGCCGCCATCCCAGCTCGTTTGCCACCTTGCGGGCATCAATGGCATACCGGCGATCATGCCCAGGGCGATCAGCCACAAATTGGATCTGTTCCGCGTAGTGGTGGCCATCCGGGCGAGGCCTGAGTTCGTCGAGCTGCGTGCAGATCGCCTGCACGACGTGCAGATTCGTCCGCTCGTTCCAACCGCCGATGTTATAGGTTTCGCCAACGCGCCCGGCCTCGAGCACTTGGCGCAACGCTGCGCAGTGGTCCTTCACGTAGAGCCAATCCCGCACTTGCTGACCATCCCCATAGACGGGTAGCGGTTTGCCGGCCAACGCATTCAGGATCACCAACGGGATCAGCTTCTCCGGAAAATGGAAGGGTCCGTAATTGTTGGAGCAGTTGGTGGTGAGCACCGGCAGGCCATACGTATGGTGCCAAGCCCGAACCAGATGATCGCTCGCCGCCTTGCTCGCGGCATAAGGACTGTTCGGCTCGTACGGATCACGTTCCGCAAAGGGCGCCTCGTCCGGCTGCAAACTCCCATATACCTCGTCAGTGGAAACATGCAGGAAACGGAATTGCGTCTGCTCCGGCTCTGACAGCTCTGACCAGTAGACACGCACGCGCTCCAACAGATTGAACGTACCGACGATATTGGTCTGGATGAAATCAGCAGGGCCATGGATGGAGCGATCCACGTGAGATTCGGCGGCAAAATTGATCACCGCGCGCGGCTTGTGATCAGCCAATAGCTGCGCCACCAGCGCGCCATCCCCGATATCGCCCTGAACAAAAACATGCCCGGCACATTGCTGCAGCGAAGCCAGCGTCTCCAGGTTGCCGGCATAGGTCAGCTTGTCGAGGTTCAGTACCGGCTCATCGGAGCCGGCCACCCAGTCGAGTACGAAGTTGCCGCCGATAAAGCCAGCGCCGCCTGTCACGAGTATCATTCAGACATCCCTATCCAATCGCCACAGCTGGCTCTCCGGCCTTGTTGCTGCATCACATGCAATATCGCGCAGAACCATCCGGCGAGCTGATCGCGCTAGTTCACCAAAGGTAAGCTATGAATATCACCTCAAACGTCCGTATCGGCAACCATTCCCCCATGGTGCTGTTCGGCGGCGTCAATGTACTGGAAGACAAGGATTTCGCGCTCAAGATCTGTGCCGAATACGTGCGCGTCACCGAAAAGCTCGGCATCCCTTATGTGTTCAAGGCATCGTTCGACAAGGCCAACCGCTCCTCCGTGCACTCCTACCGCGGTCCGGGTCTGGAAGAAGGCCTGCGCATCTTCGAAGCGGTGAAGCAGGAATTCGGCGTGCCGGTGATTACCGACGTGCACGAACCGTGGCAGGCCGCCCCGGTGGCGGAAGTGGTCGATGTGCTGCAGCTGCCCGCCTTCCTCGCCCGGCAGACCGACCTCGTCGTCGCCATGGCCAAGACCGGCAACGTGATCAACATCAAGAAGCCACAGTTCCTCAGCCCTTCGCAAATGGCCAATATCGTCGAGAAATTCATTGAGGCCGGCAACGACAAGCTGATCCTGTGCGACCGGGGCAGCAGCTTCGGCTACGACAACCTAGTAGTCGACATGCTCGGTTTTGGCGTGATGAAGAAAACCTGCAATGACCTACCGGTGATCTTCGACGTAACGCACTCGCTGCAACAGCGCGACCCAGGCGGCAAGGCTTCCGGCGGTCGCCGCAGCCAAGTACTGGAGCTCGCCCGTGCTGGCATGGCTGTCGGCATCGCCGGCCTGTTTCTGGAAAGCCATCCCAATCCGAACGAGGCCAAATGCGACGGGCCAAGTGCTTTGCCACTGGCGCAACTGGAGCCCTTCCTCGCACAGACGAAGGCGATCGACGACTTGGTGAAGGGCTTTCCGCCTGTCGTCATTGATTGAACATCACCGGGAAACCGGCGCAAGCCGGTTTCCCGGTCGCCGGAACATCAAAGCTCTTCGTACAGATGGTCCTTGATCGTCGATTCTGGCTGGAAATCGGTCACACACAGCCGCAGCAACGACATGATCGCGTCGAAGTTGTTCCAGGCACAGGCTTCTGCCAAGCGGGCAATCACCACGTCCATTTCCTGTTTGGTATAAAAATGTTCGCGCGCCTTCATGATTCGAGGGTGAGACGTGCCAGAGACGTTGTCACCAATCAGCAGCTCTTCGTAGAGCTTCTCGCCGGGCCGTAGTCCAGAATACTGGATTTCAATATCGCCATCCGGGTTTTGCGAATCGAGCACCGAATATCCACTCAGGTGAATCATCCGCTTCGCAAGCTCGACGATCTTGACGGGCTGCCCCATGTCGAGCACGAATACTTCCCCCGAATCGCCCATGGCGCCCGCCTGGATGACCAGTTGAGCCGCCTCGGGAATGGTCATGAAATAGCGGGTGATCTCCGGGTGAGTCACCGTGATCGGCCCGCCTACTTCAAGCTGCCTCTTGAACAAAGGCACAACGGAACCAGACGAGCCCAGCACATTGCCAAAGCGCACCATACAAAAACGGGTGTTGCCTTCACCGCCATCAGCGAAGGCTTGCAGTACCAACTCCGCCATGCGCTTGCTGGCACCCATCACATTGGTTGGGCGCACCGCCTTATCGGTAGAGATCAAGACAAAAGTTTCGACGCCGTTCTGCAAAGCCGCCTGCGCGGTCGCCAGCGTACCGAAAGTGTTATTCAGCACACCTTCAACGATATTGAACTCGACAATGGGCACATGTTTGTATGCAGCGGCGTGATAGACAGTCTGCACGCCATAACGCTGCATGATTGCCCCGACGCGCAATCCGTTCTGCACCGATCCAAGAACTGGCACTAGCTCAACATCCAAGCCCGAAACGGACTTCGCTCTGCTCAATTCCTGCTCGATACTGTACAGACCGAATTCTGACATCTCGTACAGTACTAGCCGTGTTGGGCCGAACCTAAGGATCTGTCTACACAGCTCGGAACCGATTGAACCGCCAGCACCGGTCACCATCACCACCTTGCCGTCGATATTTGCAACCAGCAAGTCCTCATTGGGCGGCACGGCCTCGCGCCCTAACAATTCGTCGACGTCGACATGGCGGACATCAGACACCTTGACTTCGCCACTGACCAAATCAGCAATCCCTGGCACCGTACGCACTTCCAGCTTGAAAGGCTCTAGCCAATTCACTAGTTCGATGCGCCGATTGCGACTCACCGAAGGCGTCGCCAACAAGACTTGGCGCACTTTCTTCTTCCGGATCAGCCAAGGCAGATCATTCGGGCCAAACACCGTCAATCCGCCCATCTCCAGACCATGCAGGCTCTCATCATCATCGATGAAACCAACAGCCTTATATCCACCGCTGTGGTTCAACGCTATTGCCAGCTGTCGTCCGGCACTGCCCGCACCGTAAATCACCACAGCCTTGCGCCTTGCCGCCTGCCTGGAGAAATTACGCAGCAGCATGCGCACCGAAAAGCGGCTGGCCAGCATATAGAACACCACCAGCAGCCATGTGATGAGAAAGGCGCTGCGGGGAATTCCCCAGTGCCCCACCAGCAGCGCTACGCCGGCATAAACCAGCACGACAATCGACACGGTACCCAGCATGACCAGCACAGCGCGGTCTGCCAGATAGCGGATCACGGCGCGATACATGCCCGTTCTCAGAAACAACGGCAACGCTATCAGCGACAGCGTGGCATATCCGACCAGATCGGTCGGCTCCGGGCGTATCCATTTGCCATAGCGCAAACAAACAGCCAGCCAGACCATCAAAGGCAACACGATGGCGTCTATCGCCGCAATCAGCATGGCCTTGGAAGTGCGGCTCATGCGGGTAAACCGATAAAACATCGGGATCGGTCGTCGTGCCATACAGCTATGCCTTGAGAGAAGAGCCCGGAGGGTAGATGCTTTCCGGCGCAACGGCAACGCCATATCCCGCAGCCGACCCCGCCTGCAACCATGCACTTGCGCCTATATGCACGCCACCGGCCAGATGAACACCTACACCGAGGTGGGCAAACTCGTCCAATCGGCAATGATGATCAGCGATGGCCCCTGCATTCAGGATTACTCCTCTGGCAAGTACAGCCTCCGTTCCCACTACCGCAGCCGACATCACCGCCACACCGGGTTGCAATTGCGCAGAGGGCGCAACGACGGCAGCAGGGTGCACTACCGTGACCAGCGTAAATCCCGCCTCTTCCGCCAAGAGGGAGAGTTTTTTCCGGACCGTGTTGTTCCCAATAGCCACGATTGCGTGGGTGGCTAGGCGTTTCAGTTCGGGAAGCTGATCGGTTTTTCCCAATATCGGTAATCCGAATACCTCCACACCAACGATGGTCTGATCGTCGACAAATCCAGCAATCCGATATCGGCCTTCCAGCAACAAGGCCTCCGCAACAGCTCGGCCGTGGCCACCCGCTCCAACCACAATCACTTCATTCATGGCAATCTTCTTCCGAGCTCTAGGCCAACTGTTTTTCCGGTGCACCGGCAGCATAGTAGACCGCCAAACCAATGAGCGGAACATATGCAATCAGCAAGGCAATCACTCCGTCCAGCCAACCCAGCGCAGCCAGACACGCCGCGGGAAGCAACCAGAACAGATTGATCGCAGCGACGGCCAGACTCACGGGACGATGTGCTCCAGCCATACGGGATGCGTGCTGATACGCATGGCTGCGATGGGCGACTTGCAGACGCTGCCGCCGAAGCGCGCGGCGAATCAAGGTGACTGTGGCATCGACAACGAACACGCCGAGCAGAATAATCCAGGACCAGAACAGCGGCGGCTTCAAATGCGCGAAGACGATTGCCATCGCGGCAAGAACAAAACCAAGAAAACCGCTTCCAGCATCACCCATGAAGATCTTGGCAGGCGGAAAATTCCAGATCAGGAACCCCAATGCGGCAACCCCCAACGTCGCCGGCAACAACCATACGGGGTTACTTCCCAAACCAAGCCAGCTCAATATCACTCCACCTAGGCAAACCGTCAACGCTTCTATGCCCGCGATGCCATCAATACCATCCATGAAGTTATAAAGATTGAGCAGCCACACTAAATAAATCACCGTGCAGAGCAACCAGAACGCGTTCGGTTCCAGCGTGCCGCCAAAAGCCGGAATTGCAGGCACGCCTTGCAAACAGAAGAGCGTCACGACGCCAGCGACAAAATGACCGAGCAACCGCCAACGCGCCGCGATGTGTCCGTGGTCATCCAGAAAACCGATGGCCGCAACCAAGCCTCCGCCCAAGCCCAAGCCCAAGGCAGTTGCCGAATGGATCACCTCCGAATACCAAAGCACAAGCAACGCGACCAAAAAACCGATGACAATCGCAACGCCCCCACCTCGCGGCGTGGGTATCACGTGTGAACTACGCTCATTGGGTACATCCATCAGGCTGCGCGCCAGCGCATAGCGGCGCAATAGGCCGGTTAGAACGAAAGACAGCACGGTCAACGCGACTAGGCCCAGACTCAGCATCATTGCCGCAGCCCCTGGAAGTGAGCCGCAGCGCGGCGCAAACCATCGTCGACGGAAACAGGCGGCACCCAACCCAGACATTGCCGGTTTTTCTCGATATCCACCTGAAGTGAACCAAACAAGCGCTGGGTGAACGCCTTTTTTCCCAATAACCGAGCAACTCCGGACATCAAACCGATGGGCACCGGCAACAGTCGCGCCGGGCGCCCTAATGCGTCGGCAAGCCGCCGTAGCAGCTGTGCCGTAGACAGGTCCTCCCCGTCGCCGGCCAGGAAAATCTGGTTAGCCGCAGCCGGATGGCGAAGGCAGACGGTAATAAGGTCCACCAGATTGTCCAAGGCCACCAAGCTACGGCGGTTATCGACGAGACCGAAAGGCAGCGGCACACCACGCGCGAGCGTTGCCATCATCTTGGCAAAATTCGCTTTCACACCCGGGCCATATACCAGTGGCGGGCGAATGATCACCACCTCCATGCCTGTTTCATGCGCGAAAGCCAACAACCCTTGCTCCGCCTCGTTTTTTGAAACGCCGTAAGGATCCATCGGAGCCGGTGCATCATCCGCTCGAAATGGGTGCCCCGGGGCAGTTTGCTCACCGTTCACCTTGATCGAGCTGATGAATACAAACCGCTTCACGCCAGCCACAGCGGCCTGACGCGCTAGATGTAACGTCCCTTCGACATTCACCTTCCTGAATTCAGCGAGCGGATCCAGAGCCACTTCGTCCATCACATGCACTCGTGCAGCGGCATGAACGACCTCCGTGACGTCCGACAAAGCACCGGACCAGTCCGTGTCGGCATCAAGGCTCTTCACTTGGTAGGCACCAACTCGCGCTTGCCGCACCACCGGGCGGACGGCAACACCATCCTGAACAAGACGCTCGCAAAGGCGTGAGCCCACAAATCCACTCGCTCCTGTCACTAAGATCATTTCAACTTCCTGTGGGCACACAGTTCAACAAAGCATTGCTCCAGCTGCTTGAGCAACGTCGCGCGATCAAACTCACGCAAGGCATAAGTACGACCACATCGCCCCATCTGGGCACGGTGCTCTTCCGGCATCGCCGCCATTCTAGATATTGCATCAGCCAAATCTGCCGCTTTACCCGCAGGCACGGCAATACCAGCCTCCGCCTCATCAATAACGCGAGCGCCCTCACCATCCAGCATTGCCAACACCGGCACACCGCTCAGCAAATACGATTGCACCTTGCCTGGAATGGTCAGTGCAAAGACCGGATCCGACTTCAACGACACCAACAGTGCATCCGCGTGTGCATAGAACGATGGCATCCGCTCGACAGGGTACCGACCAAGCAACAAGACCTGTTGTTCAAGCCCTCGTCGCTCAACCTCCTGTTTCAGCCAATCAGTCATGCGGCCATCACCAACGATCACCCATCGAACCGGCCGCTCGCGCAGTAGTTCCGCAGCTGCCAGAACAGCGGGAAAATCCTGAGCCTCGCCGACATTGCCAGCAAAGAGGATGGTGAAGAACGCAGGATCTTTTGCCAGTTCCGGAGCGGGCTCACTTTCGCAACCAAAGACATCTTCCGCCCAGCTTGGAAAAAACCGGATATCTGCAGCATTGCCTGCATATCGACGCAAACTAGGCAAAAATCCCTTGGATTGCCCCAGCAATACGTCACAACGCCGATAGATAAACTTCACAAGCATGCCGACAACCGCGAGCATGTGTGACGAGCGCACCACCCCCACAGCAGCCAAGGTTTCAGGCCAAAGATCGAGCGCCCAGAACACCACTGGCGCCCGTTTGAGCCTGCGCAACAATATCGCCGGTAATCCCACCGTCACCGGAGAAGGCTCAAAGACAAAAATCACGTCGAACGATTGCTTTCGCAGATGCCACGCTCCTGCAATACAGGCGCTGATAGCGAAGCTGGCATAGTTCGCCATTAAACGAAGGCCACCGGTGCCGCGCGCAATCAGAGGGGTACGAATTACCTTCGCACCGTGGAAATCTTTATAACGTTCCGGTGAGGCTATATAATCGGCAAATACCTCGCCTTGCGGATAGTTAGGCAATCCAGTCAATACCGTGACCGAATGGCCAGCCTCACACCAAGCCTGCACGAGATCATTGACCCGGAAATTTTCGGGCCAAAAGTACTGCGACACAACCAAAATGCGCATGCGAATCAAATTTCCTTGCGCCAGACGACACGATTCACATAGTCCACATAGCTATGCAGGATTCGAATGACCTTGTCGGATACATTGGGCATGCTGTAGTCCGCTACCTGGCGCAGCAGGCGCTGACTCCCTCGTGGCTGCGTAGTCAGTATTTCCAATCCTTGCATCACCCGTTCAGGGTCGAGCCCGGTCATCATCACAGCCCCTTCTTCCATACCCTCAGGGCGCTCATGGGCCTCGCGGATATTCAGTGCGGGAAAGTTCAGGATCGAAGATTCCTCGGTGATGGTGCCGCTGTCGGAAAGTACCGCACGTGCGTCCATCTGCAGTCGCACATAGTCGTTGAAACCCAAGGGCTTGAGCAATCGAACGAGCGGATTGAAACTTGCGCCCTTGGCATCGAACCGCTTCTGGGTGCGCGGATGCGTGGAGACAATCACCGGAAGCTGGAATCGCTCCGCAACCACGTTAAGTGTTTGAATCAGTTTCTCAAGATGAGCATCCGAATCAATATTTTCTTCGCGATGCGCACTCACCACAAAGTACTGATTGGCACGAACATCAAGGCGCTGTAACGCAGTTGAAGCAGAGATATTTGCACGGTAGTGGTTAAGCACTTCAAACATCGGGCTGCCCGTTTTGATAATGCGATCCGCAGGCAGTCCTTCCCGCAATAGATATTCGCGTGCTATATCGCTATAGGTAAGGTTGATGTCTGCGGTATGGTCAACGATTTTGCGATTCGTCTCTTCCGGCACACGTTGATCGTAACAACGATTCCCCGCTTCCATGTGAAAGATGGGCACTTTTCTGCGCTTCGCAGGAATCACGGACAAGCAGCTATTCGTATCGCCCAATACCAGCATGGCCTCGGGCTGTACGTCCGCTAACACACCGTCCACAGCAGTAATCAAATTACCAATCGTCTGCGCTGCGCTGATACTCCCTTCTGCGCTGCTCAAGAAGTAGTCGGGCTTACGTACGCCCAAGTCGTCAAAAAAAACTTGGTTGAGTTCGTAATCATAATTCTGGCCAGTATGAACAAGGACATGCTCACAATGTTCGTCAAGCCTTGCGAGCACACGGGACAGACGAATAATCTCCGGTCGCGTACCCACGACCGTCATTACTTTCAGCTTTTTCATCTCAAACCTTGCTTGCGATCGTGTCGGGACGATCCCGATCGAAAATCTCATTGGCCCAGAGCATCACCACCATTTCATCGTCGCCGATGTTTGTGATGTCGTGCGTCCAGCCTGGCACCGTTTCGACAATGCGTGGCTGATTCCCTGAGGTTTCCAGATAATAGACCTCATTCGTCAACATATGCCGAAAGCCGAAACGTGCCCGCCCCTTGATCACCAGAAATTTCTCTGTCTTAGAATGATGATAATGCCCGCCTCGCGTCACGCTAGGATGGGCGGAAAAGAACGAAAACTGTCCGGCATCGGGCGTTTTGAGCATCTCGACGAAAACACCACGTGCGTCGCCATAGGCAGGCACATCGTAGACGAATTTTTCCTTAGGCAAATAGCTCACGTAGGTCGCGTATAGCGCGCGGACCAGCCCGGTACCGACCCGCTCCGAAATCAGTGTCGATCGGCAATTTGTGAATGCAGTAATCTGCTCGGCAAGTTCACCCAAGGTGAGACTATATCCGGGCGTAACGATATCCTGCCGAACGCCGGACTGCGGCGCTTCAAGCGCTGCCAGAAACGAAGTCACCACGTCGTCGATATATACCAGCTGTATCTCCCGACCCGGATCGTTGATTTGGATCGGGAGATCATTGGCGATGTTATGGCAGAAGGTCGCGACGACCGAGTTGTAATTAGGCTTGCACCACTTCCCGAACACACCTGGCAAACGGTAGATCGTCACCGAATTGCCGTGGGTGTTGGCAAGCTCGGTCACTCGCCGCTCTGCTGCTAATTTGCTGCGGCCATACGGATTATCCAGTTCCGCCTGGGCTGACGAGGCCAAAATAACCGGCACTTGACTGCCCGCCTTCGTGAGGGCATCGCACAGCCGCTCGGTAAGGCCAACGTTGACGATCTCGAATGCGTTCGGCGAAGGGGGCCTGTTTTCTCCGGCAAGATGAACAACGGCATCGGCAGCACGGACGACATCGAACAATTGCGCATCGGAGTCGCCACGCACAAATTCAAGAACCTCGATATCACCCCGCTCTCGCAACCTAAGAACAAGATTCTTGCCGATAAATCCTTGGCTACCGGTTACCAAAACTCTCATTGCTCATTCCTCCGGTTGCACATACTCACCGGCGGTGATGGCCTGCATGAAGCGTAGCTTCATCAGCAGCTGTTGCATCTCCTTCACGCCAAGCTGCGTCGTGTTATGAGAGTTGTAGTCGACTGCCTCGGAGATCTTTACTTCGCCCTGCTCGACAAACTTTCCGTAGTTCAAATCGCGCAAATCGGGTGGCACGCGGTAATAACCGCCGAGATCCTGGGCTGCGACCATTTCTTCACGACTCAACAGGGCTTCATACAATTTCTCACCGTGTCGTGTACCAATGATATTGATCGGATGATCAGGTTTTTCGAGCAGCCCGGTCAATGCCCGCGCCAGCGTTTCAATTGTCGCTGCAGGGGCCTTCTGCACAAAGATGTCGCCAGGATGGCCGTGCTCAAATGCGTACAACACCAAGTCCACCGCGTCATCCAGCGTCATCATGAAACGCGTCATATGAGGATCGGTAATGGTGATTGCCTTGCCGGAGCGGATCTGATCAACGAACAGCGGAATCACCGAGCCCCGCGAAGCCATCACATTTCCATAACGGGTTGCACAGATCACAGTCGAACTACTGCTTCGCGACTTGGCCACGACGACCTTCTCCATCATCGCCTTGGAGATTCCCATCGCGTTGATCGGATAGACCGCCTTATCGGTGCTCAGGCACACAACGCGTTTCACACCAGATGCAATGGCCGCTTCCAGCACATTTTCAGTGCCAAGCACATTGGTCTTCACGGCTTCGAGTGGATGAAACTCACACGAAGGCACTTGCTTCAAGGCGGCAGCGTGGTAGATGAAATCGACACCGCGTACGGCGTTCAGCACGGACTGGTAGTCACGTACATCACCGATGTAAAACTTCAGCTTCGGGTCTTGGTACTTCTTTCGCATGTCGTCTTGTTTTTTTTCGTCACGACTCAGGATGCGAATTTCACGCAGATCAGAATCCAGAAAGCGCCGAAGTACCGCGTTGCCAAACGAACCCGTCCCACCAGTGATCAACAACACCTTGTCCGAAAACATCACAGTCCTTTCCAAATCAATTCTTCACAAACCGTCGGGCGCCGCGACAAATTTCGTCTTTTTGCGCCGGCGATGGATAGTTGATCAACACCGCCCGGTACTTGCCTTTGAAAACGAAGAGGCTGCCGGCCGCGGCCCCCACGACACCGCAAGTGTCGACAAGTGCACCGATATCGTCCAGCGAACCCGCCCCACCCAAGAACGTAGTCGGCACGCGAAGGGCGTCGCGCATTTTGCGCGCCAGTTCCAGATCGTACCCTTTCATCTCACCGTCGCGATCAACCGAGTTGACAACGATTTCGCCAGCCCCCGCCTCTTGCAGCCGCACAGCCATTTCGACGGGTTCCACCTTGTGTGACTGCTTGGCATTGTGGGTACAGACTTCGTATCCCTTGGCAAACAAACCACTGCGTTTGCGGATATCCAAGACTGCAACAACGGACTGCCTGCCAATTGCAGCGGCGATTTCCCCCAACAATGCAGGATTCACGATGGCCGCAGCGCTGATCGCAACCTTTTCGACCCCCAAATCGATGATCCGGGCAGCCTGAGCCGCAGTCGTGATACCACCACCGTAACAAAGCGGCATCCTGCACTCTTCGGCCAGCTTGGCGATGAGTCCGTAGTCCGGCTCCACGCCATTCACCGTTGCATCGATATCTAGGACGATGAGCTCGTCAGACTCCTTCTCGTTGAAGATCTTCACTGCATTGATCGGATCACCAACGTACTTGGGCGACTTGAAGCCTTGTGTTTTTACCAGCCCGCCCTTGTGAACCAGCAGACAGGGAATGATACGTGGGCGCAGCATGGCTTAAAGCTCCGCAAAGTTCTTTAGAAGTTGCGCGCCCCAGTGATGGCTTTTCTCTGGGTGGCACTGAACACCGTGAATGTGCCCGCGCGACACAACGGCGTCGAAGTCGAGGCCATAATGCGCAGTCGCTGCTACGTGCGCCTTGTCCTCCGCATCGAAATAATACGAATGCAGGAAGTAAAAACGCGGGTCCGCCTCAAAACCACGGCCGAAAAGCTGCGCGCCTTCACTAGGCTGAAGGTCATTCCACCCCATGTGGGGCATCGGCAACTCGGCTGATTGGCTGGTCTTAGCAAATGCCTTCACACGTCCGGGAATCCAATCCAACCCCTTCAGAACACCTTCATCCGAACCAGTCGCCAACATCTGCATACCCACGCAAACTCCCAACACTGGAACCCCCTGAACTTGTACCGCACTTTCCAGAGCAGAACGTATGCCAGAATTATTAAGCAACTGCATCGCGTGATCAAAGGCGCCAACGCCAGGCAGAATCAGGCGGGTTGCGTCAGAAAGTTCGGCAGCGGTTCGCGCGCGCTCAGCAGGGATACCCAAGCGTTTGAACATGGTCATGAACGCTTGGATATTACCCACGCCATAGTCGACAACGCGAATCACCTAAAGTACCTCTTCTCCAAGCCAAGCCGACGCATCACGCGTGCGCCCAAGCCAATCGCCCAGCGCTTATTCTTATAATTACGGTATGTGTGCCTTGGCATATCAAAAAGCGCTTGCAATTGGTCAACCGAAAGTGCCAATTTATGAGCCACATACTCGAACTCTTGAGAAAGAAAATGCTCATCCATTTCCGGCTGAGCTATTCGAAGCAATGCCTCAGCCCGGGTCATTTGCCCCGTCATGATCAAACTTGAAAAATGAGCTCGCCTCTTTTCATAGCCGAAGCGCCTGGGGAGCCAATAATCTTCATAAAAACGGGTAAATCGCGACTCGTGATGTTTATGCTTAAAACTCTTCCACCCAAATCGCTCGGCCAACTCTCTCTCGGCATCTACCTTCAGATAAGGAATAAGATTCAGTGGGTGATGAACCTTCATTCCAAGTATTTTTTGATAAACAATTTTATAAACAAAAATATCCGTCAGTGGAAACGAACCAAGCTCACCATCACCAAATTGCTTCCAAATATCGCCAAACAATCGTTTATCAATCCCTAAATAACCACCCCACTCTTCCGGCTCTCGACAGCATTCTGTGGAAAAATTTGAACCTGTAATAACATGCTTGATATTATGCTGCCTAGCAAATTTGTAGAGGGCAGAGAAGAAGGCAGCATCCTGCACCAGATCTTGATCGGGGATACCCGATCTTAAAAACGCAACTTGCAGGCGTTTGACCTCTTCCCAATTTACCACCTCGGTATAAAGATCCAGACCCAACCCATCTACCAGCTTCTCTATATTGCCTACGGCCTGATCGGTATTCCACCCAGCATCAACATGGAATAGCAGGGGGCGCAGGCCCATTTTTTCTTTGGCAACGAATGCTGCATAAGAGCTATCCAAGCCTCCACTGAGACCGATGATGCAATCAAAATCACGCGCTTTTCCGGATAAACGAATAGTATCTGCCATGGCAGCCAGTTGAGCGGCACCTCGATCATCCACATGCCAGTTTGGCGCAATATCACTTTCAAAATTTTGACAAAAGCTACACCAGCCCCGCTCGTCAAAAACGATATGAGGTGCTGATATATCCATAATACAACGGCTACAAATTTTATATTCCAATCTCGCCATCCACTTGAAGTGACTTAAGCCAAAGCTTCATAAACCGCTAAAATGCGTTTTGCGTTATCTTCTGGCACAAAAAATTCGAGCGCCAAGTCTCTGCTCGCGAGACCCATTTGCCGTCGTTCCTGCGGATGGCGCAAATACCACAGAATTGCATCTGCCAGCGAACGAGGATCGCGTGCTGGCACGCAAAGGCCAGTAACTCCTGGGCGAACCGTGTCCGGCAAAGGATCCTCAACGCAGACCAAGCAAGGCACCTCATAAAAGGCCGCTTCGAACACCGGACGGCCAGGAGCATCAAAATGAGATGGAAAAGCCAGCACATCAAAGGCCGGGTAAAACCGATGTATATCGTTGCGGTGTCCGACAAAATGAATATTACACGTCAAATCCAGTTGCTGCACCAATGACTCAAGATCATCAGAAACGTCCTGTGCAAAGCCCGCGAAACGAAGTAGTCGCCCCTTCAAGCCGTCGCTCGGGCGAGTCTTACCGCCCACAAAAACAAACTCCACTGCGGCACCAGCTCGCTCTTTGACCAACGCAGCCGCTCGAATTAAATCAACCACCCCTTTGGCGTGTTGCAAATTTCCGACGAACCCAACACACATCGAGTCGTTCGACTGGAGCATCATTTCCTGTCGGCTGGCCTTCTCCTCCTGCGCGGGCGCAGAAAATGAATTGTGCACAACAACACACGGCAACTCAGCGGGCAAGGTCGACCTAACAGTTTCATCGATAGCCACTATAGTACTGACATGCCGTTTGAGCAGAAATAGAATTAGACGAGATCGCCAAGCATTTTGTTCACGCCGCTGAGAAGAACGTACATGAAGCACCAATGGCCTTTTGAATAGCCATTTAGCAAAAAGGGCAGGAAAAATTTCTGTAATTTCGTTACAATGAATTAAATCAATATTATTTCGCCACCGCAGCCATGCCTTGACAAGCGCGAAAAAGGTAAAAGGCAGATGGAAAACTTCCCGAAGCAGAATCAGCCAACGTAATCCGCGGTAATAGCTATATTGTGTATTATCAATGCGAGTTAAGCCGCGTGTTTCGATAACATCATCTGCAACTTTGCGATAATAGGACAGCGCAGTACCTCTAGCTGCGACAAAATAGGCACTGACGCCCAAAGACCGCAAAGCTGCTACAAGCTCAAAAAGACTACGCGATGCACCACCAAATGGTCCTACCCCATCGATGTACAAAACATTCTTATTCAACGCGGCCTCACTGACAACAGGGAAAAAAAGAGCATCGCAAGAAAATCATATGAGTTGACGTAGCTACCATACGACAGCATGGTTATAAAAAAAAGCAAAAGAATAATTAAGGAATGTCGCCATCCATTCTTGAATGCGCAATTCGCGTTTAGCACTAGCGCTAGCACAAAAAGAAATGCAGAAACAATCCCACACCGAGCCAGCAAGCCCGTAAAAAAAGATTCAGATCCGGTGCCATTTGCGGCAATCTTCTCACCAAATGTCATCTCGTCCAGCGTAAAAGACCCAAAACCCCAAAGGGGATTTTGCTGCCAAATTAATATATGCTGAAGCCAAAGCCATCCTCTATAAACCGATTGGCGCAAGGAATCTGCATCGATATAACCGGCCTCCCCTCTAAACAGGTACTGAAACAAAACGATCGGCACATAGTCTTGCAACAAAAGGATAATCTGGGTGGAAAGCACAAATACAACAAAAAGCGCCGTAAACAAAAACACAACAGCCAAATGACAAAAAAAATGCGAGTTAGAGCGCTTTCGAAAAAGAAACACAAAGTACAGCAGCGCAAGAAACATGCAGATGATCGCCGTCCTCAAGCCAGAAAATATCACCATCGCTGCAGCCAAAACAACGAGGATTCGATATCTCCTCCCCTCTCCAAATTTTGAGAGATTTACCACGAAGACCAATAGCGAGAATATCGCCCCAGTGGCAACTTGCGGAAGAAGAGAGCCTCTCCATGGCAACTGGCCATCTTTTGAAAAGCCAAGCACAGGCAAATAATTGCTATAGCCAAAAAAATAAGCTGCGGTTGTAGCAAAAATCGAAAATATGAAAAGAAAATTGATTAGCCCCACCGACACTGAAGGGCGCAACCTAAATACAAACAAAGGAAGAAGGGAAAGTGCTATAACATATTTAGCTGAATCAATATCTGAGCGAAACAAACAAACAAACAATGAAAAAAAGAAAAACCCCAAAAAAACAAGCTCAACCCGGGAGAAACTGAACCCCCTAGTCATGAAAGAAAAACAATAGCCAACAAGGCACACCGCAAAAGAAGGAACTACAAAGGCAAAGTACAACACCGACGACGCACCAACAATCACCCCTTCAAAAACAAAAAATTGCAATAAAAAATAGTAAACCAACAGCATAGAAAATGCACGATCTACTTTTCGAACACAAGAAGAAGCCATGGTCGTATTTGACTTTATCGACATATACAAGACACTAGCCAAGTCTTATTCAACCATCTGGATAAAATTTTTGAAATTGCTTTCCCAGTTCTTTTCCCAAAGCTCATCTCCAAGCCTTTCTTCTTCAGATTGATCAGCACTTTCCAACACTTCGAATAATTCATCGATTGAGGAAAAACTAGAAAAAGGAAGTACCGGATATGCGAAGATAGACTTCGCTGTGCGCCAAGCTAAGATTTTCTTGCATAAGCCAACCGCATCAAACAGCCCTGTCGAAACTTCACTAATAACTATTTCTGCGCCAGATACAGCATCATATATCGTAGAGGAGTCATCTAAAGCGATAATATCTTCGTCATCAAAGGTCATTGAACTCACCCTTTGTCGCTCCAGCGGATGTGGTCGGATTAAAATGCGCAAACCTCTTTGCTTTGCGTAATCAATCATTGAATGCGCCAACTCAGCATACTTATTAAATTCTATGCCATCACTCAGGATAATGATGAATGGGCGCCCCCCTCGTCCTACCCCCCCCCCTTCGGGGCGAGCAGGATTGCCTACAGTAACCATTTTCACCGGAAGATTCACCTGGCTTTCCCACCATCGTCCGTAGCTGAGAAAATAATCGGGTAGCGCGCTTCGATAAACTTTTGATTGAAAAATGCGATCGCCAAAATTATACGCATCGTGTCCTCGGGAGATTGCGCCGTGTTGAAATTCTACGACACAAGCTCCTACTTCCCGTGCGGCATAAATCAAAGGCATGAGCGGGCCGTAGCTAGCGCCACTTGCTAAAAGGAAAGAAGGTTGTATCGATTCCACCATATTGCGGTATAAAGCAAGGGCTGCAGGAAGCCCGCCAATTTTTCGCGCAACAAAGTGTTCGAAAGCCAATTTGCGATTGCTGGTTAAATTCCAACCTAAAATCCTTTGGGCTGCCGAACACGCTGCATTAACAAGTTCAACAGTAGCAGCTTTTACGTTAGGTATTCTTGCCCTTAAGTGCCCGATGACTGCAATTCTTGCTTGGCTCGGCCCATGAAGTAAAACTCGAGATTTGTGTCGCGGAAATGGCCACTTCCAATCATATTGCTCTAGCAGACAAACAGAGTTTCCGTCATAACAGTTTAGCAATGGATCTGAAAGTCGATTAAAACGCCTGCCATCGATAAAGCGATCAGCTACAGAATCAGTTACGCACAATAAAGAGGCGCGCATTCCTGCATATTGTAGACCTATGTTCCACAGCTCGGCACGAAATAGAGCAGAAGCTTTTTGAAAAGCAGATGGTCCATTCGAAACACTTGAAATTGCAGTTGAATAGACCAGATCAGATATAATTTCTCTGAAGAAAGCCACACGAACCAGCGGCCACAAAAGAAGCCCGGTACTGGGACAAAAAAAATCATCTAGAGGCGCTTCATCTTCTATGTTTAAAAGGTCTTGAAGCGTAAAATTGTAATAAGGCATAAGTATTCAACGGGTTATATGCTTTCGACAAAACCCTTCAAAATGTCCAAGCCCAGCCCGCCGCTCTTTTCAGGGTGAAATTGCATTCCATGGACGTTAGCTACACCTATCGCTGCCACAATTTCTTGCCCTTCATAGTTGTAAGTGGCAATCACATGATCAGGATTTTCCGGTAATGCACGGTAAGAATGCACCAAGTAAACTGATTTACCGTGTGTAGGGTGTAACCAAGTGGGTACGTTTACGCCAGAACAACGACAATCCAACTCCCTCCATCCTATAGATGGTATTCTCCGGACTTTGCCATCTGCCCGCTCAGCGGGAATAGGAACAACTTCCCCAGGAATCAGCCCAATACCCTCGTGCCTTCCGTGTTCTACTCCAACCGACAGAAGCATCTGCATCCCCAAGCAGATCCCCAAAACCGGCTTTCCTGTTGACGCAAATTTCCTAATCGGGTCAATTAAGCCTGCTTGTTGCAGGCCTTGCATCCCATCGCCAAAAGCGCCAACACCTGGAATAACCAGCGCTGATGCGTATTCGAGGCGAGCGAAATCTACTCCAGTATAGATCCTCGTTGCACCACAATAATCGAAAGCCCGCTCAACGCTAAATAGATTGCCAACGCCATAGTCAACAATATATATATCTTTCATATTAAACTACCCTTACCTGCATTCCCAGTTCCCGGGCTTGTTCTCTGAGTACCCCAATTGTGGTCCGCCCATAATGTAGCGCATCTGCAAACGCCACAGCATTCGCTCCTGCCGCAAGCACGGCATCAAGATGAGCTGGCTCGCCGTAACCGCCGCTTGCAATTACCGGTACATGTACTGCCTCAGAGACATCACGAACCAAATCGCAGTCAAAACCTTTGCGCGTCCCTTCTTGATCAATTGAAGTGACCAGCACTTCCCCCGCACCAAGCTCTACTGCCTTACGCACCCAATCAAGAGCATCGAGGCCCGAACCTTCTCGACCACAGTCGGTATAAACTTCCCATCGGCCCGAACGAAGCTTTTTTGCCTCAAGCGACAAAACCACGCACTGGGAGCCAAATCGGAGAGCTGACTCGGAAATCAATTCAGGGCGTTTGACCGCAGCAGTGTTAATTGCCACCTTATCAGCGCCGGCCCGAAGCAACTCTCTGACATCCTCAACACTCCGAACTCCCCCTCCAACGGTCATCGGAACGAAAACCGACTTCGCCGCACGACGCACGATTTCAGTCAAATTGGAGCGACCATATAGACTAGCTACAATATCCATATATATGAGCTCATCAGCCCCTTGTTGGTAATAGCGCTCGGCGTATTCTTGTGGATCTCCGATAATGCGCAAACCTTCAAGATGCACGCCCTTTATTAGGTTTTCGCCCTTAACGTCCAATCTACCTATCAAGCGTACGTTTCTATCCTGAATACTCATTCTTTTTGAATCTCATCATGCGCGACGATATTAATCGCTTCAGGTGCTAAGCATGTGGCTCAGAATAGGCCAAGCAAATACCTTGATCCGTGCCGGCCCAACCGCTGGGTTATTAAACCCAAGATGCGTGACTGCGAAACCTACGCGCCCTCGCCAAACAGGTGGATTTACTCCGGCTTGAAGCGCAGCTTCCATTCACCATCGACGACATGCCACAAATGGGGTGAACGGAATTTATCACACGTCGCCAGAAACTCCTCTCGGCTCATGCCAATATAATCCAAAAATTCCTTTTCATAGCGCTCAGGATATTCGCCTTCAAACCGGTTCATCAGAGCAACCCCTTCTTCCCTGGTAATGTGGTGATTGCGAATTTCCTGCGCTGAATCCATCATGGCGCGTCCCACACCAAATTTAATCCAACGCGTAAAATAGAAGAACCCATCAACTTTATCGTCCAGACTATTGTATTTTGAATACGTGCCTTCCGTACGAACGGGATTTGCTTCAAAACCGGTATGCTCGACAGCATAATAATAGGCTTCTTGCGGAACCCATTTTTTATAATAACCCAGATATTTAAAATCAATACCCTTCTTATGCAACACCTCTGGATCCATTGGAAGATAGCTCATCAGATCAACCAATGGAACGCCTTCATCGAGGTACTCGCCAATTGCTTTTCCACCAAGGAAAACGTCTCGCACATCTTTCCCGGCCAAGTAGTCCAAGGAAAACCCTTCACTCTCCACCTTTGCATCTTTTCCGGCGTAAGAAGATGTTTTGTGGGATATCTTTTCGCCATACTCACCCGGCATTTCACCATAGAAAATCAATGGGATATTAAAGCGCGCAGCCATTTTCGCAACAAATGTTTTCTGTCCGAGAATGAACGGTTGAAATGGATGCAACAAGTTGATCGTTGCGTTGCGCGTCAACAACCGGTGGATCTTGCCATTAGGCGTATATAGATAATTATCAAAACCGCCAACGTGGAGCCAATTCTGGAAATTTTTCCACCCAATATCGGTATACAGATGAGGAGACCACGTTACCGTCAACGGGTTCATATTGTACTTATACTTCAAGAGGTGTGACTGCATGGCGCTATCCTTACCGCCACTACCCCCCACGATACAATCATAACTACCATCATTCTTGCGATATTGATCGCACAGCTCAATCAACTCGCGTTCACGCTCTTCCCAGTCGATCTCTCCGGTCTCTTTGAGCTCATTAAAATTACATGCGTGACAGACTCCATTTCCGTCGAAAGACATAGTCGTCTTTCTGGAGTCTTTGTTATGTGCATATTCATTGCTAGACATGGGCTGCTGGTTTGACATATTGCATTTTTTGCAAAAACGAACATCCCGTGGCAAGCCATACAGTACCTCCAACCCTTCTTGAGGCTTGTTGTAACGGGAAATATCAACAGAAGCGCTAGGACCGATTTTCATATGTATTACTCCAATTATACTGTATCAATGCTTTTGTCGACGTGCAGTTGCCAGATCATCGGGCCGTCCTACATCTAGCCAAGGTTCGTGCATGGGGTAAACGATCGTTTTTTCATCCGCAGCCTTCATATTGCTAAACAGCGTAGGCATATCGCAATGCTCCCCAGGCACTATATATTCGAGCGCAACGGGGCTTAGTACATAAATTCCTGCGTTGATATGGCTGCGATATACAGGCTTTTCCTCAAATCCAACCAACTCCACACCATTAGTCTTTACGACTCCGAACGGGTTTTGGATTTCATATTGACGAACCGCCATTGAGCCAGCAGCTTGATGGCGAAGATGAAACTCGACCATTTCTCCGTAATTTACATCGGAGAGCACGTCGCCATTTGACACCAAAAAAGGCTCGTCGGGCTTTTGCGGGAGAAGACCAAGCGCTCCAGCGGTACCCAGTGGGGACTGCTCGCGAAGATATTCAATCTCGATGCCCCAAGCAGCGCCGTCCCCGAAATACTCTTCCACCATGTGCGCCAAATAGTGAACCGCGATTATAAATCTCCGAAAACCGTTTACCTTCGCCCGCATGAGAATATGTTCGAGCATTGGCTTTCCACCGACCTCTAGCATCGGTTTGGGGCAGTTCTCAGTATGAGGCCGCAGGCGGGTCCCCTTCCCTCCAGCCATGACTACCATTAAATTGGATCGCCCTGCGGGCGTCAGGATTTCATCCCAAATATGTAGCCCAACGACATGATGATTGGCATCAACAACCGGCAATTGATGGATTCGATTGATCTGCATCAACTGCAGCACCAGTTCCCGACCCATCTCCAAAGGCGCAACCAAGGGTTGCTTGTGGAAAATACTATCGACAGCACTAGTCAGGCCCATTCCCCGCAGCATCGCTCTACGAATATCACCGTCAGTCAACGTGCCGATAAGCCGTAGATCAGTGTCGATCACAAGCACTATTTGCAACCCTGACTGATCCAAGCAACGAATTGCGTCTTCGATGGTAGACCCCAAGCCGAGCAGCGTCCGGCGCCAATCCGGCAGACCATCCATTGCATCGATCATATCCACTATTCACTCCACTCATCGAATCAATAAAACCACATTATCTGCACCAACAGGCCTTTGAAGAAACTCACAAAAGCAGCGTCAGACTAATTACCTGCTTGTAATTAGCGTGGACATTTAGACCTCGCCATGCAAACGAAATACGCACCCCCAAGGAAGAGGATAGACGCGCCAACTCACAACCCAAGCCAACAAAAAAAGACTTGCCTGACCAATAAGGTATCCTATCGCTACACCTTCCAATCCCCATCGCGTGCAAAAAAAATACATGGCAAGCAAACTCAATCCACCGGAGCATAAAGTGATGGTCGCGAGTTTGCCATTTTGGCTGCTAAAGAAATATAAATTGGCAATGGCATAGTACATGCCCAGAGCACTACCGGCAGCACAAAAATAAGGCAACACGACTCTAGCCTTTTCAAAGCCTGAACCTACCACATCTGTAAATATTATATTCAAAAAAAACCAAAATAATATCGCTGCGGCCGGAAAGAAAACAAACGCGCCGTATATACCCTTTACAACTTGCTGTTTGGACATAACGCTATCTTCAGCCAATTTTCTATACAACCAGGGCCCATAGGCTTTCACAAATGCATCAGCAAGCAGCCCGAAAGCCGCCCCGAATTGAAGCCCTAACGCATAATATGCAACATCACTTGGACCGAGCTGATGGGCAATAAAAATTTGCCCTGCAGATGCGATCGCGATCGCGCCCAATGCATGTGGCAATAAAGGGACCCCAAATGACAAGCAATCCCGAACCAACTCACCATACCGACTCCATTTAACTGACAAATATCCAGACCGAGTCAATATCGCCAACGTGATGCCAGCAGCCCCCAGGTATCCCAGAAAATGGCCCCACGCACGAGCAGTCCAACTGCCATTCAGAAGTTGTAAAAATGCAAGGGTGGCCAAGGCCACCGCCAATGATGCACCAACCTGAACAACAGCATAAATCCTTGCCTGTTCTTGTGCCTGAAGAAGCGCAAGCCCCACAAATACAAATGATTGAACGAACGCCGCAGCCACAGCCAAACGGATCCAGCCTTGGCTTAAAACGCCGGGCACCAAATACCGTCCTAATACTTCATTCAAAAATAGAATACCTACCGCCAGACCAACATTTACAACGAGAACAATCCCTATCAATCGAGCCAAATCTGCTTTGGATTGAGTAAAGTAACGGACAGAAATCAGCCCGTGCAAGCTGAGCCCCACCATTGGCACCAGTATCGAAACTGCAACCAAGTAAAGTGCAGCAAGTCCATAATTCGCAGGCCCCATTGCTCTGGTTACAATCGGGATAAGCCCGAACTGCACCACCGCATTCAGCAAATTGGCAAACAGGTAAATAGCTGCATTGCCAACCGACCTCCTTGTCGAATTCATAACGCTACTCAAGTAGCAGCGGGTATTGACCGAGCAGCCTTCGCTAACTCCAAGACCACGCGAGTCATATCGTCCTGAGTAAGATCAGGACTCATTGGAAGGCTCATCACCTTCCCTGCTATGGTTTCAGCAATAGGAAAACTCGCCTGCGCCGGATCAAAATAGGCTGGTTGCTGATGCATCGGTCTTGGATAGTGGATTGCCGTCGGTATACCAGCAGTCTTAAGAGCCGATTGGATATGCTCACGCTGCGCTACCATCACCGTGTACTGCGCCCAAATGCATTCGCGATCATCGCGAACGGTTAATAGGCCTACGGTATTGGCACAATGCGCTTCAATCAAGCTCGCGTACATGTCGCCGAGTTGCTTGCGCCGTTCGATTTCCCAACCAAAACGTTCAAGCTTTCCAAGTACAACAGCACATTGAAGCGTGTCCATTCTGCCGCCAACGCCGACTCGGGTATGGAAGTAACGTTTACTCTGCCCGTGCACACGTATTTCCCGACATGCCTGCGCTAAAGCATCGTCATTGGTAAACAGCGCCCCTCCGTCTCCGTAGCACCCTAACGGCTTACTCGGGAAAAAGCTGGTGCACCCAACGGTTGACAAATTACAGCTTGCTTTACCTTTGTACGTTGCGCCAAAGCTTTGGGCAGCATCTTCAATAACCGGAATATCACCGTGTTTTTTGGCAACAGCATTGATTTCATCCATGTCAGCTACTTGCCCATATAAACTGACAGGAATGATGGCTTTAGTTCGGGGACTGATCGCAGCTTCAATATGCTTGACATCGATATTGCAGGTATCATGTTCGATATCAACAAATATCGGACGAGCACCTAACAATGCGATAACTTCAATTGTAGCAGCGAAGGTAAAGGGTGTAGTAATTACTTCGTCACCAGGCTTGACATCAAGCGCCATCAATGCAATCAATAATGCCTCGGTTCCACTTGCAACCGTTACGCAATGCTTAGCGCCCGTAAGAGTTGCGAGAGCCACTTCCAGCTCCTGCACTTCCGGACCCATAATGTATTGGCCGTGGTTCAGCACCCGATGAATTCTGTCGTCGATTTGCTGCTTGAGCGCATGATATTGCGACTTAAGATCTATAAAATCCATTAAATTAAAATCCTTACATCGCCGAGGGCATCCACCCCATTAATCCGCTGCGAAGCGCATATACGTCGCCAGTATGTGGGCATGTATAGTCACCATCGCCCTCCAGAGGCAGCGGAATTCGCTCACCAAAACGTCCCATCCACCCAATTTGTCGTGCCGGCACGCCGACCATGAGAGCGTATTCCGGCACATCCGAGTTAACTACCGCGCCAGCGCCGATAAAGGCATAAGCGCCAATGGTAATTCCACATACCACGGTGCTATTTGCACCAAGCGTGGCCCCCTGCCGAACCAAGGTACGACGATACTCGCCCCTTCTATTTACGGCGCTTCTCGGGTTATAAACATTGGTAAATACCATGCTGGGACCGCAAAAAACGTCGTTTTCCAGTGTCACCGCGTCATAAATACTTACGTTGTTTTGCACTTTGCAGTTAGAACCAATAACGACATCGTTACCAACGAATACGTTCTGTCCAAAGGAGCAGCCATCCCCTATCTTGGCCTGGGCGCAGATATGAGTCCAATGCCAAATACGCACTCCATCACCAACGCTGGCCCCTGCATCCACTATCGCGGTTGGGTGAATCATAGTATCCGCCACAGAACCTCCAGACATAATTGAACACTCTTGAATAAACAGTCGTGAACGTCGACTAAGTGCAGGTTTAGTATTCCAATGGCAGTGAAACCGTCTTACCGTCTCGCGCAGAGATATAGGCAGCAATCAATAGCTCTAATGACTTGAGCCCCTCGCGGCCATCTGTTTCAGGTTCCGCTTCTCCA
This sequence comes from Chitinolyticbacter meiyuanensis, assembly GCF_008033135.1. Lineage (NCBI taxonomy): Bacteria > Pseudomonadati > Pseudomonadota > Betaproteobacteria > Neisseriales > Chitinibacteraceae > Chitinolyticbacter > Chitinolyticbacter meiyuanensis. Next base: position 4,279,157 of record NZ_CP041335.1, read on the forward strand.
CGAAGTACTTCAACAACGTTCTTGTAGTAGAGCGGGTGTCCAAAACCATACACCGAGGTAGTTGCGTAGTTTGCCTCATTTATTTCAGAGTCGTAGTCTCTCGACTCTTCGAATTCCCACTGCTGAATATCATTGACCGCTACGCCGCCAACTCGGACGGTGCCTTTTTCCCCGAGTATCGTAATGCTCCCTTCCATGTTTCTCGGGTAGGTCAGCATTGTCACACTCATGGATCCCAAGGCACCGCTACGCCATTTGACATTGAGCACGCCGGTATCTTCAACTTCGATATTCCGCGTCGTACTCATCAATGCTTGGACTTTTTCTACAGGACCGATTAGCCAGTCCAACAAATCAACATAGTGGCTCGCTTGATTCATGAAAGCTCCACCATCGAACTCCCACGTTCCTCTCCATTCAGCTTGATCGTAATATGCTTGAGGGCGTGACCAGAAAACATTCAAATGAACAAGATGAATCTTGCCGAATCGCCTTTCTTCAACAGCTCGTTTCAGTAACTGCAAAGTGGAATTGTGACGGTTCTGCTTCACCACAAATAGGCGCACACCCGCCTGGTCGCAGGCTCTGACCATACTTACGCCATCGTGCCAACGCGTCGCCATTGGCTTTTCCGTCATCACGTGAATCTTGTAACTGGCGGCCAAGATGGCCTGCTCAGGGTGGAGCCCACTAGGCGTGCAAAGAACCACAAGGTCAATCTGCTCATGCTCGAACAATGCCTTAATATCTCGATATCCAGGCACATTATATTTTTTTGTATGCTCTGCAAGTACTTCCGCATTCACATCACACACTGCAATCAACTGCAAATTAGATGAATGCTGCCCAATCGAGTCAAAATGGTTTTTTGAAATTCGCCCGCAACCGACAATCGCAGTTCTGATCTTTCTTTCTAAAATAGGCTGGCAATAGAGCATCTGGCTTCTCTAAAAAGAATTAGAAATTACAAACGGAAAACTGTAAAACCCGCTTTAGCAGCCTTATGTCGATCATATAGAGCCTTCACATCCGCGAGCACGGGCTCCTGACCGTTACACCACTGGAATAGCGCATCTGGCGTTAACTCGCGATATTCATTGTGGCCTACTGCCACGACCAGCGAGTCAACCTTATTCAACTCATCAATAGCACCTAATTGGATACCATATTCATGCAACACTTCGGATGCGTTGGCCCAAGGGTCTGCAACAACAACCTTAACACCCCATTTTTGCAACTCAATTATCAAATCGACAACCTTGCTATTTCTGATATCGGGGCAATTTTCCTTGAAGGTAATCCCCAGTACCCCAACGGTACTACGAGCAACATCCACGCCATTTTTCAGCATCAGCTGAATGACCTTGCGCGCTACGTAACGCGCCATATTGTCATTTATCCGTCGACCTGCCAGTATTACTTGCGGGTGGTAACCAACTTCCTCTGCCTTATGAGTTAAATAATAAGGATCTACCCCAATGCAATGCCCGCCGACCATGCCAGGCCGGAAAGGAAGGAAATTCCATTTACTCCCTGCGGCCTCCAAAACCTCTATTGTATCAATATCCAAACGAGAAAAAATTACAGATAATTCGTTCACAAGAGCGATATTGAGATCTCGCTGGGTGTTTTCGATTACCTTTGCTGCTTCTGCCACTTTGAGGCTACTGGCGGGAAACGTACCGGCCGTAATAATCGACTGATACAAGCGGTCGACCAGTTGCGCGATCTCTGGCGTGGAGCCACTGGTGATTTTCCTAATTTTGGTCAAAGAATTGATCTTATCGCCGGGATTCACACGCTCGGGACTGTACCCGCAAAAGAAATCCTGGTTGAATTTCAACCCAGACAATTTCTCAAGGATGGGAACACAAACCTCTTCAGTGCAGCCAGGATACACCGTAGATTCGTAAATCACTAAGGAGCCCTCTTTCAGGACTCGACCAACCATCTCGCTAGCCTTGATCAACGGCGTCAAATCCGGGCGGTTCACGCCATCGATTGGGGTAGGAACTGTAACAATGAAAATCCTGCAATCGTTGAGGTCGGCAACATTACTACTGTATTCTAATTGCGTTGCGTATTTTAAATCGCTCTCCGTCACTTCCAGCGTGCTATCCGTGCCAGCCGCCAGCTCAGCAACTCTTGCTTCATTTATATCAAAACCTACAACAGGTCTTATTTTACCGAATTCAACTGCGAGAGGCAGCCCTACATACCCCAGGCCCACCACGGCTATTTTTTTGTCTAAAATACTCATAAACTCACCGTCAATCAAAAATCCAATAGGGATTTCGCAGCATTTTTAGCAGCTGATTTAATAGGAGCACGAAATCAGTCTTAACGCAAAAAACAAATCACTCAACGATACACAACCCACATGCTCATACGCCCTCGTTGTTACTCTTTCTTCCGTGCATACTGAACCATTTCGCAGACGAGCATATAGAGCATTGCGAGCAATAATCCACAAACCATGCCGAACAGAATATTTTTTACCCTCTTTGGTCCGGATTTTTCGTCAGGTATTTCAGCCCAACTGATTTTCAGCTCGTCTCGCTCTTGCGCTTTTACCAATTCAATCCGACGATCAAGGCGATCAATCAACGCACTCCAATACGCGCTTTCCTGCATGGCCGTTACGGTGGCAATCCAAGGCCCAGCAGACCCTACGGATTTTTGTTTCATACCCTCGACTACAAGTCGCTGCAGGTTAGATAGCTGATCTTGTATTTTTACGACCTGGTTTTGTGCCAGATCGGAGATTCCGGACTGCAAGGTAGCCTCAGCCTGAATTCCAGCCAAACTAATAATTCCATATTGCTCGGATGCGGAAATGGTCTTGATGACTGCTGCAAGTTGAGGGGATTCAAGTGACTTCTCGGCATTTACTTTGTTTTTTGCAGCGAGCTCGCGTCTAAGTTCGAGATTATAACGTTCCTTCGATATCTCCAATAATCTTAACGTATATACATTATCCGACAACGTCTTTCCAAAAACATTTGCGAGCCGCGCAGCAAAGGCAGGACTAACATCAGTTGCAGAAACATCAAGATAGCCATCCTTGGCATTAAGAACAACATCAATATGGCTTTTTGTGGCTCGCAGTGTCGCATTACGGCTAGCAGTTCCGTAGTGCTTCGACAAGTTCATTTTTTTTGCGACCTGCTCAACCAATACCTCGTTGTTTAGAGCCCAGTTGTATACCGGCGCATTCTTCGATGGCGCAATTTTCAGTATCGCCGTATAGCGATCTGGAAGCGTAAACATCACGCAAGCAGCCACAATACCAGCTACGATTGGCAAGGCAATTAGCGCATGCCTATATCGATTCATTAGTATGAAAATATCCCGCAACGTGATATCCGTCTCTTGGGCTTTTCCCTGCAAATTATCAGAAGACATATAACCAGTGCCAAGTAGGCAATTCGCAATTAGAATCAAGAGCGCCCCAAATGGGGCGCTTCATTTTTTTAAATCAAGAAGCTGCATTAAAACCAGAAGCCAGCAGAATCATTTTGGTGATTCAACCTCGGCAGGTTGTACTCAAACCGCTTCTCGCTGCGCCACGCGCCCTCTTCCACGCGCGTTTCGAGCACAGCACTCATGATCGGTAGATTGCCGACCACAGCAATCAGGCGGCCACCAACGGCAAGTTGGTCTTTCAGTACCTGCGGCACGGCATCGAGCGAGGCGGTGACAATAATGACGTCGTACGGCGCCTTGGCGGCGAAGCCATGGCTGCCATCGGCAAGTTCGACATGGGCGTTCTTGATGCCGGCGCGCAGCAGGTTTTGCTCAGCGGCGGCCTTGAGGGCCGGGTCAATCTCCACGCCGTGCACTTCGGCAGCGAGGCCTGCCGCCAGCGCCATCAGGTAGCCGGTGCCGGCGCCGACCACCAGTACGCGGTCAGCCGGCTTGAGGCCCACTTCCTGCAGCAGGCGGCCTTCAACCTTGGGGGCGAGCATACAGGCGCCGTTGCCGAGCGGCAGTTCGGTATCGACAAAGGCGAGGTTTTTCTTGTCGTCGGGGACGAAATCCTCGCGCTTCACATCGAGGAAACGCTGCAGCACCTGCTGGTCGAGCACGTCCCACGGGCGGATTTGCTGTTCAACGAGAAAGTAGCGCGCGCGTTCCCAATCCATCTGACATAACCCCAATAAAAACAAGCCGATAAAGGCACAGTTAAATTAAATAACTTGTCATTATCCCACAGCTTCTATACGGTGACAGCTCTGTTTTCGCTAGGGGTTCCGCTACTTACCTTCCTCGGTATGTCAGCGGATGAGAGAGTCCCTCAGCACCTGATCCGGCTCATACCGGCGTAGGGAAGCGAATCCGTCGGCACGCTCGTGGCCGGCGTGTGCCTCTCCTGCGCCTTCTCACTTTGCAGGAGGCCTATCCTTGAACAAGCCCACCGAATTTCGCGCCAGCGACGCCCATGTCGACCAAGCTGCGATCCAGCCCTTGCCCAATTCACGCAAGGTCTATGTCGAAGGCTCACGCCCCGACATCCGCGTGCCGATGCGCGAAATCACCCAGACCGATACGCCAACGAGCTTCGGCGGCGAGCAAAATCCACCGATCTATGTCTACGACTGTTCCGGCCCCTACACCGATCCGCAGGCGCACATTGATGTGCGCCGTGGCCTCGCGCCGATCCGCGCAGCCTGGATCGATGAACGGGGTGATACGGATCTGCTGACCGGCCTGACCAGCGACTATGGCCGCCTGCGCGAGGCGGACGCCAGCCTCGACCCGCTGCGCTTCGAGCTCACGCGCAAGCCGCGCCGCGGCAAGCCCGGCGCCAATGTCACGCAGATGCACTACGCGCGCTGCGGCATCATCACCCCGGAAATGGAATACATCGCCATCCGCGAGAACCTGCAACGCGAAGCGTACATGGAGTCGCTGCGCGCGCTGGGAGCCAAGGGCGAGAAGATGGCAACGATGATGCTGCGCCAGCATCTGGGCCAGTCGTTCGGTGCTGCAATCCCGCCGGTGATCACGCCCGAGTTCGTGCGCGAGGAAGTGGCACGTGGCCGCGCCATCATTCCCGCCAACATCAACCACCCGGAACTGGAGCCGATGATCATCGGCCGCAATTTCCTGGTGAAGATCAACGGCAATATCGGCAACAGCGCCGTCACCTCGTCGATCAACGAGGAAGTGGACAAGATGACTTGGGGAATCCGCTGGGGTGCCGACACCATCATGGATCTGTCCACCGGTAAGAACATCCACGAAACCCGCGAGTGGATCCTGCGCAATTCGCCCGTGCCGATCGGCACCGTGCCGATCTACCAGGCGCTGGAGAAGGTCGATGGCAAGGCCGAGGACCTGACCTGGGCGCTGTTCCGCGACACGCTGATCGAGCAGGCCGAGCAAGGCGTGGATTACTTCACCATCCACGCCGGCGTGCTGCTCCGATACGTGCCGCTCACCGCCAACCGGATGACCGGCATCGTCTCGCGCGGCGGCTCCATCATGGCCAAGTGGTGCCTCGCGCACCATCAGGAGAACTTCCTCTACACGCATTTCGAGGAAATCTGCGACATCATGAAGGCTTACGACGTCAGCTTCTCGCTCGGCGATGGCCTGCGCCCCGGCTCGGTGTGGGATGCGAACGACGACGCGCAGTTGGGCGAACTGAAAACACTGGGCGAGCTGACGCAGATCGCATGGCAACACGACGTGCAGACCATGATCGAAGGCCCCGGCCATGTGCCGATGCAGCTGATCAAGGAGAACATGGACCTGCAGCTGGAATGGTGCGACGAAGCGCCGTTCTACACCCTCGGCCCACTGACCACCGACATCGCCCCCGGCTACGACCACATCACCTCGGCCATCGGCGCGGCGCAGATCGGCTGGTATGGCACCGCCATGCTTTGTTACGTCACCCCCAAGGAGCACCTGGGGCTGCCAAACAAGGATGACGTCAAGGAAGGCATCATCACCTACAAGCTCGCCGCCCACGCGGCCGATCTGGCCAAGGGCCACCCCGGCGCGCAGATCCGCGACAACGCGCTCTCGAAGGCGCGCTTCGAGTTCCGCTGGGAAGACCAGTTCAACCTGGGCCTCGACCCGGACCGTGCCCGTGAATTCCATGACGAGACGCTGCCACAGCAGGGTGCCAAGGTGGCGCACTTCTGCTCGATGTGCGGCCCGCACTTCTGTTCGATGAAGATCACCCAGGACGTGCGAGATTTTGCCGAGAAGCAGGGCATCGCCGAGGCCGAAGCGCTGCGGAAGGGCATGGAAGTGAAATCGATCGAGTTCGTGAAGCAGGGCGCCCAGGTCTATCACAAGGCCTGATCGCCGCCGTCGATGCGGCGGGCTAGCGTTTGCCGCGCCGATGGCATTTCAAGAACATGCTCGATTCAACTGCGAAGGGCCAGCCTGACCGCCCTGCCCGCGACATACCGCTCAGCACCGCCGTTGGAGCAAGGCTGCTCCGGTACTCCAGCAGATGCAGGCGCTGGGTACAGGAATCCGTCAGCCCCCGCCATGTCGCTGTTTTGGACCGGTGATCGGATCGGACCCGGTCCAGCGCGACAAGTGGCTGGCAAAAGCCGAACTTTTGGGCCATGCCGAAGCCTGACCCAAGTCGGCGGTCCTCGGGCGGGTGGCTGGCGGAAATCGACGGACGTTCAAGAACTTGCAGCAATCGCTGTCTATGCTGCGAGTTCTGACGCCTGTGTGGACGAGCGCAAGGACAGGACCGCGATGCAAGACTACAGCCCCATCTCGTGCGAGCTGCACGACTACCTGGAAATCGCCTGCACCTATCGCTACCCCTTGCTGGTGGAGCGTCACGGCGCGCCCGATTGCGAAGGCGTGGCCATCGATGTGTTCGGCGCCCGCGGCAGCGAATTCCTGCGCCTCTCCACCCGCGACGGCGTGCTCGATGTGCGTTTGGACAAACTGGTCGCCATCACGCCGCAGCATCAGGGTGCGCGTTTCGGCCGCGTTGTCTACCGCGGCCACTGAGCAGGTTGCGGAAAGCGCCGACGCGCATCACCCAGGCACGCGCTAAGCTCCAGCCATCCCCTTGCCGGAGCCTTCCATGGATGTCACCGCCGACTGGCTCGCCCGCCTGCCCAAGACCGAGCTGCACCTGCATATCGAAGGCACGCTGGAACCGGAGTTGATGTTCGCGCTGGCGCAGCGCAACGGCGTGCGCCTGCCATACGATTCGGTCGAGGCAGTGCGCGCCGCCTACGATTTTGCCAACCTGCAATCCTTCCTCGATCTCTATTACGCCGGCGCCGGCGTGCTGCTGACCGAGCAGGATTTCTACGATCTCACCGCAGCCTACCTGTTGCGCTGCCGCGCCGACCGCGTCGTGCATACCGAGCTCTTCTTCGATCCGCAAACGCATACCGCACGCGGCGTGCCCTATGCCACCGTGCTCGCCGGCATCCGCCGCGCACTGACCGACGCACACGAGCAGTTCGCCATCAGCTCCAAGCTGATCCTCTGCTTCCTGCGTCATCTGTCGGAGGAGGAAGGCTTTGCCACGCTGCGCGAGGCCGAGCCCTATCTCGACCTGATCGATGGCGTGGGCCTCGATTCCAGCGAAGTCGGCCACCCACCGGAGAAATTCGCCCGATTGTTCGCCCGCTGCAAGGCGCTGGGCCTGCCGCGGGTAGCCCACGCCGGGGAAGAAGGGCCACCTGACTACGTATGGCAGGCGCTCGACCTGCTCGATGTCTGCCGAATCGACCATGGTGTGCGGGCGCTGGAAGATCCTGCCCTCGTCGACGAACTGAAACGTCGACGGATTCCGCTCACCGTCTGCCCCCTATCCAACATCCGGCTCAAGGTGTTCCAACGATTGTCGGATCACAACCTGCGCGCGCTGCTCGAAGCGGGCCTCGTCGCCACGGTGAACTCGGACGACCCGGCCTACTTCGGCGGCTATGTCGGTGAAAACTGGCGTGCCTGTGCCGCGGCGCTGCAGCTGACACGGGCCGAGCTCAAGCAGCTGGCCGTGAACGGCTTTACCGGCAGCTGGCTGCCCGAGGTGGAACAGGCGCGCTGGATCGCCGAGATCGAGGCGATGTAGCCGCCGTACATCAGGGTTAGCCGCAGGCACACAGCGCACGGCGGATCGGCGACACTCGCGTATCGCCCCGACCCTGCCTTGCCATGTCCCAACGCACCACCGGCATCCTGCTGATCCTGCTCTCCGCCGTCGCCTTCGGCCTGATGCCCATCTTCGGCACCTGGGCCTACGCGGCCGGCGTCGATACCCAGGGCCTGCTGCTCATCCGCTTCAGCGTGGCTGCCCTGGTGATGGTCGCCATCATGGTCTGGCGCGGTGCGCGCTGGCCAAGGGGCCGCCTGCTGGCCGGGCTTGCCGCGATGGGCGGTATCGGTTACGCCGGGCAAGCGTTCAGCTACTTCACCGCGCTGCAGTACGCCAATGCCGCGCTCGCCGCATTGCTGCTCTATCTCTATCCGGCCATCGTCACCGTGCTGTCTGCCTGGTTGCTGCGCGAGCGGCTACGCCGCCGCGTGTGGGCGGCGCTGGCGCTGGCCTCGCTCGGACTGGTACTGACCATCGGTACGGCGCTCTCCGGCAAGGCCATCGGCATCGCCTTCGGCGTCGCCGCGGCGCTGATCTATTCGTGCTACATCCTCGCCGGCAGCCGGCTCACGCCGCAGGCCGGTGCACTGCCTTCCGCCACCGTGGTGATGCTGGCCGCCGCTGTGGTGCTGTGGGGTTCAACCGCCTTTGCCACACCACACTGGCCGGCCACCGGTAGCGGCTGGGGTGCAACCTTGGCCATCGCCATCGTTTCCACAGTGATCGCCATCTTCGCCTTCCTGGCCGGGCTCGATCATCTGACCGCCGCCGAAGCGTCAACCTTGTCGACGCTGGAGCCGGTGGTCAGCGTGCTGCTCGCCGCCTGGCTGCTGGCGGTGCCATTGACCGGGCTGCAGTGGCTGGGCGGTGCGGCCATTCTGGTTGCCGCGCTGGTGATCTCGCTGGCGCCGCCACTGCCGGCGCCGGAATAGCTGTAGCGGGCCGCGGCGGCCTAGAATGCCGGCCATGACTGCCCACATCCTGCTGATCGAAGACGAACCCGCCATCGCCGATACCCTGCTATTCGCGCTGCAGCGCGAAGGCTATGCGGTGGATTGGCAACGGCTGGCCCGCGATGGCGAAGCGGTACTGGCCGATGCGCAGTTAGTGATCCTTGATGTCGGCCTGCCCGACGACAGTGGCTTCGAAGTGCTGAAGCGCTTGCGCCGCCACAGCGAAGTGCCGGTGCTGATGCTGACCGCGCGCGCCGACGAGATCGACCGCATCGTCGGGCTGGAACTGGGCGCCGACGATTACGTGGTCAAGCCGTTCAGCCCGCGCGAAGTGGTGGCGCGGGTGCGCGCCATTCTCAAGCGGTTGCAACCGCGAGTGGCGGATACCGCCACGCCAGGCTTCGAGCACGACGCCGCCGGTCGGCGCATCCGTTATCGCGGCCAGTGGCTGGTGCTGACGCCATCCGAATACCGGCTGCTGGCGCTGCTGCTGTCCGCGCCTGGCCGGGTATTCAGCCGCGCCCAACTGCTCGATGCACTTGGCGAGGCCGCCGAGGACAGCTTCGAGCGCACCATCGACAGCCATGTGAAAAGCGTGCGCGCCAAGCTCAGGGACATCGCCGCCGAGGCCGACCCGATCGAGACGCACCGTGGCTTCGGCTACGCGCTCAAAGGCGCTGGCTGATGCGCTTCTCGCTGCGCATCTTCCTCGGTTACTTCCTCATCGTCGCGCTGTTAGCGTGGTACGTGGTCGACCTGATCCGCGACGAGATCAAGCCAGCCATGCGTCAGTCGGCCGAGGAAATCATGATCGATACCGCTAACCTGCTGGCCGAGCTGGTGCAGCCCGCCTTTCGCGATGGCAGGCTGGCCGACGGCGAGGTGGCACAGGCGATCGGACGCTACGTGGAGCGCTCGCCCAATGCGCGGATCTGGGGCGTGGCCAAGGGCGCGGTCGACATGCGCGTCTACATCACCGATGCGCGCGGCATCGTGCTGTTCGATTCCACCGGCAGCGCGGTCGGCCAGGATTATTCGCAATGGCGAGACGTCTACCTGACGCTGCGGGGCCGCTACGGTGCGCGCACCTCGCGCATCGAGTACGCCGACGACGCCACCACCGTGATGTACGTGGCCGCCCCCATCATCGAGGACGGCCGCATTGCCGGTGTGCTGACCGTGGCCAAGCCCAACCAGGCGATGCAGCCCTATATCGAGCGCGCCCACGGCAAGCTGTTGCGCGCCGGCTTGCTGGTGTTGGGACTAGGGCTGGCCTTCGGCGCAGCGTTCTCATGGTGGCTGTCGCGCGGCATCGGCAAGCTCACCGATTTTGCCCAGGACGTCAGCGCCGGTCGCCCGGCCGAGGTACCTGCGCTACCGGGCAACCGCGAGCTCGCGGTGCTGGCGCAGGCACTCGGCGAGATGCGCGAGCGGCTGGAGGGCAAGGCCTATGTCGAGCACTACGTGCACGGCCTCACCCATGAACTGAAAAGCCCGCTGGCCGGCATCCGCGGCGCGGCCGAACTGCTGGACGATGCCCTGCCCGACGCCGACCGCCAACGCTTCGCCGGCCACATCCGCCGCGAGGCGGAGCGGCTGCAGGCCATCGTCGACCGCCTGCTGGAGCTGGCACGGCTGGAGGCACGGCGCACGCTCGATCATGCCGAGCCAGTGCCGCTGCGCCCCGCGCTCGAGACGGTACTTACCGCGCTGGCACCGCAGCTCGACGCCGCCACCATCGCACTCGATCTCGCCATCCCCGAAGACGCCCGCGTGCGCGGCGAACGCTTCCTGATCGAGCAGGCGCTGCGCAACCTGCTGCAGAACGCCGCCGATTTCACGCCGACGCAGGGCGCGATCCGCATCGCCGCCGAGCGCACCGGCGGCGACTGGTTGATCACCATCGACAACGACGGCCCCGCCATTCCCGACTACGCCCTGCCACGACTGTTCGAGCGCTTCTACTCGCTGCGCCCGGACGGTACCGCCAAGGGCACCGGCCTCGGCCTTGCGCTGGCCCGGACCATTGCCGAGCTGCATGGTGGCAGCGCCACGGTCGGCAATGTCGCCAACGGCGTCAGCGCCCGGCTGCGGCTACCCGCCTGCTGAAAACCGGCCAGCCCAAGGGCCGGCCGGCTGCCGGTCACGGTGCGATGGTCATGCTGCCCACGGCGCACGTCACCCCCACCCGCTGCCAGCCGGTGATAGGGGCATTGGTATTGTTCCGGTACTGCACCAGCCAACCGCCGCGGTTGCCGTCCCAAGTCAACGTGCTGTACACGATGCTGGGGCCCACCGAGATGCCGGACGGTCCACCACTGATCGGCACCTCGCCCTGCTCGCACGCCGAAGCAACGAAATCCTCCTGGCCCGGCGCCAGATTGAGCGTCCGCTCATGGTGCCGCAGGATCAGCCGTACGCCGCCGGCTGCGGCGCAGGCGCCGAGCGAATTCCACGCCGACCAGCTGGTCGCCGCCGGCTGCTCGCCGATGGAATACCACTTGGCCTCATACAGCTGGTTGGCCTGGACCACCTTGGCTCCGGCGTTGTACCCGGTGCCGGATTGCCAGGCGGCCACCCCGCTGCATTCCGCAGCCTGAACCTGGCCAGACAACCACGCCGACAAACCCAACAGCGAGATGCAAATCCACTTCTGCTTCATGCCTACGCTCCTTCCATCCTGGTGAACGGCCTGATGGCCGAGCCGTCCATGCCGGATGCATGGATCGGTCCTGCAATTTAGGTTGCGGCACCGGCAACAACGGCTGCGGACCGGCCCAAAATCACCAATTGCAGGTTCGGCGCACGGCAAGTGGCTGATCCCACGGCATTTTCGGCGGATGCAAAACGGCCCTGCCATTCACCGATGGCAGGGCCGTTGGAGCACACACACCTCAGTGGGCGAGCGTGCGCTCGGTCGCGTCGTCCACGTCCTCGCCGAGGAATCCGCCGCTCTGGTGCGCCCACAGGCGGGCATAGAGCCCCCCCTGCGCCAGGAGCTCGGCATGCGTGCCCTCTTCGACGATCACGCCGTGGTCAAGCACGATCAGCCGATCCATCGCGGCGATGGTGGAGAGCCGGTGCGCGATCGCCACCACGGTCTTGCCTTCCATCAAGCGATAAAGGCTGCCCTGGATCGCCGCCTCGACTTCGGAGTCGAGCGCACTGGTCGCCTCGTCCAGCAACAGGATGGGCGCATCCTTCAACATCACCCGGGCGATGGCCACGCGTTGGCGCTGGCCACCGGACAGCTTCACGCCGCGCTCGCCGACATGCGCGTCGTAGCCGCTGCGCCCCTTCGGATCGCTCAGGCCCTGGATGAAGTCGTGCGCTTCGGCCCGCCGCGCGGCAGCGATCATCGCCGCATCGTCGGCATCGGGCCGGCCATACAGCAGGTTGTCGCGCACCGAGCGATGCAGCAGGCTGGTGTCCTGCGTGACCATGCCAATGGCGGCGCGCAGGCTGTCCTGGGTGACCGCGGCGACATCCTGGCCGTCGATCAGCACCCGGCCGGCATCGATGTCGTAAAAGCGCAGCAGCAAGTTCACCAGCGTACTTTTGCCCGCGCCGGAGCGACCGACGAGGCCGACCTTCTCGCCGGGACGGATCGTCAGGTTGAGTCGGTCGATCACCGGTTGCGGCTTGCCGTAACCGAAGCTCACCTCCTCGAAGCGGATCTCGCCGCGGCTCACCGTCAGCGGCTGGGCATCGGCCCGATCGGACACCGCGACTGGGCGCGTCAACGTGGTGATGCCGTCCTGCACCGTGCCGATCTGCTCGAACAGGTTGGCCATCTCCCACATGATCCAGTGCGAAATGCCGTTGAGGCGCAGCGCCATCGCAGTGGCGGCCGCAACCGCGCCGATGCCGACTTCGCCACGGCTCCACAGCCATAGCGTGGCACCGGTGGTGGCCACGATCAGCAGCATGTTGAGGAAGTGGTTGACGATCTCGAAGCCGCTCACCAATCGCATCTGCTGATGCACCGTATACATGAACTCGCGCATCGCGCTCTTCACGTAACCGGCCTCGCGGTGGGCGTGGCTGAACAGCTTGACGGTGACGATATTGGTGTAGGCATCGGTCACCCGGCCCGTCATCAGGCTGCGTGCATCGGCCTGCGCCGCCGAGGCCTTGCCCAGGCGCGGCACGAAATACCAGACCGCAACGCCATACAGCGCCAGCCAGACCACGAAGGGCCAGACCAGCCAGCCGTCGAACTGACCAACCACCACCAGCATGGTGACGAAGTAGATGGTGACGAACACCAGGATGTCGACGACGATCATCACCGACTCGCGCACCGCCAGCGCCGTCTGCATCACCTTGGTGGCGACGCGGCCGGCGAATTCGTCCTGGTAGAAGCTCATGCTCTGGCCGAGCAGGTAGCGGTGGAAGATCCAGCGCAGCCGCATCGGGAAGTTGCCGGCCAGCGCCTGGTATTTACAGAGCGCCTGCACAGCCACCAGCAGTGTGCTGCCCACCAGTGCGAGGCCCAGCCACAGCAGCGTGCGGCCCTCCCGGGCGAACAGCTCGGCCGGCGGCACCTTGGCCAGCCAGTCGACCACCGAGCCCAGCATGGCGAACAGCAGCGCTTCGAAGGCACCGATCGCGGCGGTGAGCAGCATCACGGTGAAGATCAGCCCGCGCATGCCGGCGGTGCCGGCCCAGACGAAGGCGAAGAAGCCGCGCGGGGGCGCGGCCGGGGGAGTTTCCGGATACGGTTGTACCCGTTTTTCGAACCATCCGAACACGTGTGCTCCTTGTGGGAAAACCCTTGCATGCCCCCTTGTAGGTTTCATGCAAGGACAGCCGGACATCTTGTCGCAGGAGGCCGCCAATCACAAGCCGCCGCCCACCGCGCGGCAAGGCCGGCACAGCAAGTATCGTGCTCGCCACTGGACAGCCCAAGGCAGCCGTCATGCAACCCCTTTCAACGGGTTGGATATATCTGGATACCACTGCAGATACCAGTCGCTTGCAAGCGCTTGATTGGCGCCCCACCGTTCATCGCCAGCCAAACGGCGTCACTTCATTACATAAACAAACAATTTAACTGTTTGATTTAATTAAATATTATAGCATTTAGTAAGGTATTGACACTATGCGCTCGCATGGCCGAACATCCGTCTTGCATGCAAAGGCGTTCGTGGCGCTTGTCGTTACGCCGCCCGTTGCCGCGTGCTGATACCCGTAGTGGTATTATCTGCAGCATAAAAAAACGGCGGTTCGCCACATGCACCGAACCGAAACAGGATGGAGACCTTGTTCATGTCGCAACACAATCGCTTCGTGCTGGCCGCGCTGCCCGCCGCGCTGCTGGCCGTCCATGCCTATGCCGCTTCCCCGGCTTGGCAGGAAGGCAACACCTACGCTGCTGGCGTTACCGTCAGCTACAACAACACCGAATATCAGGCGCTGGTTACCCACACCGCCTATGTCGGTGCCAACTGGAACCCGGCTGCTTCGCCCACACTGTGGAAGCTGCTCGGCGCCTCCACCGGTGGCACCCCGACGCCCGCTCCGGTAGCCACCCCGACCCCGGGTCCGGTTGCAACCCCGACGCCGAACCTGCCGACCGCCACCCCGGCACCGGTTGGTCAATACCCGGCCTGGAACGCCAGCACTGCCTACACCGGCGGCCAGCGCGTGACCTTCGAAGGCGCCGTGTATGAAGCCAAGTGGTGGACCCAGGGCGACAACCCCGGCCAATCCGGCGAATGGGGCGTATGGAAGAAGGTGAGCGTGGCCGGCCCGACGCCGACCCCGACTGTCACCCCGACGCCGACCGTTGCACCGACCGGCCCGACCCCGACGCCGACGGTTACCCCGACGCTGACCCCCACCCCGACTGTTACCCCGACTCGCGTCACGCCGACCCCGACGCCGACCGGCCCGACCCCGACTGTCACCCCGACCCCAGTCGTCGGTGGCCCGACCCCGCCCCCGATCACCGGCGCGCAAGTCGGTTCGTACTTCACCCAGTGGGGCGTGTACGGCCGCGGCTATCAAGTCAAGCATGTGGACACCAGCGGCACCGCTGCCAAGCTGACCTTCATCAACTATGCATTCGGCAACCTCTACCAGAAGAACGGCGGCTACGAGTGCGGCATCATCAACAAGCTCGAGCCGGGTGCGACCAACCCGAGCGATCCGCAAGCCGGTACCGGCGGCGATTCGTGGGCTGACTACCAGCGTGGCCTGAGTGCTGCCGACTCCGTGGACGGCGTGGCCGACCTGTGGGGCTGGCCGCAGTGGGACGACCCACGCAATGGCGTGTCCGGTCCGCTCAAGGGCAACTTCAACCAGCTGAAGAAGCTGAAGGCCAAGTACCCGAACCTGAAGGTCTACATCTCGCTGGGCGGCTGGACCTGGTCCAAGTGGTTCTCCGCTGCCGCCAAGACCGACGCCCTGCGCAAGCAGCTGGTCCGTTCTTGCATCGACGTGTACATCAAGGGCAACGTGCCGTTTGACGCCGGCTCCAACGCTGGCGGTCCGGGCACTGCAGCCGGTGTGTTCGACGGTATCGACATCGACTGGGAATTCCCGGGCGTGATCGGCCAGCCGTACAACACCGTCGCTCCGGAAGACAAGCAGAACTTCACGTTGCTGCTCAAGGAATTCCGCGAGCAGCTCGATGCGATCGGCGCAACCAACAAAGCCAACTATGGCCTGACCGTTGCCATCGGCGCCGGCAAGGACAAGATCGACATGACCGTTCCGGCCGAGTACAGCAAGTACCTCGACTGGATCAACGTGATGAACTACGACTACAACGGCGCCTGGGCAGCTCAAGGCCCGACCGACTTCCAGGCCCACCTGTACGTCGATCCGAACAACCCGCAGTACATCGATCCGAAGACTGGCAACCGCAGCCTGGTGTCGTACTACAACACCGACGACTCGATCAAGCAGCTGCTGGCCGCTGGCGTACCGGGCAAGAAGCTGCTGGTTGGCCTGCCGTTCTACGGCCGTGGCTGGACCGGTGTTGCAGCCGGCCCGAACGGTGATGGCCTGTACCAGGCCGCGACCGGCGGTGCCAAGGGCACGTACGAAACCGGTATCGAGGACTACAAGGTGCTGAAGAACGCAGCCGGTACCGTCCGCTTCCACCCGGTGACCAAGCAGTCGTGGAAGTATGACGGCAGCAACTGGTGGTCGTACGACACCCCGACCGACATCGCCACCAAGGTGAACTACGTCAAGGCCAACAGCCTGGGCGGCGTGTTCAGCTGGTCGCTGGACGGTGATACCACGAATGGTGAACTCGCCACCGAGATGGCCAAGGTTCGCCAGTAAACCAACACTCTTGGAAAGATTTGCGCATCCACACTCTCCGCGCAAACATTCGCCCCTGCCGCAAGGCAGGGGCTTTTTTTTTGCCTCGTCGGCAAGCACCTCACAACGGCAGCGTAGCTGTCCCGCGCGGTAACGCGCATGCAGCGGCCGCGCCGGCATCCATGTGCATTGGTCCGCAACAAGACCGGATAGGCTCAACTGCCCCAGCGCCATTGGACTGAGCCGGTGGCGCCATGCTGTGGCAGCCAATCCCCACCGCATACGCTGCAACGCGGCAGAGAGCAACAAGCCATTCAAGAAGAGGATTCGCCTCGCGACCGCGAGGGGTAGGCAGGCGCTACAGGAGCGCCGCGATGGAAGCAACCACGCTTGCGGGTTCGATCACGCCCGGCGTACCAGCCCGCAGCGCAAACCCGATGCATCACAATGCGGGCATGCGAACCGGTAGGCGAATGGGACTTACACGCTCAAGCTGGGCCATATTTGCCGACCGGCGCCAGTTGGGCAACGGCGCCGTGCTTTCGCTGATCGATCCGAAACGAGCACCGTCGTCAGCGGCACACCGTTTCGACCAGTTGGGCACCACGCAGTTGGCGATTGCTGCGTTCGAGCTGCGCACGCTGGGTTGCGCTGACATTGCTGAGCAGGAAGGTGGCCGGGCGCAGGGTATCGTCGCGCTCGCGCACCACAGCGGAACGCACACCCTTGTCCCGCAGCGCGACAACCCGGCGATCCGCCGCCTCACGGGTGGAGAACACGCCCAACGACACCGCGTTCTGCCAGCGCCCGCCGTTGTTGACGACGAAGTAGTCGTCGATCCCCAACCCCTGCAGCTCCTCGGCCTTGCGCTTGGCGGCCTCGATGTCGGCCAGCGGCGGGATGTAGACCCAGACCTTGGCCTGCTCGGCGCTTTGCAGCGTGCGCTCGCTCACCTTCAGCGCGGCCATCCGCGCACTGGCAATCTGCGCCTGCTCGGGTGACGGCACCGTCCAGCGCAGGCAGACCGCAGTGGCGGTCGGTTGGACCGGCGTGGGCGTCAATGCCACTGCCGCAACCTCCGATGCCGCACCCGCACTGGCCGGCAGCGGGCTGGGGGCGATCACCGGGACCGGTGTGAGTTTGGAGACATCGACCAGCCGCAGCTTGTCGGCATGCTGTTCGGGCGGCAGCACCACGGCCGGCGCCGCAGCGGGTGCCAGCTGGCTGTAGGCGTAGAACCCCGCGTTGGCAAGGACAAGCAGGACGAGCAGCCATTTCATGGCCGGGCATCTCCGTCGAAAGCGAGGGCGGCCAGCCCCCTGAGGACAAGGTGATCGATCTGGCGGCAGGGCAGGCGTTCCAGCCACGGTGCCAGCACGGCGGCGTCGCCGCCGGACAGCAGCAGCAGCGGCTCCTCGCCGCGCGCCACCAGCCGGTCGAGCGCGGCCGTCACGCAGCCAGCCAGCGCCGTCTGCACACCGGTTTCGATCGCATCTTCGGTCGAGGTCGGGAAATCGTGCACGTTGCCGCCGGCATCCGGCAACCGCGCAGTACCGGCGGCGAGCGCCGCCTTCATCATCCGGTAGCCCGGTACGATGACGCCACCGAGAAAGCGGCCATCGGCAGTCAGCGCATCGACGGTGAGTGCCGTGCCGGCAGTGGCGATGACGAGCGCCTGGCCGGGCTCCGCGGCCCGCGCACCGAGCACCGCCGCCCAGCGATCCGGCCCTTGCTGCTCCAGTCGGCGATAGCGGTTGCGTACGCCCAGCGCTTCGCGCTCGACCTGGATCCAGTCGATGCCGCGATCCCAGGTTTGCCGGCAGAAGGCATCGAGCGCAGCACCCAGTTCGGGCGCCGCCACGCTGCAGCCGACGATGCGACGGGGCGCCACCAGCTGCCGCCATTCGGCAAGCAGCGGCTGCAGTTCATCGGGGCTGGCGCTGCCGCGCGCAGGCCAGTCTTCCTGTGCCTCGGCCAGCGCCCATTTCAGACGGGTATTGCCCAGGTCGAGCAGCAGCACGCTCATGCCGCCACCCGCAGGCTAAGATCGCCGCTGTGGATGACTTCGTCGCGCTCGTCGCTGCGAAAACGCAGCGCGCCGTCGTCGGTCACCCCCATGGCACGGCCTTCGCGAGCCTGGCCATCGGCAGCGATCAACCGCACTGCGCGCCCTTGCCAAGCGTGGCGTGCTTCCCAGCGCCCGCGGAAATCGGCGAAACCGTGCGCGGCAAAGTCAGCCAAGCCGTGTTCGAGCGCGGTCAGCAAACGCGCCAGCAAGGCATTGCGATCGACCGCCAGCCCGTGCGCGGCGAGGCCAGCAGCCTGCAGGCCTTCGAGCTCAGGCGCTTGCAGGTTGAGGCCAATGCCGATCACGGCACAGACCGGCCCCATCGCGTCACCGGCGATTTCGATCAGGATACCGCCAGCCTTGGCGTGTTCGTCACCCACCGGCAGCAGCAGATCGTTGGGCCATTTGAGCGCAATACCGGCCACGCCGGCATCGGCCAGCGTTTCGGCGACCAGCACGCCGACCGCCAATGGCAGCCCGGCCAGAGTCGCAGCGCCACCGGGAAACTGCCAGCACAGCGAGAACATCAGCGAGCCCCCCAACCGGCCCTGCCAGCGGCGGCCAAGCCGGCCGCGACCGCCATCCTGCCATTCGGCGGCCATCACGCGGCCGTGCCGCGGCTCAGCGAGCAGGCGACGGTTGGTCGAATCGGTACGCTGGTGGATTTCCAGCGTCAACGCGGTCTGTGCGCCCAGCGCAGCGCGGACCACCGCCTCATCGAGCCATTGCAGCGGCTCGCGCAGCCGATAGCCGACGCCGTGGCGCCGCTCCAGCGCTACGCCGTATTGCTCGGCCTCGGCGAGCGCGGTCGAGACCGAGGCGCGCGACAGCGCGAGCTGTTCGGCGATCTGCTCGCCGGAAGTGGGATGGTCGGCGCTGAGGCGCCGCAGGCAGGCCAGGGTATGCACGGACATGGTGGCCGCGATTTTAGCCCGGATCAGCCATGTGGGGATGAACGCCGTGCAGCCACGGTTACGCGTTCGTCATGCGCGCCACGGTCGTGCCAGCAACAGGGCTAGTCGCTGGCCGCTTCGTCCGCGCCCATCGTTTCGATCACGTGGTTCTGGTTGGTGTAGATGCAGATGTCGCCGGCAATCTCCAGCGCCTTCTTCACCACCACCTCGGGCGCGAGCGTGGTGTTGTCGATCAGCGCCTTGGCGGCCGCCTGCGCATAGGCGCCACCGGAGCCGATGGCGGCGATGCCCTGCTCGGGCTCAAGCACATCGCCATTGCCGGTGATCACCAGCGTGGCCGTTTCATCGGCAACGATCAGCATGGCTTCCAGCCGCCGCAGCATGCGGTCGGTGCGCCAGTCCTTGGCGAGCTCGACCGCGGACTTGGTCAGATGGCCCTGATGCTTTTCCAGCTTGGACTCGAAGCGCTCGAACAGCGTGAATGCATCAGCGGTACCGCCGGCAAAGCCGACGATGACCTTGTCGTGGTAGAGCTTGCGCACCTTGCGGGCAGTGCCCTTGATCACCACATTGCCGAGCGTGACCTGCCCGTCGCCGCCCACGGCGACATGGCGGCCACGGCGGACGGAGACGATGGTGGTGCCGTCGAATTGCTGCATGGGGAAACTGCCTCTAGTTCCGATTGCGAATAGCCGGCAGTTGGGGGCAAAGCGGCGCCATTCAAGGCGCCGACGTCAATGCCGCTGGTAGGCGGGGCGGATATCGACGAGCTCGGTGATGCCCAGCAGATGCATCAGCCCGGCCACCAGTTCGTTGGGCTCGTGCAGCACCAGCGTGCGGCCTTGCTGGATCAGCTCCATGCACAGGTTGAGCAGCTGGCCGGCCGTCTCGAAATCGACCCGGCTCACCTTGCGCAGGTCCAGCACCGGTTTCGGGTGCGTATTGGCGAAATCGCGGATCGCCGCCAGCGCATTGGCGGCACCGCCGAGCAGCTCGCCCGACAACACCAGCTGATCCGGGGCGGACGGGTTCGGTGCCGGGCTGGCCGGCTGTGCCGCCGCAGCCTCGGCCTTTTGTTCCGGGCTGGGCGCCAGCTTGTCGTCCCACGACGGCGGCGATACCTCGAAGGTGACCGCATAGACGATGGCCAGGTTGTCGAAGCCTTCCTGATCGCCGGTGCTTTGCAGCACCTCCATCAGCAGCAGCCAGAACGGCGCCTCCATCGGTACCTTGCGGCCCGGTTCGATCTTGCCCTTGAGCAGCTCGATGAAATGATCACCGCCCAGGATCTGCAGCCGCGCCTTGGCCTTGCGCGCCCGTGCCCAGGCCGCCAGCAGCTCGGCGGCAGCCAGGCTCTCAATCTCGGTGACCTTGCTGAAATCGGCGCGCACCGCGCCACCGTCGGCACAGGCCTTCACCAGCTTGGCGGCCTCGACATCGGCGCCATCCGAGCGCAGCGCCGGCCCGAAGGCGACATAGGCGCTGCCAGGCGCGCCGGTGTGCGCCGTACTGGCCTTGGGCAGATCGCGCCAGGCAGGCGGTGACACCTCGAATTCGACGACGAACTGCAATGCCAGCTCGTCGAACGCCTTGCGATCACCCAATTGCTGGTAGAGCTCGAACAGCAGCAGCCAGGTTTCGTGGCGGCGACTACCGATCACGCCCGGCAAGGCGGCCTTGAGCGCGGCCACCGCAGCCTGTGCCTGCTTGTTGGCATACAACACGACGGCCTGCTCTTCGTCCGGCGTCAGATGGGCGCCGGCGTCCTCGACCTCGATCGAAAGCTCGCTGAGGTTGTAGGAGGCGCTGTCGGGCGTCTTGGGCGCTTCGGCCTGGGCAGGGGCGTGCTGCGGCGCGGGCTGCCCCGGCTTGGCAGCCGGTTGCGACAGCTCGGGCTTGTCAGGCTCGTTGTCTTTCTTGCGGAAAAAGGAGAACACGGCGGACTCCGGCACCCAGATCGCGGCGCCGCTTCGGTTGGTGATTGCCTGTAATTGTAAGTCGTTTGCCCTCAACATCCTAGTCGCGAACAATGCTGTCGGCCTTGCTGAAACCCGCAGCAAGCGCGGCTTGGCTACACTGGTCAGGCGCCCAAGGAAACATTCATGATCGTCGCCCGCCTCGTCCCCCTGCTCCGCGCCCACCGAGTCCGCCGCTATGCCGTCGCCGCCGTGGCAACAATCCTGCTGCTCGGCGTGCTCGGGCACTTCGCATTGCCGCCGCTGCTACGGCCGTGGCTGGAACAGCGCTTGTCAGAAAAACTCGCACGCGATGTGCACATCGGCGAGTTCGCCTTCAACCCCTATACCTTGACGGCGACGCTGGGCGACGTAGCGATCAAGGAGCGCAATGGCGCGCCATTCCTTGCATTCAAGTCACTTTCGGCCAATGCCGAGCTGTGGTCACTGTTCGTCGGCGGCCCGGTGTTCAAGCGCATCGAGCTCGACCAGCCGGCACTGCACCTCGTGCGGTTCAGCCGCGATCGCTTCAATTTCTCCGACCTGCCCGAGCGGCTGCGCAGCGATGCGCCCTCGGACGAGCTGCCGACGTTCTCGTTGAACAACATCATCGTGCGTCAGGGCCGCATCGCGCTCGACGACCGTTACCTTGGCAGCCGGCAGCGGCTCGATGCGCTCGATGTCGCGTTGCCCTTCCTCTCGACGCTGTCCTACCGGGTGGACGACTACGTGGAACCTGCCATTTCCGGGCGGCTCAACGGCGCGTTCTTCAAGCTGAGCGGGCGCAGCCGTCCGTTCGGCGCACACCAGCAGACCACGCTCGACGTCGACCTCGATCGCTTGTCGCTGCCGCAATATCTCGCCTACCTGCCGCTGCCCCATGGCCTGTCGCTACTCAAGGGTACGGTCAGCAGCAAACTGCAGCTGGTGTTCGAGCAGCAGCCGGCGCCGCGCCTGCTGATCCACGGCCATGCGCAGGTCGACGACCTGGCACTGACACGCGACGGCATGGCCCTGGCCGGCTGGAAGCGGCTGGGCGTGCAGATGGTTGCGGTGGAGCCGTTGCGCCAGCGCTATGCCTTCGGCACGGTGAAGCTGGACGCACCGAGTGCCGACCTTGATCGCACGCTGCTGACGCAGTGGCAGCAAGATGCACCCGATGCCGCCACCGCGAGCGACGTCGCGGCCCGGCCCAACCCGCCCGCGCTCCGGCTGAGCATCGCCGCGTTGCAGCTTGCCAGTGGCAGCCTGCGCTGGCGCGACGACACGGTTCAACCGGCAGTGGCCAAGCAACTGAACGAGATCACGCTCGACAGCCGTGGCTTCGCGCTCACGGCACGCACGCCCATCCCGCTGCGCGTCTCGGCCACTGGCGCGGACGGCGAAGCGCTCAGCGCCGACCTGCAGCTGCAGCCGCAACCATGGCGGCTGCGCGGCACGCTGGCAGCGCAACAGCTCGCGCCGGCCACGCTCGCCGGCTACTGGCGACCGGCGCTCGATGCCGAACTGGGCGGCATGGTCTCCGCCAGCGCCGCCATCGAGCTCGGTACCGCGCCGTTTGCACTGCGGCTGAGCAATGGCCGGATCGAGCTGGCCGGCCTCACCATCACGGAACCGCGCGGCCGCACGCCGCTACTGTCCATCCCCTCGCTCATCGCCTCGTCGATCGCACTCGATAGCGCTGCACGCACGCTGGTGGTGGGCGACATCGTGAGCGATGGCGGGCAAGTGCGCTTGACGCTGGATGAACACGGTCAACCAACGGCGCAGCGACTGTTGCAGCCGGCCCAGTCAAATACGACCGCAGCCCCGGCCGACCCACCGTGGCAGATCAGTCTGCCGAAACTCGCGCTCGACGACTGGCGTGCCGAGCTCAGCGATGCGCGGCTGCCCGGCGTGGCACCGGCCGGCTTCCGGCGCATCGGGCTGCAGCTGGCCAATGTCGACAACCACGGTGGGAATGCCACGCTGGCGCTGAGGGCGCGTGGCAAGGCCGGTGGCAACTACCGGATCGATGGCCAGTTCGTGCCGGCGCCGTTTGCCGGGCGCTTCAAGCTCGATCTGACCGACCTCGACGCGGCCTATGCCCAGCCCTACTTCACCCGTTATCTCAACATCACGCTGGCCAGTGGCTTCCTTTCCGCCCGCGGCGAGCTTGATCTGAAGACCGCCCCACGCTTTGATGGCGGCTATCAGGGCGCGCTGCGGGTGAGCCGCTTCCATGCCTTCGACAAGCAAAGCGGCGAGGATTTCCTCAAGTGGCAGACGCTGGAGCTCTCTGGCGTGCGCACCCGTTTTGCGCCGTTCTCGCTCGATGTGGCCGGCGTCGCGCTCAGCGATTTCTACTCGCGGCTGATCCTGTCATCGCAAGGCCGGCTCAACCTGCAGGACATCGTGGTCCGCGACGGCCAAGCCCGTTCGGTCACCCAGGCGGCCTCGGCACCGGCAAGCGTCGAGCCCGCCGAGGACAGCGGCGGCGGGCTGCCGCCGATCCGCATCGGCCAGATCACGCTGGCCGGCGGCAACATCAACTTCAGCGACCTGTTCATCCAGCCCAACTACGGCGCCAACCTCACCGACATGGCCGGCAGCATCGCCGGGCTGTCGACGCAGGCGGGCACCCGGGCGACGCTGGAATTGCGCGGCAGCGTGGACCGAATCGCACCGGTGACGGTGAGCGGCAGCCTCAATCCGCTCGCCGATCCGCTGTTCATCGACATCAAAGGCGGCGTGAAAGGCTACGACCTGACTGCCGCCTCCACCTACGCCGCCAAGTACGCCGGCTACGGCATCGAGAAGGGCAAGCTGTCGATGGATGTGAACTACTACGTCGAGAACGGCAAACTCAAGGCGAGCAATCAGTTGTTCCTCGATCAGCTGACGCTGGGCCAAGCCAGTGGCAGCCCGGAGGCGACCAAGCTGCCGGTGAAGTTCGCGCTGGCGCTGCTCACCGACCGGCGCGGCCAGATCAAGCTCAACCTGCCGATCGAGGGCTCGCTCGACGATCCGCAGTTCCGCATCGGCCGGGTGATCTGGCAGATCGTGGGCAACCTGCTGGAAAAGATCGTCACCGCGCCGTTCGATGCCCTGGCCAGCGCCTTTGGCGACGGCCCTTCGCTGTCGCACATCGTGTTCGAACCGGGCCACGCCACGCTCGATCCGACGGCACGCGGCGCCACGCAGAAACTGGCCGAGATCCTGGCTGACCGCCCCGCGCTCAAGCTCGACATTGCCGGCTGGGCCGATCCGGAGCGCGACGCCGACGGGCTGAAGCGCACACGGCTGCAGGACAAGCTGCGTGCACTCAAGGTGGAGGACCTAGCCGACAAGGGTGCCTCGGTGGACGAAGCGACGCTCGCCGTCACCGCCGAGGAATACCCGGCCTTGCTGAGCCGCGCCTACAAGCAGGAGAAATTCCCCAAGCCGCGCAATGCGGTGGGCTTGGCCAAAACCTTGCCGGCCGACGAGATGGAAAAACTGATCCTCGCCAATACCACGGTCGGCCCGGACGACCTACGCAAGCTGGCACTGGCCCGTGCCCAGGCAGTGAAGGATGCCCTCAAGGCAGCCGGCGTCGACGATGCCCGGCTGTTCGTGGTCACCCCCAAGGTCGACGCCAGCCCACGCGATCTCCAGGAAGGCACGACATCGCGGGCACAGCTCAAGCTGCAGGGCTGAAATAGCGGCTAGATCGCCAGGGCACAGGCAACGACCAGCAATGCGGCGGCCAGCAAGGAGGTCAGCGCGCCGATGAGATTGCCTGCATACACCAGCTGCGCCAGCAGCGGACCGCCCGCCGCCAGGCCACGATGCCCCCGGCTGGCACCGAGCGGCAGGGCGAATGCGAAGGCATAGCCGGACACGATCAAGGCAGCGGCAATGGCCAACGCCAAGCCGGGTGCGGCATGCAACAGCGGCAACAGTGCAGCCACCGCCAGCATCAGTGTCGCGCCGATCGGCAGGCTGGCATGCGCCACCCGCCACGCATGTATGGTCTGCACCGGCCGTTCGGCCTTGATCGCCTGGGCATAGGGTGCGCCGCAGAGCAGGCCGATCAGCAGCAGGATGGCGCCATGCAGCGCCAGGTGTCGGGCAATGGATTCCATGCAGACTCGCGAAGGACAGGGACCGGCGATCGCGGCGACCGGTCAGGCCGCCAGCACCTCGCCGGCCCAGAACTGCGCCTCCAGCAGGGCGCGATTGAGCTGGGCATAGCTGACGCCGCATTCGGCCAGCAGCACATCATCGGGGCCGTCGCCCTCCTCCGCGAGGATGGCAAGGCGCAGCCAGGGGCCGAAGCGGCCTTCACGGCTCAGCAGGGCGATACGCATTTCCTCCGGCAGCTCGATGCGGGCGACGATGGACCACAGCGGCAGGCGCAGCAGCGCCTCCAGATAGGAGAACATGCCGGCCGAAAACAGCTGCTCGCCCTCGATCTTGCCCAGCCGTTCGCCACCGAGCAGCTCCAGGGTACGGGCCCGGGTCAACGCTGCTTCCAGCAGGGTGTCCTGCAACGGGTCGCTGTCATCGAGGCTGAACATCAGCAACGACAGCCAGCGGTAGAGCGGGCGGTGGCCGAGCACGGTGATCGCCTGCTGCAGGCTGTCCACCTTGCGGGCGAGCCCGCTGGCGGCGGAGTTCACGTAGCGCAGCAGCTTGAAGCTGAGCAGCGGGTCGACGCGGATCACCTCGGCGATCTGCTCGAATTCGGCCCCGGCGCGGGTCAGGTTCAACGCCTCGATCAGCCGCAGGTAACCGGCATCGAGCTCGGCATGGCTGTCGATGCCGCGCGCCTCGTAGAAAAGGCCCTGCACCAGCTCGAACTGCATCTCGCTGACCGCCAGGTATTCCTCGAACTGGTCGACCTGGCTGGCGATGCGCCGGCAATGCGGTGCCACGCGCATCAGCACGTTCACCCGCTGGCTGAGCTGGGCAAGATCGAGCTCGCGGATCGGCACGCGTAGGTAGTCGGCCAGCTCGATGATGGCCACATCGCGCGGCAGGCCTTCGAAGCCGATCAGGTAGCCCGCGGCGCGCAGCGCCTGCAGCGCGGTGGCCTCAGGCGGCGGATGGTGCGCCAGGCCGAACAGCAGCACCACCTGCTCGGCGTTGGGCAGCGGATGCAGCAGCGGCAGATCGGCGGACAACGGCGACAGGCTGACCAGCGTCAGGGCTTCGCGGGTGCCGCCACGCCCCATGCGCTCGGCGAGCTCGCGCAGCACGATCTCATCGCACAGCCGCACGCTACGCGCCACTGGCGCAACGCGCGTCAACGGCTGGTGCAGGTGGTATTCGTGCCCCACCAGCTTGAGCTGGGCATCGACCAATGGCCGCCGACGCAGGATGCCGCGCTCCCAGTCCGGCTCATGGCTCTGCGGCACGACGGTATCGGGCCCTTCCGGGGCCTCGTCGGGCGATGGGTTCTTGCGCAGGCGTTGCAGCAGCTTGTCGAACATGGCGTCGTCGTCGGTTTCGGTTCCTGCAAACTAGCGTACCGCCGTGCCCGGAACAAGGCGCTTCAGTGTACGTAGCGCAGGATGCTCACGTACTGGCACAGGCTGCCCGCCAGTACGAACAGATGCCAGATGCCGTGGCCGTGCCGGATACGCTCGTCGAATACGAAGAACACGATGCCCACGGTGTAGAACAGTCCGCCCGCCGCCAGCCAGGCCAGGCCCGCGGTCGGCAGTGCCGCCACCAAAGGCCCCATGGCAAACAGGATCAGCCAGCCCATCAGCACGTAGATCAGCAGCGAGAACACCCGGGTGCGCCGGCCCAGCCACAGCTCCTGCACGATGCCGAGAATGGCAAGACCCCAGTTGATGCCGAAGATGCTCCAGCCCCAGCCGCCGCGCAGCGTCACCAGTGTAAATGGCGTGTAGCTGCCGGCGATCAACAGGTAGATCGCGCAATGGTCCAGCCGCTGGAATACCTGCTTGGCGCGGCCCCTGAGCGAGTGGTACAGCGTGGAGATGCTGTAGAGCAGGATCAGCGTGGCGCCGTAGATGGATACGCCGACGATCTTCCAGGCATCGTCGTACAGGCTGGCTGCGACAATGGCGTAGCTGGTGCCGGCCACGGCGAGCAGCGCACCGGCCAGGTGGCTGTAGCCGTTGAAACGCTCTCCGTAATACATGTGCCCCTCCCCGGCATCACCAAGCGCCACGATAGCGTCATGCCTGCGCGCTGTCTGGTGAAAATGGCAACCTGAAGCAGCTATGGTGAGGTGTTGCCTACTCCTCGCACAAGGAGCGAACGATGAGCAAGCTGCTGGTGGTGTACTACTCGATGTATGGCCATATCGAAACCATGGCACACGCGGTGGCCGAGGGCGCACGCTCGGTCGACGGGACCGAGGTCACGGTCAAGCGGGTGGCCGATATCATGCCGGAGGAAGCGGCCAAGAAGGCCGGTGCCAAGCTCGACCAAGCCGCGCCGATCGCCCAGCCCGCCGAGCTCGCAGACTACGACGCGATCATCTTCGGCACGCCCACTCGCTTCGGCAACATGTGTGCGCAGATGCGCAACTTCCTCGACCAGACGGGCGGGCTGTGGGCCAAGGGAGCACTGATCGGCAAGGTGGGCAGCGTGTTCACCAGCACCGCCACCCAGCACGGCGGCCAGGAAACCACGCTGACCTCGTTCCATACCACGCTGCTGCACCACGGCATGGTGGTGGTCGGCGTGCCGTATTCCGAGGCGCGGCAGATGACGTTGTCCGAGATCAGCGGCGGCAGCCCGTATGGCGCCACCACCATTGCCGCCGGTGACGGCAGCCGCCAGCCGTCCGAGAACGAGCTCGCCATTGCCCGCTTCCAGGGTACGCATGTGGCCGGTATCGCCAAGAAGCTGGCCGGCTGAATCTGCCAAGCGCGAAAAAGCCGGGGCATGCCCCGGCTTTTTCATGGTGCGAACAGCGTGGCCGATCAACCGGTCAGCTTCTCCAGCGCTTCGCGATACTTGGCAGCGGTCTTCTCGGCCACGTCCTGCGGCAGCGCCGGCGCCGGCGGGGTCTTGTCCCAGCCGGTGGTTTCCAGCCAGTCACGAACAAACTGCTTGTCGTAGGACGGCGGATTGCTGCCCGGCGCGTACTGGTCGGCCGGCCAGAAGCGGCTGGAATCGGGCGTCAGCGCTTCATCCATCAGGCATAGCGTGCCGCGTTCGTCGAGGCCGAACTCGAACTTGGTATCGGCGATGATGATGCCGCGGGTGGCGGCGAACTCGGCGGCGGTCTTGTACAGCAGGATGGCGGTATCGCGCACCTTGGCGGCAAGCTCGGCACCGATCAGCTCGGCGGTCTCTTCGAACGAGATCGGCTCGTCGTGATCGCCCACGGCAGCCTTGGTCGACGGCGTGAAGATCGGCTCGGGCAGCTGGTCCGCTTCGCGCAGCCCCGGCGGCAGCGTCACACCGCTGACCTTGCCACTCGCCTTGTAATCCTTCCAGCCGCCACCGGCGAGATAGCCACGCACCACGGCCTCGACCGGTACCGGCTTCAGGCGCTTGCATACCACGGCACGCCCTTCCACCTGCGGGCGATCAGCCGCGCTGACCACGTCTTCCGGCGCATCGCCGGTGAAGTGGCTCGGCACCACGTCCTTCAGCTTGTCGAACCAGAAATTGGAGATCGCGGTCAGGATCTTGCCCTTGTCCGGGATCGGCTCGGCGAGGATCACGTCGAACGCCGAAAGCCGGTCGGTGGCAATCATCAGCATCCGTGTCGCATCGATCTCGTACAGATCGCGCACCTTGCCCGAATAGATCTTCTTCAGGCTGCTGAGGTTGGTGGTGGTGAGGCCGGACATGATGGCTACGCTTCCCGATCGCAAAGACGCAATTATGCCAGCGATACGCGACCGATGCGGACTCCACGCCACGCCCCGCGCGACGGCTGGCCTGCGGCAGTCAGCGGACCAGCGCAGCAGGTTGCGGGGCCAGATCGCGGAATTCGGCGAGTGCGTGGGCGATCTGCTCCAGCCTTACCAGCAACCGCTGGCTGTCGGCCTGGCTCTCGGCGACGCCCTCGTCCCCCGGCCAGCGCTGCAAACGCCCCGCCAGCAGGGCCGCGTCGGCCTGGGCGCCGGCGAGCGGGGCTGCCAGGTGATCGGCCAGCCCGACCAGGTGCTGGCGGATCTGGATCAGTTCGTGTACCCGTGCCAGCTGCAGCGCAATCGACGGCAGATCGGGCGATGCGTCGGCGAGCAAGGCATTGGCCTGGTCCAGCGCCGCGGTGAGCTCGGTGAATGCCAGGGCCAGGCTGCGGCGCTCGTGCTGCACCAGCACCCGCACCATCAGATCGGCCAACATGCCACCCAGCAGCGCATCGTCCGGCGTCCAGTTGCGCTGATTGCCACGATGCTCGACCAGCAGCACGCCGCGGATGCGGCCGCCGACGCGCAGCGACCAGGCCATCAACGAAGCAATGCCGCGCTGCTTGAGCTCCGCTCCGGTGACCTCCCAGGCATGGCGGTGGTGCAGGGCGTCATGCGCGACCAGCGGCGCCGCCTGCTGCAGCCAATCGAACCAGGCCGGATAAGCCTGCCTTGACCAAGCCGGCAATACCTCGGGGGCAGCCGGGCCGGTCGCGGCCACACAGCGCAGCAGGCCGGCCTCCTCATCCAGCACCCAGGCGCTGGCCGCGGAGATGCCGAGGATGGGGATCGCCTCTTCCAGCACCAGTCGGCGCGCGGCATCCAGATCCGGCGCATCGAGCTGCGGGTTGGCCGCCAGCGCCGCCAGCCGGCGCGAGGCACTGGGCCGCAGCGCATCGCCCTGCACTGCCGGCTGCGCCGCCCGGCCCATCTGTCCCTGGTAGCGCACGTGCTGCTGCAGATGCGAGTACGCCAGCACCACATCGCCGCCAGCCTCGGCATAGCGCGCGGCGGCGCCATGCAGCCGCTGCAGCAGGTGCTGATAGTCGCTCTCCTCGGCCAGGGCGATGCCTTCATTGGCAATGGCCAGCGCGCGTTGCGGGTTGCCGAGCCGGATATTGACCTCGGCCTGCAAGGCGATGGCGTTCACTTCCACCCAGCGATAGGCGACGGTCTGCGCCAGCTGGCGCGCCTCGATCAGGTCGGACGAGGCTTGCGCCAGATCGCCCTCGGCCAGGCTGATCTCGCCCAGGCGAAAGCGCGCCTCGGCGGCATAGTCGAGCAGATAGTGCTCGAGGCAGACCACCAGCGCCTCGGACAGCAGCACCCGCGCCTCGATCCTATCGCCAAGCTGCACCAGGTTGACCGCGAGATTGATGCGGATCTTGGCCGCGAGATAGTGATCGTGCTCCTCGCCCATGCGCGACAATGCGGCACGATGATGGGCAACGGCCTGGGCATGGTTGCCCAGCGCGTCGTACACCTGACCGAGGCCGACCTTGCCGTAGATCCAGCTCTTGGCTTCCCCGCCGGGCTGCTCGGACAGCTCGACGCAGCGCGTCCAGTACTGCGTGGCCAGCCGGTATTCGCCGGTGGTGTAGTAGCTGCGCGCGATCTGCTCGGCCAGCCGCGCCTCGGCGGCGAAGGCCTGTGTGGCTTCCGCCAGCTGCAACGCCTCGAACAGCAGGTTGCGCCCCTCGTAGTTCTTGACGAGGCCATAGAGCTCGGTCGCCGCGAGCTGGGTGGCGGTGTCGTGGGCAGCGCGGGCGCTACGGATCAGGCGCTCGCAGCGCTCGATCGCATCGTCCTTGTGGTTGTTGATGCGCTGGCGGATCGCTTCGAGCTCGGCGGCGTGCGCCGCGAGGATGCCGGGGGGCTGGCTGGTCATGGGTGGGCGCGGGAGTCGTTTTCTTGCAGCTTAGTTCAGCCCCCTTGCGGCCGCCCTGCCGCTTGGCGCTCAGGCCAGGTGCTTGGCCGCCTCGCGGCGCGACAAGGCCGACAGCGAAGCGCCCTCGGCATCGAGGAAAGCCCGCACCGCATCGGGTGCCGTGCGTGCGTACTGGCGCAACGCCCAGCCGATGGCCTTGCGGATGAAGAAGTCGGGATGGCCGGCACTGCCGCGGCAGTAGCGGAACAGCCGCTCGGCATCGGTATTGGCGCCGTAGCCGAGCTGGAAGAGGATGGCGGCACGCCGGTGCCACAGCCGCTCGCCGGCAGCCCAGACATCCAGCGTGGGCAACAATGCCGGATGCTGCGCCACCAGCGGCCCGAGTACCTGCGCGGCAAGGCCGTCGACGCTGTCCCACCACGATTTGCTGTCGATCAGCGTATCGAGCAGCGGCAGCGCTGCAGCGCTCAGGCTCTGTGCCCGATCCGCCAGCAGATCGCAGGCGACCATCTGGCACTCGCGCCATGGCTGCTGCCATAGTCGGGCGGCGGTTTCCAGCCGTTCGACTTCGGTCAGCCCGCGTCGCGCCGTAGCGATCAACGGCTGGGACAAGGCCCGCCGCTGCGGCGTCTTGACGCCGGCGAAATCGAACTGATCGCGCATGTAGCGTCGCATCGCCGCCGCGTCAGCCGCATCGCCGGCGCTGCGCAACCCTTCGACGATGGCGTCGACGAAGCGCTCGGGCGTCAGCATCGCTCAGGCGTCGGCCGGGGTCCGCTCGCCGGCCAGCGTGGCGCGGATCGCCTCGGCCTGCTCCAGTGCGGCATCGCTGCTGCCCGCCAGCACGTTGAAATGGCCCATCTTGCGCCCGACCCGCGCCTCGCGCTTGCCGTAGAGATGCAGCTTGGCATTGGGTGCGGTCAGCAGCACTTCCCAGTTCGGCTCCGCACCGCCGTCGCCCCACACGTCGCCCAGCAGGTTGACCATCACCGCTGGCGACAGCAGATCAGTTCGGCCCGGATACAACCCGCACATGGCGCGCACCTGCTGCTCGAACTGGCTGGTCAGCGTGGCATCCAGCGTGTAGTGCCCGCTGTTGTGCGGACGCGGCGCCATCTCGTTGATCACGAGCTCGTCGCCATCAAGCACGAAGAACTCGACCGCCAGCACGCCAACGTAGTCGAGCGACTCGGCGAGCTGCATCGCCATCTGCCGCGCACGCTCGGTCACCGCCGGCGCGATGCGCGCCGGGACGATGGAAACATCGAGGATGCCGCCCTCGTGGCGGTTTTCCGCCACCGGGAAGCTCACCACCTCGTTGCGGCTGGTGCGCGCCACGATGACCGAGACCTCGGCCACCAGCGGCAGCATCTTTTCCAGCACACAGGCTTGGTGCTTCAGCTCGGACAGCGCGTAGCGCGCCTCCTCTGCCGTCTTTACCCGCACCTGACCCTTGCCGTCGTAACCGAGGCGCGCGGTCTTGAGGATGCCGGGCAGGTAGGGCGACAGGTCGCCTTCCAGGTCCTTGGCCGTATGCACGGCAAGGAACGGTGCCGTGGAAAGGCCAGCCTTGCGGATGAAGGTCTTCTCGACGATGCGGTCCTGTGCAATCGCCACGCACTCACCCGACGGCGAGACCGGTACGCGCTGCGCGGCCAGCCACTTCATCGAATCGGCGTTGACGTTCTCGAACTCGGTGGTGATCGCCGCACAGCCGGCGGCAAGCTCGGCGAGCGCCGCCTCATCGGTATACGGCTTGCACAGGTGGACATCGGCGAAATCAGCGGCCGGGGCCTGCGGATCGGGGTCGAGCACGGTCACCCGGTAGCCCATGGTCTTGGCGGCTGCGGCGAACATGCGCCCGAGCTGGCCGCCGCCGAGGATGCCCAGCATGGCCGGTGGCAGGATAGCCTTCACGATTTACTCTTCCTGTTTCTCTTTCAATGACTGTAGCTGGCTGTAGCCCCACTGGCCCCAGCCGTAGAATGCGCCGGCCACGAAGCCCAGCGGCAGATTGTCCGGCACCGCCCGCCAGAAATCGCTGGCGCGGCCGGTCATGACCTCGACCACGGCAAAGGCGAGCGCAAAGGTCACGCCCCACACCAGCGCCCCGCGTACCAGCACGCAGCGCAACCAGCCTTCGCGGCGGATGCGCTGCCAGCGGGACTCGCTCAGGGTCATACCTCGGGCAGCGTCATCGCCAGCACGGTTTCTTCCTGGCGCTTGCGGAACGCCGCCAGCGCCTCACCAAGGGCCGGCTGCTGCGCCGCCAGCATCGCCACGGCGAAGAGGCCGGCATTGGCGGCACCGGCTTCGCCGATGGCGAAAGTCGCCACCGGGATGCCCTTGGGCATCTGCACGATGGACAGCAGCGAATCCTCGCCCCGCAGGTACTTGGACGGCACCGGCACGCCCAGCACCGGCACCGTGGTCTTGGCCGCCAGCATGCCCGGCAGGTGTGCCGCGCCGCCGGCACCGGCGATGATGGCGGTCAGGCCGCGCGCCTCTGCGGTCTCGGCGTATTCGAACAGCAGGTCGGGGGTGCGGTGCGCGGAGACCACCCGGCACTCAAACGCCACACCGAAGGCCTTGAGCTGTTCCGCAGCATGGCGCATCACTTCCCAGTCGCTGTTGCTGCCCATGACGATGCCGACTTGCACCATGCCTCTTCCCTCGGGAAAAAGGGGCAATTGTACCGAATCCGTCGGTCACGTCGTCAGCTTGCTGATCGATGGGTCGCCCAGCCGGGCTTTTCCCAGATTGCGCATGTCATCCATCGGTGACGTACGTGAGAATATCAATATTGACTAATATTTATCTTGTAAGGAAAATAGATCATGAATGTTGACCGGCATAGCTGCCTGGTTTCATTTCCATCCTCTGTTTGAAACGCCAACCCCGGTTGGCGTTTTTTTTTGCCGCTGCCACGCAAGCGCCACCGTTCGTCTCACGGATGCCTCCGACCGAGCCAAGGCGCAAACCCAGGCCGCCCGGTGAGTCTAATAGCGCATCGTCCCGTAAAGGAGCGCGCCATGACCGCCCAGGCCATTCCCGACGGCTACGCTGCCGGCATCCCCTACCTGACCGTGAAGGACGCGGCCGCCGCGATCGCCTTCTACCAACGCGCCTTCGGAGCCGAGGAGATACTGCGCCTGCCCACGCCCGACGGCCAGATCATGCACGCAGAGCTCAGGATCGGCGCGGTCAACCTGATGCTGAGCGAGGAGGCGCCACAGTGGGGCGCGCTCAGCCCACAGACCATCGGCGGCTCCGCCACCACCATCATGTTCTACGTCGCGGATGCGGATGCCGCCGTGGCACAGGCGGAAAGCGCCGGCGCCACGGTGACGATGCCGGTGGCGGACCAGTTCTGGGGCGATCGGAGCGGCGCGCTGACCGATCCGTTCGGCCACAAATGGATGATCTCGACCCACATCGAAGATGTCAGCGCCGTGGAAATGCAGCGCCGCGCCACCGCAATGTTCGCCGACAACGGCCCTTGCAGCGCGAACCCTGGCTAGAGCCGATCGCGCAGCGCGTACATCGTGGCGGGATCAGGCGGATCGAGTTCGCGCACCACGCGGCACGGGTTGCCCGCGGCCAGCACGCAGGACGGCACGTCGCGCGTGACCACGCTGCCGGCGCCGATCACGCTGTGATCGCCGATGGTGACACCGGCGCAGATGATGGCGCCGGCGCCGATCCACACGTTCTCGCCAATGGTGATGGGCCTGGACCAGAACGCCCATTGCTGGCGCTCGGCCGGGTCCACCGGATGGGTCACGCCATGGATCTGTACGTGCGGCGCGATCAGCGTGTAGTCGCCGATGGTCACCGGCGCTGCGGCGGCGATGGTGACGCCGGCATTGATGAACACCCGCCGCCCCAGGTGCACGTCGCTACCGCGGGCCAGGATGAACGGCGCGGCCACGTTGGTTTCCTCGCCGCAACTGGCAACGAGCTCGGGCAGCATGGCATGGCGCTCGTCCCAGCTGAGCGTCGGATCGTTGTAGCGCCGCAGCAATTCGGCCTCCCGCATGAAGCGGGCGCGGTTTTCCGGATTGGCGATATCGTCGAAGCCGACGCGAAGCAAGGTGTCGTTCATGGGCAGCGCAACTGAGGGATAAAAGGCCAGCTTACGCCAGCCGCCCCCACGTTGCCGCACAAGCCGGCGGCTCGGCAAGTCCGGCCAAGTTGCGGTGCCTAGCTACCAGCGCACGATCTGCCCGGCATCGAACACGCGGCCGGCCTTGGCACGGCGATGCTGGATGAACACGTTGTCCACCGGCAGGCCGGTGCGGCGCGCCAGGCTGTCCGCCAGCACCTGCAACATCTTCTCGACTGTGGCCGGTGGATGGAAATCGGGCGTCACCAGCTCCACCAGCAGCGGGTGGCTGCCCCGCGGCTGCCGCTGCGCGGATCGACCGCCGACCGCATAGTGACCCGGCTCCAGCCAGCGCCAGGTGACAGTGATGTGCTCCAGGCCAACGCCGGCCGCCTCGGCAAAATCGACGCTGAAGGCCTCGATGGCGGAGGCGACATCGAAGGCGGATTCGAACGGTAATGCCTGGATGTGAATGAAGGGCATGGCGGGCTCCGGCAGTCGGCTCCCGCTTACCTTAGCCCATCCATTCAGGCCACGCCGAGTGCCTTGCGCATGCGCGCCAGCGCCTGGGTCAACGTGGCCTCGGGGCAGCCGAAATTCAGCCGCACGAAGCCCGGCAAGCCGAAATCGGCCCCGTCCGACAAGCCAACGCCAGCTTCCTCGAAGAAGCGCTGCGGCGAGGCAATGCCGGCGCTGCGGCAGTCGATCCAGGCGAGGTAGGTTGCTTCGGGCGGGGCGACGCGCAGGCCGGCCACCCCGTCGAGCGCTTCGATTACCCGGTCGCGATTGTGGCGCAGCACGGCAATCAGCTCATCGCGCCATGTAGCGCCATCGCGGTATGCCGCCTCGGCCGCCACATAGCCCAGTAAATTCACGTGCGGCACGATGCCGCGCATGGCGCGCTGGAATGCGTGGCGCAGTCCGGCGTCGGCAATGATGGCAAACGCGCAGGCAAGGCCGGCGACGTTGTAGGTCTTGGACGGCGCCATCAGCGTGATGGTGCGTGCCGCCAGCACCGGCGACAGCGTGGCCAGCGGCGTGTGGCGTGCGCCAGGCTCCAGCAGCAGGTCGCAATGGATCTCGTCGCTGACCACGGTGAGGTCGTGTCGCAGGGCGATGGCAGCCAGCCGATCCAGCTCGTCCGCCGTCCAGACCCGGCCCACCGGATTGTGCGGGTGGCACAACAACAGCGTGCGCGCCCCGGCCGCCTCGCGCTCCAGCGCCGCCCAGTCCCAGCGCCAACCCTCGTCGCCTGTTGGCTCCAGCAGCGGCACCTTCAGCAATGGCCGGCCGGAGAACGCCGGCGCGGACATGAACGGCGGATAGATCGGCGTTGCGCTGAGCACCCCATCGGCCGCGCCGCCGGTAGCGCGGCAGGCAATGTTGAGCCCGGCCACCAACCCCGGCAGCGGCACCAGCCATTCGGGCGCCACGGTCCAGCCATAGTCGCGCCACATCGCGCCGAGCACGGCGGCAATCACGCCCGGCGTCGGCTCGCTATAGCCGAAGCTCGCGCTCGCCACCCGCTGCTGCAGCGCCGCGGTGATCTCGGGCGGGCTGGCGAAGTCCATGTCCGCCACCCACAGCGGCAGCACGTCGCGACCGGCGTATTTGTTCCACTTGATGTTGTCTGCGACCGCTTGCACGGCCGGGGTGGTGAAGTCGTAGCGCATCGTTACCTCTGGTGGGCCAGTTCCAGCCGCGCCTCCACCCAGCGCTGCACCCGCTCGAAGGCGGCGCTCATCAGCCAGTAGAGCGCCGCGGCGGCAAGATACAACGGCAGCGGCTGGAAGGTCTGCGCGATCACTTCCTTGGTCGCCAGCATCAGTTCGGTGACGGTGATCACCGACACCAGCGACGTATCCTTGATCAGGCTGATCAGGCTGTTGGAGAGGCTGGGCACCGCCAGCCTGAGCGCCTGCGGCGCCACCACGTGGCGCATGGTCTGCCACCAGGTCAGCCCCAGCGAATAGCCGGCCTGCCATTGCCCGATGGTGACACCGGCAATGGCGCCGCGCATCGATTCCGAAAGATAGGCCGCCACGTTCAGTGTCAGTGCCAGCACGCCGGCGGTCACCGGCTCGAACGCGATGCCGACGCTGGGCAGGCCGTAGTAGATGACGAAGATCTGCACCAGCAGTGGCGTGCCACGCATCGCGCTGACGTAAATCGCCGCCAGCTGCGCCAGCAGCGGCACCTTTGCAATACGCAGCAGCGCCACCACGAAGCCGAGCGCCAGCCCCAGCACCATGGCCGCCAGCGCAAAGCCCAGCGTATAGAGCGCGCCCTTGAGCAGGAAAGGCCAGGCGAGCGGAATCAGGTCCAACCAGATTTGCAGCATGCAGATCATCCAAGGCAAAGCCCCCGGGCACCGGGGGCTTCGTCATTCTAGGCCCAGCAGGCCGGTGTTTCGCAGCGTGCCGCAGGCAACTAGTTGGCCTTGGGCGGCTTGGAAACGTCGCTGCCCAGCCACTGGGTGGAGATCTGCTTGAAGCGCCCTTCGCGGATCAGGTCCTGCAGCGCCTTGTCGATGGCGGCCTTGAACTTGGGATTGCCCTTGGCAAACGGGATGGCCGAGGTGACCACCTCGCCAACCGGCGCACCGGCCTTCACCGGCAGCCTGGATTCCTTGATCGCGAACGGAATCATCAGGCTGTCGTTCAGCGCCGCATCGAGCCGGCCTTGCGCCAGATCCTGCAGGTACTCCGGCGCACCCGGATAGGTCTTCACATCGATGCCCGGCACGGCCTTGGCCATGTCGGCGTAGTTGGTGCCCAGACCCAGGCCCAGCTTCTTGCCCTTGAGATCATCCAGCGATTTGAACTGGCGCGTCTCGTTCTTGCGCA
This sequence comes from Chitinolyticbacter meiyuanensis, assembly GCF_008033135.1. Lineage (NCBI taxonomy): Bacteria > Pseudomonadati > Pseudomonadota > Betaproteobacteria > Neisseriales > Chitinibacteraceae > Chitinolyticbacter > Chitinolyticbacter meiyuanensis. The sequence continues at coordinate 4,317,130 of NZ_CP041335.1, forward strand.
CGATCAGCTGGGCGCTGGAATAGGTGTAGGGCACCGAGAAATCGAACACCTCGCGGCGCTTGGCATTGTCGCCCACCTGGTTGATCACCACGTCGAACTTGCCGGCCTGCAGCCCGGCCAAGAGGCCGCTCCACTCACCGGTGACAAACACCGGCTTCACGCCCAACTTGGTGGCGATGGCCTTGGCCAGATCCACCTCGAAGCCCACTAGCTCGCCTCGCTTGTCCTTGAAATTGAACGGCGGGTAGGTGCCTTCCAGCGCCACCTTCAACGTGCCGTTGGCCTTCACCGTATCGAGCAGGTCGGCCGCCACGGCCCGAGCACCTGCGGCCACCAGGGCCAGCGCGATCAACAGTCGTTTCATCATAACTCCAAGTTTGAAGTGATAATTTCAAAATTCCATCAAAGCATAAAACACGCGATCTGGACTGGCTACTGCGGTTAGTGCTTATGCCCACCGTGCCGCGCTACTTGCTGCGCCCGACCAGCGCCACACCGGCCAGCACCACCAGTGCGCCCAGCCATTGCAATGGCGTCAGCACCTCGCCCAGCACGCCCATGCTCATCACGATGGTGAGTACCGGCCCCACGCTGCCGATCACCGCAGCCCGCCCGGCGCCGATGCGCTGCACCGCCATGTTCATCAGATAGACCGGCAGCACCGTGGATACCAGCGCCATCACCGCCGCCCACCCATACACCGGCCATGGCTGCACCAGTGCCGCCAGCGGCCGGGTGGCGACGAAATGCAGCAGCATGGCGATCGCGGCGACGGCCAGCGCCAGCTCGGTGAAGCGCAGCGCGCCGACGCGGGCGATCACCGGCGGGCTGAAGGTCAGGTAGAACGCGAACGCCACCGTGCTGGCCACGATCCAGGCCAAGCCCGCCACATCGACCCGCGCCTGCGCCAGATCCACTCCGACCACCAGCGCGATGCCGACATAGGTGAGTAGCAGGGCCGCCTTCATCCGCCCGGTGATCGCGTGGCCGAAGCACCAGGCCGACAACAGTACCGTCAGCGTCGGATACAGATAGAGCACCAGCCGCTCGATGCTGGCGCTGACGGTCATCAGGCCGGTGAAATCGAAGATGCTGGCGAGGTAATAGCCGAGCAGGCCCAGCCCCAGCACAGCACCCCAGTCCCGCCACGCCAGCGGCGACTCGGATGCCCGCCGCCAACTGCGCACCAAGCCGACGATCAGCAACACCCCCGCCAGCCGTAGTGCGAGCAGCGTGACCGCGTCGACGCCGTGGCGATAAGCCAGCTTGACGAATACCGCCTTGGCGGCAAAACCGGTGGCGGACAGTAGCGCCAGCACGGTGGCGGTGCGAAGGGCGGCAGGATCGGGGGAGGTGGCGGACATCATGGCTCCAGAAGTGAGAGGGAGCCGCGACGGGATGAAAACCAGGAACCACCGCGGCAAACCCACGGTGGCGAAAAACACGCGCTACCGCAGGGGGCTGTGCAGCCACCAGGCGGTCAGTGTTTTGGCGAAAGAGGTGATGTTGCGGTGCGACATGGGCACTACCGTAACAGCCCGCTCGCGCCGGCGTCAAACCATCCAAGATGGTGGTGACCCAGGTTCACGGCGTATCGATAAAGCGCTGTGTGCTGTACTCGGCGTCCGGCAAGCGGGCGAGTACTTTCGACGGGCCGGGCAGGCTGTCGAGATAGGCGAGAAAGGCTTCGGCATAGTCGAGGCCCACGTCGAGCCGGCGCTCACCGGTGATGGCTTTCAGCGGTGTGTAGTAGTCACCACCATCGGCAAGGAAATCGCTGGTGACCAGCGTGTAGCTGCGCGCCGGCTCCAGCGGCACCCAGCGACCTTGCTGTTTCACTTCCAGTGCATGGAAGCGACTGCCCGCTGGCCGGTTCAAGTCCGCCTGCCAGCGCAGCCCGGCGGCGTACGGATAGCTGCCGGTATTCCCGGCAATGACGGCAGCGAGGGCGGCTTCCAGGGTGGCCTTGAGCTCAGCGCCGCTGAGGTGGAGCCGCTGTAGCGTGTTCCTGAATGGCAGCGCGGTATAGATGCGCCGCACGTCCACCTCGCCGGCCGGCAGGTCGACGCGCACGCCGCCGCCGTTCTGCAGTGCGATCTCCGCGCCGAAATACCGTTGCCCCTGGGCGAGAAAGGCGGCAGCGACCAGCTGCTGCACGTCGCCACCGTGTGCGATGCCGTGCGGGTCGCGGTTGCAGGCGTCGCCAAGTGTCGAGCGGCTGGGGTCGCGTCGGCTGCCCGGCACCCGGCGCAAGCATAGGCCACTGGTGGCTTGGGCAACCACCTTGCTGCCGAATGCTTCCCGCTGCCGCGCGTAGGGCGCGAGCGCGGCTTGCGCCGAAGCATCCGGCGCGGTGATGCGCAGCACGCCGCCAGCGGCAATATCCGCAAGGACCGCCGCACGCTGCGTCGCCTGCAGTGTGCGGGCCCCCTGGCGGAAATCGTCGCCGATCAGCACGTGCGGCCTGCCGCGGCAGCCAGTGACCTCGCCGGCAGCATCGAAATCAACCGTCAACTCGCCAACCACATAGGCGTACTGCCACGCCTGCACGATGCATACCGGCTTGCCATGGCGATCCACCACCCGCGTTGGGTAGGGGCCGGCCGGGCTCAGGCCATACGCCTGGAGTGCTGCCGGCCCCAGCAGCGTATGGCTATCGCCACCAACGATGACATCAACGCCATCGAGCCGCGCCGCCAGTGCCTGATCCTGTTGGTAACCGTAGTGGCTCTGCACGATGATCTTGTTCACGCCCGCCGCGCGCAGCCGGTCGATCTCGGTCTGGGCGCGCTCGGCCTCGTCGCCGAACTGGGTATCGGCATCGGGACGCGAGGCGTGCTTGGTCTTGCCGGCGATGGTGATGCCGACAAGGCCGATGCGCTGCCCGCCGCGTTCGATCACGGCGGAGGGCCGCACCAGTCCTGGCGCCCGATCGGAATGCAACGGCGAGCCAGCGCCGAAGTCGACATTGGCCGACAGCACCGGCGTCTGGCAGCTGCCGGCATGCAGGAAGCCGATAAAGCGCTTCAAGCCAGCATCGCCGCGATCGAACTCGTGGTTACCCAGCGTGAAGCTGTCGAAGCAGACCACGTTCATCAGCGCGGCATCGGCCTCACCATCGCTCAGGTTGAAGTAGAGATCGCCGGTGACAGCATCACCGGCGTGGATCTTGATCACGTTGGGATGATCGGCTGCCAGTGCCTTGATCGCAGCAGCGACACGGGCAAAGCCGCCGTGCTCCACGTCGACTGCCTCACGGCCGTTGCCGGTATCGAGCTGCAACGCTAAGCGCTCGGGATCGAGGTGCGAGTGGTGGTCGTTGAGATGCAGCAGCGTCAGCGAGAATGGCGCAGCGGGCGGATTGGGCGCGAGCGCACCCGGGCCTGCGCAACCCGCCAGCCAAAGCACGATACTTAGCCATGCCATTGCCACCCTCTGCATCGCGCGCCTCCGGCCGCTGGGAAACCACGATGTTCGCTGCCGGCGATGAAGCCGGCATGACAGTGTGTGGCCGGAAAGCAGCCCAGCTGTCACTGTCATGATGGCCGGGGCGACCATGACAATGGCAGCAGGCCCAACCAGGAGTGCCGCATGCGCCTGATCGAAGATTTCTCGCTGTCCGCCGTCGTGGCGGGTTTCGTCACCGTGCTGGTCGGCTTCACCAGCTCGGCGGTGATCGTGTTCCAGGCCGCCCAGGCGCTGGGCGCGGGCCCGGCCGAGATCGCCTCGTGGATGTGGGCACTGGGCCTGGCGATGGGGCTGACCAGCATCGTCCTGTCGCTGCGATACCGTGTGCCGGTGGTCACCGCCTGGTCGACGCCGGGGGCAGCACTGCTGGTGACCAGCGTGGCCGGCATCTCGATGCCCGAAGCGATCGGCGCCTTTATCGTGTGCGGCGTGCTGATCACCATCGCCGGCGCCACCGGCTGGTTCGAGCGCGCCATGGCGCGTGTACCGGTCGCCATTGCCTCGGCCATGCTGGCCGGGGTGTTGCTGCGCTTTGGCATGGCCGCGTTCACCAGCCTGCAGAGCCAGTTCGTGCTGGTGCTCGCCATGCTCGGCACCTATCTCGCGATGCGCCGGCTCAAGCCGCGCTACGCGATTCCACTGGTGCTGCTGGTCGGCACCGTCATCGCCGCACTGCAGGGCCAGTTGCACCTGGGTGAGGTGCACTGGCAACTGGCGTCGCCGGTGTTCACCATGCCGACGCTGTCGTGGCAGGCGCTGCTGTCTGTGGCGCTGCCGCTGTTCCTCGTCACCATGGCCTCGCAGAACATTCCCGGCGTGGCGGTGCTCAAGGCGTCGGACTATCACCCGCCGCTGTCGCCGGTGATTGCCAGCACCGGGCTGACCACGGTGCTGCTGGCCCCATTCGGCGCCTTCGCCATCAACCTCGCGGCCATCACCGCCGCGATCTGCATGGGTCGCGAGGCGCACGAGGACAAGGACAAGCGCTATATGGCCGCTGTCGCGGCGGGGGTGTTCTACGTGATCGTCGGCCTGTTCGGCGCCACCGTCGCCGCGCTGTTCGCCGCCTTCCCCAAGGAGCTGGTGCTGGCCCTGGCCGGGCTCGCGCTGATCAACACCATCGGCAATGGCCTGCTCGCCGCGGTAAAGGACGAAGCGCAGCGCGAGCCGGCGCTGATCACCTTCCTCGTCACCGCTTCGGGTCTGACGCTGTCCGGCATCGGCTCGGCGTTCTGGGGGCTGGTGGCGGGCGGCCTTGCCTATGTGGCGCTGAACTGGCGGCGTTGAGCTCGCCTACTTCCCAATGCAGAACTTGCTGAAGATCACGCCCAGCAAATCATCCGAAGTGAATTCGCCGGTGATTTCATTGAGCGCGTTCTGCGCGAGGCGCAGCTCTTCGGCAAGCAGTTCGATCTGTTGGTAGGCCACCGCTGCGGTGTCGAGGTGGGTACTGGCACGGCGGATGGCATCGAGGTGGCGCTCGCGGGCGATGAAGACGCCGTCGTCGCTGCCTCGCCAGCCCACGTGGTGCAGCAAGCGCTGGCGTAGCGCTTCCAGGCCCTCGCCGCCTTTGGCGGAGACGTGGACCACGTCACGGGCGACATCGCCGGGCACGTCGCCAGTGAGGTCGATCTTGTTGAACACGCGCAGTACCGGCAGCGCCTTGGGTAGGCGCGTGAGGATGTCGAGATCGTGCCGGGTAACCCCCTCGCGGCTGTCGACCAACAGCAGCGCCAGATCGGCCTTCTCGACCGCCGCCCAGGTGCGGGCGATGCCGATGCGCTCGACCGGGTCGTCGGTTTCGCGCAGGCCGGCGGTATCGATCACGTGTACGGGAACGCCATCGATCAGGATCAGCTCGCGCACCGTATCGCGGGTGGTGCCAGCGATCTCGGTGACGATGGCGATGTCTTCGCCCGCAAGGGCATTCATCAGGCTGGATTTGCCGACATTGGGCTGACCGATCAGCACCACGTGCATGCCTTCGCGCAGCAGCTTGCCCTGCGTTGCCGTCATCAGCACGCGGGCGAGCTGGCCCTGGATGGTGCCGAGCTGGCCGCGTGCGTCGGCGGCGGCGAGGAAGTCGATGTCCTCCTCGGGGAAATCCAGCGTGGCCTCGACCAGCATGCGCAGATGGATCAACGCGTCGACCAGCGCGCGTACTTCCAGCGAGAACGCACCGTCGAGCGATTTGAGCGCGGAGCGCGCAGCGGCCTCCGATTGCGCGTCAATCAGGTCAGCCACCGCCTCAGCCTGGGCGAGGTCAAGCTTGCCATTGAGGAAGGCACGCTTGGAGAACTCGCCGGGCTCGGCGTGGCGCGCACCGAGCTCGATGCAGCGCTTGAGCAGCATGTTCATCACTACCGGACCGCCATGGCCCTGGATCTCCAGCACATCCTCGCCAGTGAAGGAGTTGGGGCCGGGGAAAAACAGTGCGAGGCCCTCGTCGATGGCACTGGTGTCGGCCGCGCGAAAGCGGGCGAAATGGGCGTGGCGGGCGGTGAGTGGCCGGCCGATCAGGCCTTCGACGATGGCGTCGAGCCGGCGACCGGACACGCGGATCACACCGACGCCGCCGCGACCGGGCGCGGTGGCAATGGCGGCGATGGGCTCAGGGATATACAGCATGGTGCAAAAAATCTGGATCGGGGCCACAACGGCGCAAGCCTATCACATGCTGCAACCGCACATGAGCCGTGGCGTGCAACAAAAAACCGCCCCGGAGGGCGGTTTCTGTGGCATTTGGATCAAGCTGGCTTGGCTTCGGCCTTGTCGATCTGCCGGGTAATCCACCATTGCTGCAGGATGGACAGGCAGTTGTTCACCACCCAGTAGATCACGAGGCCGGCCGGGAAGAAGAAGAAGAACACGCTGAACGCCAGCGGCATGATCTTCATCATCTTGGCCTGCATCGGATCGGGCGGGGGCGGCGACAGCAGCGTCTGCACGTACATCGACACCGTCATCAGTACCGGCAGCACGTAGAACGGATCCTTCAGCGACAGGTCGGTGATCCACAGGATCCACGGCGCCTGGCGCAGCTCGACGGCGGCCAGTAGCGCCCAGTACAGCGCGATGAACACGGGGATCTGCACCAGCATCGGCAGGCAACCACCGAGCGGGTTCACCTTCTCCGTTTTGTACATGTCCATCACGGCCTGCTGGAACTTCATCTTGTCGTCGCCGTACCGCTCCTTCATCTGCTGCATGCGCGGAGCCAGCTTGCGCATCTTGGCCATGGAACGGTAGCTGGCCGAAGCCAGCGGGTAGAACGCCAACTTGATCAGCACGGTGAGCAGCACAATCGCCCAGCCCCAGTTGCCGACCACCTTGTGGATCTGGTCCAGCACCCAGAACAGCGGACGAGAGAACACGGTGAAATAGCCGTAGTCCTTGACCAGATCAAAATCTGTCGCAACATCGTTGAGAATCCGAGTTTCCTGCGGGCCGACGAACAGCGGCACGCTGGTCTCGAACTTGCCGCCGGCAGCAATCTGCGGCAGGCGCACGATCAAACCGGCCGAGTAGAGGCCGTCGGACAGGCGCTTGACTTCGTATTCGCACGGCTTGGCACCGCACACAGACGGCTGACCCTTGGGCGAGGCGATCCAGGCACTGGCGAAGTAGTGCTGCACCATCGCCACCCAGCCATCCGGGGCCTGCTTCACGTAATCGGCCTCTCCCTTGTCAATTTTGTTGAAAGCAAGGGTTTGAAATTTAGCTGCCTGCGTATAAACCGCAGGACCAGTGAAGGTATGCGTGCCGAAGAAGCCGGGGTTCTCGACATGGCCATCGCGCAGCAGACGATAGTAGGCCGAGGCCGCCAGCGGCTTGCTGCCACCGTTGACGATCTCGTACTTCACGTCGACGAGGTAGGAGCCGCGCTTGAAGGTGTAGACCTTGGCGATCTGCACCCCATCGGGGCCAGGCGCGGTCAGGCGCACTGCCAGCGTGTCCTGGCCATTGGCCAGTGCGTACTGGCTGGCGTCGGCCTTGAAAGTGGCACGGTGCGTCGGCAGGCCGTCACCCAGCAGGCCGGTCTGGGCCACGTAGGTCTGATCCTTGCCGTCGTTCAACAGCAGGAACGGTTGCTCCGGCTTGCCCTGGGTGCCGTGCTTGAGCAGCGCGACGCGACGCAGGTCGGCACCGATGGTGTCGATCTCGACATCCAGCAGGTCGGTCTTCACATGGATGCGCTGGCCCGACTGCAAGCGACCGGAATCGGGCGCGGTCGCCGTGGTGGCGGCAGTGTCCTTGCCGGCCTGCGGCAGCTCGCTGCCGGCCGGGGCGCTGCTGCTGGCGGTCGCCGGTGCCTTGGCGGCCGGCGGGTACCGGTGGTCCATCCACTTCTGCCAGGCAAACAGAATGCCGAAGGACAACGCGATAAACAGGATCAGTCTCTTGGTATCCATCGTGGGCTCAAGAATCAGGGAACGGGGTCATAGCCGCTGCCGCCCCAGGGATGGCAGCGCGAAAGACGGCGAATTGTAAGCCAGCCACCGCGTAGGGCGCCATATTTCGCCAAGGCCTCAACGGCATAGTGCGAGCAGCTCGGGGTATAGCGGCAGCGGGGGCCGAGCAAGGGGCTGATCGTGTACTGATAGAGTTTCACCAGCATGATGCCGGCACCTGCCGCCAAGCCCCGCGTTCCGACCGGCCGATCCGGACAACGTTCACACATGGGGCGAGGGCGGCACGCGGCCACGCAGGCGGCGAAACAGCTGGATCAGCGCCTCGCGCGCGGCTGCGCCATCGGCGCGGCCGAACGCACGGCGCGGCCGCACCACCAGATCGATCCCGACGAGCTCGGCGGCGGCAAGGCGGAAACGTTCGCGCACGGTGCGCTTGATGTAGTTGCGCACCACCGCCCGTTTGTCGGTCCGGCGGCCGACCACCACGCCGAGTCGCGCCACAGGCAGACCGTTCGGCCGGCCGAGCACCTGGAAGAACTCGTTGCTGACCGACAGGCGCAAATTAAAAACGGATGAAAACTCATCCGTTTTGAGTAGGCGCATGGCCCGCGTATAGCGATAGCGGGAAGCGCCTTGCACGGCGCGCTGCAGGCTTAGGCCGACAGGCGAGCGCGACCCTTGGAGCGGCGAGCGGCGATCACGCCACGGCCACCACGGGTCTTCATGCGAGCGCGGAAACCGTGGGTGCGCTTGCGACGGATAACGGAGGGTTGGAAGGTACGCTTCATGATGGAATTCCTGGCCGGACTAAGTAAACCGTTAATTACACTGCCAAATTCCGTCAATGTCAACCATTGCCGCGAGTCGGTCCTGTGACGCGCCTGTGGATAACTGAGACGCAAGCGACTAGAATCTGCACCTCACCCCCGCCATCCGCACTCACTCCCGCGT